>NZ_KV814392.1:0-257134 GCF_001813925.1 Corynebacterium sp. HMSC072D12
AAACAGCACTAGCAACCCCGCAACCGGAAGCAGAAACCGCCTGCTTACCGGTGGGCAAAACGCCAATCGCGGAGGCAAGAGAATGCGAGGTTAGTCGGTGCCGCAAGGCGCACGTAGGCCGTGAGTAAGCCCGCTCGCCGCGCGCGGCGGCCTAGACGGTAGCGTTGCGGACCTTCGTGAAGTGAACCTTGTACCGCGTATCCACATCCACGTCCGGGAAGGCCGCGCGGAAGTCGCGGTCATTGACCTCAATGGCATCCTTGATGCGCAGCAGCGGGGTATCGGGATCCGCTAGCACCTCATACTGCAACGTCGGCCGCGAGCGGTCGTAGGCTACCAGCCGCGATACTTTCTCCACGCCCTCAATGTCAGCGAGAGTATCCGCCACCGCTCCCGCAATCGCGGGCATCTCCGTCTTAATCGCACCCTCCTCATTCGATTCCTCCGAGGGCATCGAATTAAAGCGATGATGGCGCAGGTTGCTTATCACCAGCCACAGGCCGGTGAGGGCACAGATGATCGTCGCCAAGCCCAGCGCAAAAGGCCACCAAGACTGCCCAGGCAGACCCGCCCACGTGTCGTGGTCCACCCACGAGGCCAAGTACGTAGCGAAAGGCACGTCGAAGTGGATGAGGATCGGCCACACCCCCAAGGCAATAAGCAGGATTCCCAGTATGGCCAAAAGCGCACGGTCCACACCGGCAAGCTTCTTAGACATTGGCGATGTCCTCCTGTTCATTCTCAATCACCACGGTAACCTCCGGGGTTGGCGTGATAGCCGCCAGCGCCGCCGTCACCGCTTCAGTCACGCGCTCCTTAAGCTGCGCATCATCGGCATCGCCCGTGGCCGTGACCGTGATACGGGAGCGCTCCTTGGTGATCTTGGCCCGACTCCGCGCCGCCGTCGTTCCCGGCACCCGACGCGCCGTTGCCGACGCCACCCGCGCAATATCCACCGCGCGCAGCCACATCGACGCATCCTCGGATCCAATCCGCACGTGCGTTGTCTTCCGCGGCGCACACGCCGCCCACAACAGAATCAACCCGACGAAGATCGCCACGCCCCCGGCCACAAGCATCCATGTATGGATCTCCGGCGAGGACATCACGTCGATGAAGGGCTGCAGCCACGAGGTTGCGCCCTCGTTGGCACCTGCCACCCAGGCCTCACGCCCCACGACGACGGCGGCCGCGAGCAGCAGGATGCCCACGATGATGGTCCACCCCCGCGCCGGTGGGGAGGCTTTCGGGCGTTGGCCAAAGCCAGCGGGCAGCGAGTTCTCACTCATGATGACCTCCTTCGCGGATGGTGATGGCGCGCAGCGGCACCGGACGTGGAACGTCTACCCGGCGTGTGAACTCGGCCGAGGGCCGAATCGCAATTGGGCGAAGCTGAAGCGGCTTGGCATGCGGGACGCGAAGCGGAGAAGTATGCGGAAGGTCCACGCCGCGCGGTTCAACCGGGCGGGGCACTTCGACGTGGCGCAGCGCGAACTCCCGTGGCGCAGGCACCGAGCGGACCTGTACCGGCGCAGGATCCGTGACTGCGCGCAGCGGCTGCGGTTCGGCCGTGTGGATGGGGCGCAGCTTGTCGTAGCGATTCTCGCCAGGGCCGAAACCTTCCGTGCGCACCGTAACGTCCGCAGGCTTGCCGACGCCCCTCACCCGCACCGCCTCCGGCACCCTCACCGTGCGTACAGGGACCGGCGCAGGGGCCGACACTTGGCGCACCGCGGCGCGCTGGCTTACGTCCACCGGCTTCAAAGCGCGCTCCGGAACAATCGCCGGAATCTGCGCCGACAGTGGCGCGCGTGTCTCGACCGCCAGCGCGGTTGTGCGCTCGCCTAGGACCGCACCGCCCACCGTTACGTTGACGCGAGTGGTGCGAAAACCTGTGAAATCGCGGACTGCCTCCCGGATTGCCGTGCGAACTGCCTTCGCCACCTCGGTGACGGGGGAGGGCCAGTACACAGCGATGTCGACATCCACCGCCACCATCTGCGTATCCGGGTCCATTTGCGCCATCACGCGCGGAAAGGCGCGGCCGGCGAGGCCGGCTAATTTGGCGTCGACAGCCGCGGTCCCCGGCACGCTCGCAATGGCGGCGTTAATGACCTTTTCCATCGCGCGCAGGGAAAAGCGGGTTCGCCCGAAGAGGGCGACCCCGGTAGTTTCGGTGCTCACTAGCCTCGGCCTCTATCCTGGCCGACCACGCCTTTCCACACCGCGGTGAGGTCAATGCGGCCGTCGAAATGCGCGCCGATGACGCCGCCGACCGCGGCAAGCAAGACCGCGAGCGCGACGTACCACACGCCGAGGTAGATGAAAAAGGCCAGAACCAAGCCGGCGATCACGCCGAGGGAGGTGTAGTTCTTCATGGTTTTCCTTTAGTTCTGTATGTCGGTTCCTTTTAGACCGCGTCGTCGAAGACCACGTCTACGCGGCGCACTGCGGGCCAGGTGGCGCGGACGGTGGTGCGGGTGACGTCGCCAAGCTCGGCGAGTGGTACGCCTGCGCTGACATCAACGACAATGTGCAGCTCCAGGTGCGTGTCATCCTGCGGGCTGGGGCGGCGAATGCCGTGCACGCGCTCACCGGGGAAGAGCAGCGCGACCTCCCCGAACCGGCCGGGCGAAAGCTTGGCGACGCCCCTCAGATCCGTCACCGCCTCCGCTATGGACGTGGCAAGGGGGAGGGTGAGCTCGGCAGAGGTCACGTTATGCCTGGCCCTGGGTAACTGCCGGAGTTGCCTCGGTGGACTCGTCTTCTTCGCGCGGCAGCTTGACGTCGTGGACGACGACGTCGACGCGATCGACGGACAGGCCGGTCATGCGCTCGACCGCATTCATGATGTTGCGGCGGATGGCTTCGGCGAGCTCGTGGATGGCCACGCCGTACTCGGCGATGATGGCGATATCGATGGAAGCGGTGCCGTTGTTCACCTCGACGCTCACGCCCTGGCGGACGTCCTCGGAAGCGCCGAAGGATTCGCGGATGGAGCCCATCATGCGGGCGCCACCGCCGCCGAGGGCGGCGACGCCGGAAACCTCGCGGGCGGCGATGCCGGCGATCTTGGACACAACGACATCATCGATGCGGGTGGTGCCGAAATCGGTCTCCAGGTTCTTGTTGCGCTCCGGGGCAGGGGCCGGGGTGGCGTCGTTCGCCGGGGCGGTCTGCTCGGCGACGTCCTTGGGGGTGGTGTTCTCAGCCATGGTGGATCCCTCTCATTGTGTAGTTGATGTAGGTATGTATCTACGTCACGAGCTTAACCGCGAACGCGGTCCGCGGGGCGGCGGAGAGTCAATCCTTGGCCAAAACGTGATGTTACCCACTGTTTCCGCAGGAGTTTGGAAAACGCGAGGTTACGTGCTTAAATACAGGGGTTGCTTTAACACAGCGACGTAACCACAGGCTTCAGCTTGTAGGGCGTTGTTGCTGGTAAGGCGAACATGACACCTTTGTTGTGGGGTTCTTTTAGAGCTACACGCGAAGGTCATCCGATCGGGCTAGGTCCGCGCTTGAGCAGAGACAATCCCGAGAAGATGGACCGGAGAAGGGGCATGGCAAATAAACAGCGGCAGTATATGAATAAGACTTTGGTTGCGGATCATTGAGATCTAACGCCCCAGTCTTCTTCCTATTTACTTTGACTACGGGTCTTGTACCCCGTCACGAGCACTGCACTCTGGGCTTTTGCCTTAAGTCACTCTCGTGGTCGTCATGACAGTCAGACAACTGGCGTTGAGCCATGGCTTCCAGCCCGGACAACGTTATAGAGAAATCGAGAAGCAATTTCCCACCGCTTCACGCCCCGGATACGCCGGGAATGTGAAAGTGGGGAAGCGAGGAAGAGGATAAGCGTGGCGGGACAAAAAATCCGCATTCGGCTGAAGGCCTACGACCACGAGGCCATCGACGCTTCTGCTAAGAAGATCGTCGAGACCGTTACCCGTACGGGTGCTCGTGTTGTCGGCCCGGTGCCGCTCCCAACCGAGAAGAACGTATACGCCGTTATTCGTTCTCCGCACAAGTACAAGGACTCTCGCGAGCACTTCGAGATGCGCACTCACAAGCGCCTCATCGACATTCTCGACCCGACCCCGAAGACCGTTGACGCCCTCATGCGCATCGACCTTCCGGCAAGCGTCGACGTGAATATCCAGTAAGCGATCGACACAACGTATTTGGTGGAGAACAAACAATGAGTGAAAACGAGATCAAGGGAATTCTGGGCACCAAGCTCGGCATGACCCAGGTCTTCGACGAGGAGAACCGCGTTGTGCCGGTGACCGTCGTCGAGGCTGGCCCGTGCGTGGTTACCCAGATCCGTACGAAAGAAACCGATGGCTACAACGCCATCCAGATTGCCTTCGGCGAGAAGGACCCGCGCAAGGTCAACAAGCCTGCAACCGGTCACTTCAAGAAGGCTGGCGTGACCCCGCGCCGTTACGTCGCTGAGATCCGCATGGACGACACCTCCGCATACGAGGTCGGCCAGGAGGTCAAGGTGGACATCTTCGAGGGCGTGTCCTTCGTTGACGTTACCGGCACCACCAAGGGTCACGGCTACGCTGGCGCCATGAAGCGCCACGGCTTCGCAGGCCAGGGCGCTGCCCACGGTAACCAGGCTGCTCACCGCCGCGTTGGTGGCATTGGTGGCGCTTCGTTCCCGGGCCGCGTCTTCAAGGGTAAGCGCATGGCTGGCCGCATGGGCCAGGACCGCGTGACCACCCAGAACCTGAAGATTCAGAAGATTGATGCCGAGTCCAACCTGCTGCTCATCAAGGGTGCTATCCCGGGTGCGCGCGGTGGCCTCGTCACCGTTAAGACCGCAGTGAAGGGCGGTGCACACGCATGAGCAACCTCAAGCTAGACGTCCAGACCGCTGACGGTAAGACCAACGGCACCGTTGAGTTGCCGGCCGAGCTCTTTGACACCGAGGCATCCATTGCTTTGATGCACCAGGTTGTCAACGCACAGCTCGCTGCTGCTCGTCAGGGTACCCACAAGACCAAGACTCGCGGCGAGGTCCGCGGCGGTGGTCGCAAGCCGTTCCGTCAGAAGGGCACCGGCCGCGCCCGCCAGGGCTCCATCCGTGCGCCTCACTACACCGGTGGTGGCACCGTGCACGGCCCGGTCCCGCGTGACTACTCCCAGCGCACCCCGAAGCGCATGATCAAGGCTGCTCTCTACGGCGCACTGTCTGACCGTGCACGTAACGAGCGCATCCACGTCATCGAGGAGCTCGTCCCGGGCCAGACCCCGTCCACCAAGCAGGCCAAGGCTTTCATCGAGCGCCTCACCGACCGCAAGAATGTTCTTCTGGTCATCGGCCGCGAGGACATCAATGCTCGCCGCAGCGCCAACAACCTGCCGAACGTCCAGATCCTGGACGCCGGCCAGCTGAACACCTACGACGTCCTCTACTCGGACGACGTTGTGTTCTCCGTTGAGGCTCTGCACACCTTCGTCGAGCGCGCTACCGGCGCCGCCGAGGAAGCTAAGGAGGAGAAGTAATGGCTAAGCTCGCTAACCCGCGCGACGTCATCATCGCACCGGTTGTGTCCGAGAAGTCCTACGGCCTGATGGAACAGAACGTCTACACGTTCTACGTCTCCACGGACTCCAACAAGACCCAGATTAAAGATGCCGTCGAGCAGATCTTCGGCGTGAAGGTTGCTTCCGTGAACACCGTGAACCGTGCAGGCAAGCGCAAGCGCACCCGCACCGGCTACGGTCAGCGTAAGTCCACCAAGCGCGCCTACGTGACGCTCCGTGAAGGCAGCGACTCCATCGACGTCTTCGGCGCAGGCGCTTAAGCCCCACCGAAGAGCCGAAAGGAAAAGGAAGAATTATGGCTATTCGTAAGTACAAGCCGACAACTCCGGGTCGCCGCGCATCCTCCGTGTCCGAGTTCGAGGAAATCACTCGCTCGACCCCGGAGAAGTCCCTGCTGCGCCCGCTGAGCAAGACTGGTGGTCGTAACAACTACGGCCGCATCACCACCCGCCACATCGGCGGTGGCCACAAGCGCCGTTACCGTCTGATCGACTTCCGTCGTACCGACAAGGACGGCATCCCTGCAAAGGTCGCACACATCGAGTACGACCCGAACCGTACCGCCAACATCGCCCTCCTGCACTACGCAGATGGCGAGAAGCGCTACATCATCGCCCCGAAGGGCCTGAAGCAGGGCACCATCGTCGAGGCTGGTCCGAACGCGGATATCAAGGTTGGCAACAACCTGCCGCTGCGCAACATCCCGACCGGTACCACCATCCACGCTGTGGAGCTCAAGCCGGGCGCTGGCGCTAAGCTGGCCCGCTCCGCTGGTGCCTCCATCCAGCTGCTGGGTAAGGAAGGCAAGTACGCCATCCTGCGTATGCCGTCCTCCGAGATCCGTCGCGTCGACATCCGTTGCCGCGCCACCGTCGGTGAGGTTGGCAACGCTGACCAGATGAACATCCGTTGGGGCAAGGCCGGCCGTATGCGCTGGAAGGGCGTCCGCCCGACCGTCCGCGGTGTCGTTATGAACCCGGTCGACCACCCGCACGGTGGTGGTGAGGGTAAGACCTCGGGTGGTCGCCACCCGGTGTCGCCGTGGGGCCACAAGGAAGGCCGCACCCGCAACCCGAACCGTTACTCGAACAACATGATCGTGCGCCGTCGTCGCCCGAACAAGAAGCGCTAAGAGGAGGTAAACAATGCCACGCAGCCTTAAGAAGGGCCCGTTCGTCGATGAGCACCTCCTCAACAAGGTTGATGCTCAGAACGAGGCCGGCACCAAGCAGGTCATCAAGACCTGGTCTCGCCGCTCCACCATCCTGCCCGACTTCATCGGTCACACCTTCGCCGTCCATGACGGCCGCAAGCATGTGCCGGTGTTCGTCGAGGACTCCATGGTTGGTCACAAGCTCGGTGAGTTC
Organism: Corynebacterium sp. HMSC072D12; assembly: GCF_001813925.1. NCBI lineage: Bacteria > Bacillati > Actinomycetota > Actinomycetes > Mycobacteriales > Corynebacteriaceae > Corynebacterium > Corynebacterium sp. HMSC072D12. The sequence continues at coordinate 6,930 of NZ_KV814392.1, forward strand.
GCACCCACCAAGACCTTTAAGGGTCACGTCAAGGACGACAAGAAGGGACGTCGATAAGCGATGAGTGACACCATCACCTCCGCATCCGCAACGGCTCGCTACGTCCGCGTTACCCCGATGAAGGCACGCCGCGTCATCGACTTGGTCCGCGGTAAGTCCGTAGCCGAGGCACTTGCAATCCTGAAGTACGCTCCGCAGGGCGCCGCTGAGCCGGTTGCCAAGGTTGTTGCATCCGCAGCTGCCAACGCTGAGAACAACTTCGGCCTGGATCCGCGCACCCTGGTCATCTCCGAGGCATACGCCAACGAGGGTCCGACCATGCGTCGTTTCCAGCCGCGCGCACAGGGCCGCGCATTCATGATTCGTAAGCGCACCAGCCACATCACCGTGGTTGTCGAGAGCCAGAAGGAAGGGGCCAAGTAATGGGCCAGAAGATCCATCCTCACGGCCTACGTTTGGGCATCACTTCCGACTGGAAGACCCACTGGTACGCCGATAAGGACTACGCAAACTACGTAGCCGAAGACATCAAGATCCGCGAGTACCTGGAGAAGGGCCTCGACCGCGCCGGCATCGCCGACGTCGTCATCGAGCGCACCCGCGACCGCGTCCGCGTGGACATTCACACCGCCCGCCCGGGCATCGTGATTGGCCGCCGCGGCGCTGAGGCTGACCGCATCCGTCGTGAGCTGGAGAAGCTCACCGGCAAGATGGTTGCCCTCAACATCCTCGAGGTCAAGCAGGTCGACGCCAACGCAACCCTGGTTGCACAGTCCATCGCGGAGCAGCTGGTTAACCGCGTCGCATTCCGTCGTGCAATGCGCAAGGCTATCCAGTCCGCTATGCGCCAGCCGCAGGTCAAGGGCATCAAGATTCTGCTGTCCGGCCGCCTGGGCGGTGCAGAAATGTCTCGCGTTGAGCGCTACCACGAGGGTCGCGTTCCGCTGCACACCCTTCGCGCCGAAATCGACTACGGCACCGCAGAGGCCCACACCACCTTCGGCCGCATCGGCATCAAGGTGTGGATCTACAAGGGTGACGTTGTCGGTGGCGTCCGCGAGTCCGAACTGAACGCTCCGGCGCAGGGCCGCGGCCGCGGTGACCGTAACGGTCGCTCGCGCCGTGGTGGCCAGCGTCGCCAGCGCGCACAGCAGAAGCAGGAGGGCTAATCCATGCTGATTCCTAAGCGCGTCAAGTACCGTCGCCAGCACCGCCCGACCCGCTCGGGTGTGTCCAAGGGCGGTAACCGCATCAACTTCGGTGACTACGCCATCCAGGCTCTTGAGCCGGCGTACATCACCAACCGCCAGATTGAGGCCGCACGTATTGCCATCAACCGCCACGTCAAGCGTGGTGGCAAGGTGTGGATCAACATCTTCCCGGACCGTCCGCTGACCCAGAAGCCGCTCGGCGTGCGTATGGGTTCCGGTAAGGGTCCCGTCGAGAAGTGGGTTGCCAACGTTAAGCCGGGCCGCATCCTCTTCGAGATGACCTACCCGAACGAAGCTACCGCCATCGAGGCTCTGCGCCGCGCCGGCCAGAAGCTTCCGTGCAAGGTCCGCATCATCAAGAAGGAGGACCAGTTCTAATGGCTACCGGTACCCCCGCCCACGAGTTCCGTGAGCTCGACAACGCTGAGCTGGAGAACCGCCTGAAGGATGCGAAGGAAGAGCTTTTCAACCTTCGTTTCCAGAAGGCCACTGGCCAGCTGACCAACAACCGCCGCATCGGCACGGTTAAGCGCGACATCGCCCGCATCTACACCGTTCTGCGCGAGCGCGAGCTGGGCCTGTCCGTTGCTCCGGGAGCTGAGGCTTAATCATGAGTGAGGCAAACGTGAACACTAAGAAGGAAAAGGGCGCTCGCAAGACCCGCACCGGCATCGTTGTCTCCGACAAGATGAATAAGACCATCGTTGTCGAGCTCGAGGACCGCAAGCAGCACGCCCTCTACGGCAAGATTATGCGCACTAACAAGAAGGTTAAGGCGCACGACGAGAACGAGACCGCCGGCATCGGCGACCGCGTTCTCATCGCCGAGACTCGCCCGCTGTCCAAGGACAAGCACTTCCGTCTCGTCGAGATCGTGGAGAAGGCTAAGTAATATCTAGCCCTCTTCGAGATCAATGACCCCCACGTTCACCGTGGGGGTCATTTTTTCTGCCCCCTACCGGGCTGAATCGGCGCAACACAGCACAGGCTGGCTAGGGGAATGCTCTCCGATTTTATCCGGCTGCGCTGCAGGAACGTGCTAGGGTTAGGCCGTTCATCTCCTGAAAGGTTTAACGCCGTATGTCCGCGTTCTCTCGCTCTCTGCTTACCCTTGTCTGCGCTTCCTCCGTAGCGGCCCTCGTCGGTTGCGCCGCAGAGGAGCCGGCCCCCGTTGCTGCCGACGCCCCGGCTGTGGACTCCGCCGCGGACGTTTCACCTACGCAAGCTAAACCGGAGTCGGAGGCGCAGCCCCAGCCCAGCACCGAAGCTGCCGGACCCAAACCGACGCTTCCGGCGGGCTACTCGCCTGGTGCCGGTAATTCTGGCACCGCCGAGGTCACGAAGACACCTGCACCCAACGATGGAAACAATGCCGAGGCGGACACCTCCGTCACCAGTGGCATCGAAAAGTGCGAGTACCGGAAGGATCGCGTTGCCAGTGAGGGCAATCCTGCCGATGCTCCCACCACGGTCTCAGGCACTGTGCACAAGGTCAAAGCAGGCGACCTCGATGGTGGCGTGCCAGGCATTGTCGTGTCCGATTACGCCTCGACAGAGGTCTGGTTCTTGGCCTTGGATGCGCCCACCACCTTGAGCGGATACAAGAGTGGCAGCCCGTCACGGAAATCGTTGACCTTTTCCGGCAAGAGTTGCATTGGGCTCGTCGAGAAAAGCGCGTGGGCAGGCTACGAGGGCAAGCACGTCACCTTGCCCTTTGAACCCGACCGCGGCTGGTGGCAAAGCGATACGAGCGTTCCTATGGGTGCGCTGTACGTGGACTACACCCCAGACGAAGTCCTCTAGGGAACGCGTGCTCTGAATCGGGCGGCGAACCCGGGGCGGAAGCCTCCAAGAGTCTAGCGTGTGCCCCGGTGCGTGAGTGCAATGGCGAGACAGAACGCGCTCAACACCGCGCCTACCGCGAGAAGGAACGTGCCGACACGGTAGGGCGTGGCGCTCACCAGGTCAATGGTGTTATAAATCCGCAGCCACACCAACCAGCCAGCGATGAGCGCAGCGCTGCCTACCGCCGACAGGGCTCGTAAACCGCGGGTGGGGCGCTGGGAGGGGGAGAAGGCGTGGTAGGAGGCGTCGACAAGCGCGAGTGCGGCGAGCACCACCGACGCCCACGCCGCAAGCGGCACCGGTAGAAGCGCTGCGGCACCGAAGACCACCGGCAGGATAAAAGCCACGGCTACAAGCACAAAGAGCAGGCCGTGCACTACGCTGGCACGCACTGGGTAGTTCATAGGCGCTCCTCCACCTCAGAACACGTGGGCGGTTGCGCGCCCGTGCGGGACACCGTAATGGCTGCGGCCGTCGCCGCGAAGTGGAGGATCTCCTGCCACTCTTCGGCGCTTAATGCGCTGATATCCCGCGTTAGCAACTGGCTCAGCAGCGCGGCCATGACCGTGTCACCGGCGCCAATGGTGTCTGCCACCTCGACCTTAACCGGTGGGACCTGCGCCGATACCGAGTCCGTGCGTACGCTCAGCCCTTCTGCGCCGCGCGTGGTTACCACTACAGGTACGTGGGCCAGTGCGTCTTCGCCCAGGAATTTCACTTCTTCCTCGCTCAACTTCAACAACGTGACGTGTGGCAAAAGTGACAACAAGAAATCGCGGTGCTCCGGGGTGGCGAAGAAGGAGCGAATATTAGGGTCCAGCGCGACCTTCGTGCCCTTCGCGGCAAGGTCCTTCAGCAACGCGGCATAACGGGAGGCACCAGGTTCCAGGGCGAGGGAGACGGTGCCGAAACAGGCCCAGGGGACGTCGACAAGCACAGGCTCTATTAGGCGGTCCGCCGTGCCCTCCGTGTAGAAGGAATAGGTGGCCGATCCGTCCTCACCGATGGTGCAGACCGCTAGTGTCGTGGGTTCCTCACCCCGCTGCACGAGCGAGGTATCCACTCCTTCTTTATGCAGACGCTCCATGAGCGCTTGCCCGAAGGCATCGTGCGAGAGCCGCGACTGAAATCCCACGCTAGCGCCCAAACGGCTCGCCGCGACCGCCACGTTGAAGGGACCGCCGCCCAACGCCGGTGTTAAATCCGCCAGCTGCCCGCGTCCGCGCGGAACGAGGTCAACAAGGCCTTCGCCACACACCATAATGTCCATGGAACCCATACTATCGAGAGCATGAACTACCGTCCGCTTTTCCATCTCTCCCCGCCCTCCGGCCGCCTCAATGACCCGAATGGGGTCTTCATCGATGGCAACAACCTGCATGTTTATTATCAGCACGACCCCTACTTCCCGCACGCGGCGAAGCAGACAGGCTGGGGTCATGCCGTGGCCTCCTTAAGCGAGGCGAAGCCATGGCGGCACTACCCGGACGCGCTGTATCCCATCCGTGAGCACGACGCCCACGGCTGCTACTCGGGCGGCGCAGTGGTCGACGGTGAGGACGTCTGGCTGTTTTATACCGGCAATCTCAAGCGCGATGGCGTGCGGATTCCCTCGCAGAATCGCGTCCGTGCCGTCGATGCCGGCGGTCCAGAAGGCGGTTTCTATGAGCACGACCCCGCCAACCCGCTCATCGATGGCCCCGCGGAGGGCTTCACGGGGCACTACCGCGATCCCCAGATCACCCGCGATGACGCCGGCTGGCGCATGGTGCTCGGCGCCCAAGCAGAAGACGAAAGCGGGCACGCCGTGCTCTACCGTTCTACGGACTTGGCGCAGTGGTCCTTTGAAGGCACGATCACCTTTGATACCTCGAGTGCTCAGCCGGGCCTGAGCCCGGATCTCGTGCCGGGCGGCTACATGTGGGAGTGCCCCAACCTTCTCACGCTCCGGGACCGCGCGACGGGAGAGGACAAGGACGTCTTGGTCATCTGCCCGCAAGGACTCGAGCCGGTGGTTGCTGACGGCACCACGCACTACGCCTCCTCCGATCAGTGCGGTTACCTCGTGGGCCGGTTGGAGGGCACCGTCTTCCACGTGGAGCGGGGCTTTAGCGAGCTGGATTATGGCCACCAGTTTTATGCGCCGCAGCTGGTGGAAAAGGAGGGCGAGGCCATCATGCTGGGGTGGATGGGGCTGCCCGTGCAGGATGACACCTCGACGGTTGCCCAGGGCTGGGTCCACACGCTCACCTTGCCGCGGCGCGTGTGGCTGGAGGAAGGCTGGTTGCGCCAGGCGCCGTTGTGGTCGCTGCCGGCTGTGCCGGCGGAGGCAGCACGCGTTGGGTTCGGTTCGGTAGCCACGCTGATGGCCGGCGAGGGAACGTACGTGCTTGTCGACGACTCCGAGGCCGACGCCTTCCGCGTCACCTACGGCGGGGGAGAACTCCGTTTGGCAGTTGGGGACGATGAGCGCGTCGTTCCCTGCCCGGCTGGCTCCGTGGAGCTCATCGCGGATGGATGTGCCGTGGAGGTCTTCGCGGGTGATGGGCGGATTGCGGGCGCGTCGGCGATTTTTGGTGCCAGCGACGCTCGCTGGCACGGCTGGGAAGCCCGTTAGGGTGTGAATTTTCCTATATTTATGCCCGAATGCTTGGCTTTGTGTTGGGTAACGTGTCTAATAGGAGGTGACGCTATTTAATTCATCTCACTCTCCGAGGAGGCACGCCGGAATGGATCACTCACAGGTCGCGGCGCGAATACTCTCAGCCATCGGCGGCGAAGACAACATCGTGGCGCTGGCGCACTGCGCCACCCGCCTGCGGATGGTGCTCAAGGACAGCAAGAAGGTCGACAAGGCCGCGCTGGAAAATGATCCGGACCTCAAGGGCATCTTTGAGGCCGGGGGCATGTTCCAGGTCATCGTCGGACCGGGCGATGTCAACATCGTCTTCGACCAGCTCAACAAGATAACCACCAAGGACATCGCGGTGTCCACGGACAAGCTCAAGGACATTGCCGCCGACTCCGGCAACTGGTTCTCCCGCGCGGTAAAGGTCCTCGCGGATATCTTCGTACCGCTCATCCCGATTCTGGTCGGCGGCGGTCTGCTCATGGCGCTCAACAACGTGCTGACAGCCAATGGCCTGTTCGGCGAGCAGTCCGTCATTGAGATGTTCCCTGCCATGGCGGATGTCGCCGGGCTCATCAACCTCCTGGCGTCCGCGCCGTTTGCCTTCCTGCCCATCCTGGTGGGCTTCACCGCCACCAAGCGCTTCGGCGGCAATGAGTTCCTCGGCGCCGGCATGGCCATGGCGATGGTGATGCCGGACCTGGTCAATGGTTACCAGGTGGCCGCGACCATCGAGGCAGGGGAGATGGCCTACTGGAATATCTTCGGTCTCGACGTTGCCCAAGCGGGCTACCAAGGCTCCATCCTGCCCATCCTGGTCATCGCGTGGATTCTGGCCACGATTGAGAAATTCCTGCACAAGCACCTTAAGGGAACGGTGGACTTCCTGCTCACCCCGCTGCTCACGCTGCTGGTAACGGGCTTTATTACCTTCATCGCAGTGGGGCCGGTGCTGCGCACTGCGGGCGACATGCTCGGCGCGGGTCTTAATGACCTGTACACCTTCGCCGGCCCGGTGGGCGGCTTCATCTTCGGTCTGTTCTACTCGCCGATTGTCATCACGGGCCTGCACCAATCCTTCCCGCCGATCGAGACCATGCTGTGGAACGAGGGCGGCTCCTTCATCTTTGCGGTCGCTTCCGTGGCCAACATTGCCCAGGGTGGCGTGGCCCTGGCGGTCTACTTCCTGACCCGTTCTGAGAAGCTCAAGGGTCTGTCCGGCGCTTCGGGTGTGTCCGCGCTCTTCGGTATTACCGAGCCTGCCATCTTCGGTGTGAACCTGCGACTGCGCTGGCCTTTCTACATCGGCATGGGTGCCTCCGCGATTGCCGCGACGCTCATTGCGCTTTTCGACGTCAAAGCAACCGCCCTCGGCGCCGCCGGCTTCATCGGCTTCGTCTCCATGCGTCCCGAGGATTACACGCAGTTCTTCGTCTGCGCCTTTACCTCTTTGATCCTCGCTTTCGGCGTGGCCTTTGCCTATGGCCGCTACCTCATTTCCAAGCATGGTTCCATCGACCCCGATGAGACCGGTGCTGCCACCGGTGTCGGCGGCGCGGTGCCTGCTGCCACCGCCGACCCGAATGCCTATCGCGTGGCCTCCCCGCTGGCTGGAAAAGCTATCGCCTTGGCGTCGGTCTCGGACCCGATGTTTGCCGCTGGCAAGCTGGGTGCGGGTGCGGCCGTCGAGCCGACCGAGGGGCGCCTCGTATCCCCGATTGACGGCAAGGTTACCGTCACCTTCCCCTCCAAGCACGCGTATGCCGTGCGTGGCAAGGATGCTGACGGCAACAACGTGGACATTCTCATGCACATCGGCTTCGACACCGTGAACCTGAAGGGCGAGCACTTCACCTCGCACGTGTCCAAGGGCGATGAGGTGAAGGCTGGTGACCTGCTGTGCGAGTTCGACATCGCAGCCATCAAGGCCGCCGACTACCCGGTGACCACGCCGGTCGTCGTGTCCAACTCGAAGAAGACAGGCCCGGTCCTGCCGGCCTTCGTCACGGGCGAGGAGATTTCCTTCGGCGATGCATTCCTTACCGTGGACCCGAAACCAGAACCTGCTGATGCGACAACCACCGCATCAGCCTCCAAGGCCTAGGAGTGCAGACGCGAGCGAGGGGGTATGCCGCATGGGAGCCCCGTCATGCAGCCGGGCTGTGGGAAGCAGCGGGGCGTGCAATTTGGGGAAACAGTCTAAGGCATGCTTGAATGTATGGGTTGCATATGGCCGGTCGGTGCAGCGCGATGCGTTTCCGAATCGCCGCACCGAGACCCTTCGACCGCTGTGAACAGCGAGTTCGTCGCACAGCCTGTGCCACATAAGCAAGTAGACCAGGTGTGTCAAGGACGGAAATCTTGACGCACGTTAATCCAGGTCAGGAGACCCATAGTGATTCAGAAAGAATCGCGTCTGCGCGTCGCCGATAACTCTGGTGCACGAGAGATCCTCGTCATCCGCGTTCTCGGCGGCTCCGTTCGACGTTTCGCTGGCATTGGTGACATCGTCGTCGCCACTGTCAAGGAAGCCATCCCGGGTGGCAACGTAAAGGAAGGCGACATCGTCAAGGCCGTCATCGTACGCGCCAAGAAGGAGACCCGTCGCCCGGACGGCTCCTACATCGCATTCGATGAAAACGCCGCAGTTATTCTCAAGGGTGACAACGAGCCGCGCGGTACCCGCATCTTCGGCCCGGTTGCTCGCGAACTTCGTGACAAGCGCTTCATGAAGATCGTTTCTCTCGCACCGGAGGTGATCTAGTCTTATGAAGATTCATAAGGGCGATATGGTGATCGTTATTTCGGGCCCGGACAAGGGCGCGAAGGGCAAGGTCATCGAGGCATACCCGAAGCGTGACAAGGTCCTCGTTGAGGGCGTTAACCGCGTCAAGAAGCACGTTGCTAACTCCGCTACCGAGCGTGGCGCCGAGTCCGGCGGAATCGTTACCCAGGAAGCTCCGATCCACGTGTCCAACGTTGCGATCGTTGACTCCGAGGGCAACCCGACCCGCGTGGGCTACCGTTTCGACGAGAACGGCAAGAAGGTCCGCATCGCACGTAGCAACGGGAAGGACATCTAAAATGAGCGAGAACTACACTCCGCGTCTGAAGACCCGCTACCGCGAGGAAATCAAGAAGGCTCTGAACGAAGAGTTCAAGTACGAGAACGTGATGCAGATTCCGGGCGTCACCAAGGTTGTCGTCAACATGGGTGTGGGCGACGCTGCCCGCGACTCCAAGATGATCAACGGCGCTCTCGAGGACCTTACCGCTATCACCGGCCAGAAGCCGCAGGTGCGTCGCGCTAAGAAGTCCATCGCTAACTTCAAGCTCCGTGAGGGCATGCCCATCGGCGCACGCGTTACCCTGCGTGGCGACCGCATGTGGGAGTTCCTGGACCGCCTGCTGACCATCGCGCTGCCGCGTATTCGCGACTTCCGCGGTCTCTCCGACCAGCAGTTCGACGGCCACGGCAACTACACCTTCGGCCTCAGCGAGCAGACCATGTTCTACGAGATCGACATCGACAAGGTGGACCGCCCGCGCGGTATGGACATCACCGTCGTCACCTCCGCTACCAACGACGAGGAAGGCCGCAAGCTCCTGCGCGAGCTCGGCTTCCCGTTCAAGTAAGCGGCGACACTTTCTCTTTGAGATAGAGAACGACCCCCGGTACTCCCTGCAAGGAGGCCGGGGGTTTCGCGCGTCCTGACACGGAGTACGATATCGGGTGCCTTAACGTTTCTCGAGCCAGTGAGGTACTGGATGTCTCTCAACGAAGCCGCCGCCGTTGCGGTGAAGAAGAAGCTCACGCTTCTCGACGAATCCCTCGCCCGTTTCGCCGTGCGAGCTACCCTGGCGGGCGCGTACCTAGCCATCGGCACGGCATTCGCTGGCGTAGTGGGGATGGGTGTCGAAAAGCACGCGGCTGGCTTGGGCTCCTTGGTTTTCGCTGCGCTTTTCGGGCTCGGCCTGTTCGCCATTGTCATCTTGGGTGCTGATTTGGCCACCAGCAACATGATGTACATGGTCTACGGCGCGGTGAAGAAGCAGGTGGGGTGGGGAAAGGCGCTGTGGTTGCTCGTGGTGACCACGCTGTTTAACCTCGTCGGCGTAGTGATTTTTGCCGCCGCCATGTCGGTGTCCGCGAAGCTGGGAAACATGGACCCGGGTCACCTTATCGCCACGATGTCGGCGGGGAAGCTGGAGAAGACCCCGGGCGGTCTTTTCGTCGAGGCCATCGTTGCCAACTTCGTGGTGAACATGGCGATCATCGGGGCGATCTCGGCCAAGGAGCTGGTGTCCAAATTCTTCGTCATCGTTCCCATCATCGCGTGCTTTGTGGGCTTAAGCCTTGAGCACGTCATCGCGAACTTCTGTCTGATGATGCTGACGGTCTTCTGTGCTAGCCCGCTGCCCGATGCCTTTAGCCTGGGCGCGGTGCTCACCAACTGGTCCATCGCGTGGATGGGAAACCTCATCGGCGGTGGCTTCCTCATGGGTGGGGTCTACGCGTGGCTTAACTCCGGCCCGGAAGCGTATCGCGACTAAGTTGACCCGAATAAAGGTTGAATCGGTCGCCGCGGGCAAAGCCGACGAGCGCCATGCCCGTCTCCCGGGCGGTTGTGACGGCTAGGGAGGAGGCTGCGGAGACCGCGACAAGCATGCCGAAGCCGGCCATAGCGGCCTTGTTGACGAGTTCGAAGCTGGCGCGCGAGCTCATGACCAGAATGAGGTCACTGGCGGGCAGCTTTCCTTCCATGAGCAGGTTGCCGATGACCTTGTCGGCGGCGTTGTGCCGCCCGACGTCCTCGCGCACCACGACGGGAGCGCCGTCGAGAGTAAAGGCCCCGGCAGCGTGAATACCTCCGGTTTTACGGAACTGCTTCTGCTCCCGCTTGAGGGCCTCGGGCAGCTTGGCGACGACCCCCGGATCCACCGGCACCTGTGGAATCTCGTAGCGTGACTGCTTCATGAGTGCCTCGATGGAGGAGGTGCCACACACGCCGCAGGCGGACGTGGTGGTGGTCAGACGCAGATCGGCGAGCGTGAGCGCGTGGGGGTTAGCCAGCTCCACGTCGAGCAGATTATAGGGATTGCGCCCATCCACCGAGGCGCCGGCGCAGTAGCGGGCCCCCCGGACGTCACTGACCTTCTCAATGTGTCCTTCGGAGTGGAGGAAACCATGTGCCAGCTCGACGTCGTGTCCCGGGGTGCGCATCGTCGTCGTTAGTGTTTGCCCGCCGACGCGGATCTCCAGCGGCTCCTCGCCGGCGACGGAATCGCCACGGGTATCGACTTGGGTGACGTGGCCGTTCTCATCGAGGCGCACCTTGGTCACAGCGAATGTGGCGTTGACGCGCCCGCTCATCGGTTGAGGGCCTCCTTCAAGGTGGCAATGTGTGCACGGGCCTCATCGGTGTTCTTGGACGCGAGCCCCACCAGGTAAGCGGTTAGGGGAGCGGCGGGCCGGGGCTGGGTATGCGCAACGTCTTTGGTCAGATCGAGAAGTTCTTTGATCAAAGCGGTGGCCTCCTCGGGAGAGGCGCCGATCAGCTCGGCAGCCTCCTTCAGCCACTGATGGGCGGTGCGGATCGGATCAGGTGTTTCGCTCATGGCTTCCTATGCTAACGCGTTTTGGAAAACTGCATGTCAGCGGGTAGAGTAATCCGACGGACTTGCATTTTTCCACTCCTGTGCCGCGAAAACAGTGCAGGAGGTGCGGAAACGTGCCAAGCCGGAAGAATTGAACACATCTACTTTGTTGTAGGCCCCTCGCCGTAGATAGCGGACCGTTGTCTGTATCAAAGGGTGGCGAGCGCCTCGTGGTATTGACCGCGGGGAGCGTGAGTAGCCCGAAATCACACGGAAAACGCTTTGGTGAGCTTTTGTGGGAACCGCAACGAGAAAGGTTAAAGGTCACTCATATGACTATGACTGATCCTATTGCCGACATGCTGTCGCGCGTGCGCAACGCATCTAATGCGCACCACGACGTCGTGTCGATGCCGACCTCCAAGCTCAAGGCGAACATCGCTGAGATCTTGAAGCAGGAAGGCTACATCGCTGACTACTCCGTCGAGGGCCACGAGCTGTCCCTCGAGCTTAAGTACAACAACCGTGAGCGTTCCCTCTCGGGTCTGCGTCGCGTGTCTAAGCCGGGTCTGCGTGTGTACGCAAAGTCCACCGAACTGCCGCAGGTTCTGGGCGGCCTGGGCGTGGCTATCATTTCCACGTCTCAGGGTCTGCTTACCGACCGTCAGGCTCAGGAGAAGGGTGTAGGCGGAGAAGTTCTCGCCTACGTCTGGTAAGGGAGGATTGACACATGTCTCGTATCGGTCTAGCACCTATCGCCGTCCCGAAGGGCGTCGACATCACCATCAATGGCCAGGTTGTCAACGTTAAGGGTGCCAAGGGCACCCTCGAGGTTGAGCTGCCGGAGCCGATCACCGCAGCCGTCGAGGATGACGAGATCAAGGTCTCCCGTCCGGATGACGACCGCAAGAACCGCGCCCTGCACGGTCTGGCCCGCTCCCTGGTCAACAACGCCGTTGTTGGCGTGACCGAGGGCTACACCAAGAAGATGGAAATCTTCGGTGTTGGTTACCGTGTCCAGCAGAAGGGTAAGGACCTGGAGTTCTCTCTGGGCTACTCCCACCCGATCCTCATCGAGGCTCCGGAGGGCATCACCTTCGCTGTGGATGGCGCAACCAAGCTCTCCGTATCTGGTATTGACAAGCAACTGGTTGGACAGGTCGCCGCGTACATCCGCCGCCTGCGTAAGGACGATCCTTACAAGGGCAAGGGTATTCGCTACGACGGCGAGCAGGTCCGCCGCAAGGTCGGAAAGACGGGTAAGTAAGCAATGGCTAACACTGAAAACGCAAAGCGCACCCCGGTTGGCAAGGACATTTCCTCGCGTCGTCGTGAAGCACGCGCGCGCCGCCACTTCCGCATCCGTAAGACCCTCCGCGGCACCCCTGAGGCACCGCGTCTGGTCGTTCACCGCTCCTCCCGCCACATGCACGTTCAGGTCATCGACGACCTGGCCGGCCACACCCTGGCTGCCGCTTCCTCCATGGAAGCCGACGTGCGTGCACTCGAGGGCGATAAGAAGGCCAAGGCTGCCAAGGTAGGCCAGCTCATCGCTGAGCGCGCCAAGGCCGCTGGCATCGAGCAGGTCGTCTTCGACCGTGCAGGCTACAAGTACCACGGCCGCGTTGCTGCGCTGGCCGACGCCGCTCGCGAAGGTGGTCTGCAGTTCTAATGATTAAGGCATACGGAAACATCAACGGAAGGAACGCCTAATGTCGGACCGTGAACAGCGTGACGGCGGACGCTCCGCCGAGAACAACAACGACCGCAAGGGTCGCAACAACGGCCGTCGTAACGACCGCCGCAACCACCAGGACAACGAGCGCGATAAGTACATCGAGCGCGTTGTGACCATCAACCGCGTCGCTAAGACCGTCAAGGGTGGCCGCAACATGTCCTTCACCGCTCTCGTCGTCGTCGGCGACGGCCAGGGCATGGTGGGCGTCGGCTACGGCAAGGCCAAGGAAGTCCCGGCCGCAATCCAGAAGGGTGCAGAAGAGGCTCGCAAGAACTTCTTCCGCGTCCCGATGATTGCTGGCACCATTACCCACCCGGTTGAGGGTCGCGACGCAGCTGGCATCGTGATGATGAAGCCGGCCGCTCCGGGTACCGGTGTCATCGCCGGCGGTGCTGCTCGTCCGGTGCTTGAGTGCGCTGGCGTGCAGGACATTCTGTCGAAGTCCCTGGGCTCCGACAACGCTCTCAACGTCGTCCGCGCTACCGTGGACGGCCTCAAGCAGCTGGTTCGCCCTGAGGAAGTTGCCGCACGTCGTGGCAAGTCCCTCGAGGAGGTCGCACCGGCCCAGATGCTGCGCAAGCGCGCAGGTCAGGAGGCATAAGCAATGGCTCTGAAGATTACTCAGGTAAAGGGCCTTGTGGGCACCAAGCCGAACCACCGCGCAAACATGGAGTCGCTTGGTCTCAAGCGCATCGGTCACTCTGTTGTGAAGCAGGACACCCCGATCATCCGCGGTATGGTTCACAAGGTGCGTCACCTGGTCACCGTCGAAGAAGTGGCAGGGGAGTAAACCATGGCTGATATCATCAAGCTCCACGACCTGCGCCCGGCCGCAGGATCCAACAAGCCCAAGACCCGCGTCGGCCGCGGTGAGGCATCCAAGGGTAAGACCGCTGGTCGCGGTACCAAGGGCACCGGAGCTCGTAAGCAGGTACCAGCTGCTTTCGAGGGTGGCCAGATGCCGATCCACATGCGTCTGCCGAAGCTTAAGGGCTTCAAGAACCCGAACCACGTTGAGTACCAGGTAGTCAACGTTGCTGACCTCGCAGAGGCTTTCGCTAACGGTGGCGACGTCACCGTTGCGGACATCGTTGCTGCTGGCCTGGTTCGCAAGAACCAGCCGGTCAAGGTTCTGGGCAACGGTGAGATCAACGTTAAGTTGAACGTCACCGCTGACAAGTTCTCCAAGTCTGCTGTTGAGAAGATCGAGGCTGCTGGCGGCACCGCCACCGCAACCAAGTAATTCCCTTACAGGCTCTGTGAGAGCCATCGCCCTCCCGCGGCGCCACCTTTCGGTGGCCTGCGGGAGGGCTTCTGGTGTTTTCGGGGCAGCCCCTGGGCGCAGAAGGCATGAGTACCTTTTGAGGGGTACCTTATGGCTTGTGCGTTATGTATTGACCTGGGGGTTTACGTGGAGAGGCCCGCAAAAGGCATCTCTCAAAAGGTATTAATGCCTTTTGAGAGAAACCTTATGGCATGAAAATTATGCGTCGCCGTTAGGCCTCGTTGACCGTCTTCTCGTAGAGGCCGGGGAAGCGGCCATCCGGATCGGTGACGGCCTTGATGCGCTCCGGGAGGTTTCCGCCGTAGAGCTTGGCAAATTCTTCGGGGGAGTAGAATGCCTCCGAATACAACGATTTATGCCCGCCGAGTTCGCTGACTTTAGCTTCGATGACGCGATTGAAGGCGCCATTGCCCGGAGCAGAGGGGTCGACGTGATTGCCCTCCACGCCTGACCAAAAGCCCACGTTGATCCACGTCTGGCCCGGGCGCAGGGGGTACAGCGGCCACGGAGCTGGGGAATCAGCGGCCAGCGTGCCCGCGTCAACGAGGTCTTCGACGCCCTCGCGCAGCCGAATCGGGCACAGCCACACTGGTTGGATGTCGGAGGCTTGGAAAAACCAATCCAAGAACTCCGGCAAATTGTCCGGTGTGACCTCGATGTCCTGCACCACGCGCTCGGCGCGGGGTAGGCCCTTCGGCTTCTTGATGAAGTTGTACTCCAGCTCGTATTTGCGGTCTAGGCGCACGAGCTTCCAGTAGAAGGAACTGCGGCGCAGCTGCCGCGGCCACACCTTGCGCACGCGCGGATTCTGCGCCCCGAAAGCGCGCGAGCACCAGAACCAGTCCGTGTCCCAGCGCCAGATATAGTCGCGCACCGTGAGGCGGTCGCGGCGGATGCCGCGGGCGTGCTGAAGGCTGCGGTAGAAGATCTTGTCGCGCGTGTAGTCGGAGGTCGGCCCCGCCTCATCCGTAAAACGGGCCATGACGAGGTATGACTCCTCCGGCGAGAAGACCACGCCATCCAGGCCGTGCACTTCGACATCGTCATAGGTGTGGGTGCGGGAGACGTCGTCAAGCGTGCGTGCCAAAGACTCGAAGTCGTGAAAGCGTACCTCCCGCAGCTCCACATAGGGTTTGACCGCGCGCAGCTCAATCTTCAGGCGCACCGCATAGCCCAAGGAGCCATAGGAGTTGGGGAAGAGGCGGAAGAGATCGACGTTCTCCTCGCGCGAGCACGTGACAATATCCCCCGTGCCGGTCAGGATGTCCATCTCCAGGACGGATTCATGCGGCAGTCCATCGCGGAAGCTCGTGGACTCCACTCCCATCCCCGTCACGGCGCCGCCCAGGGTAATGGTCTTGAGCTGCGGCACCACAAAGGGCATAAGCCCATGCGGCAGGGTGGCGTCGACGAGGTCCTCGTAGGTGCACATGCCCTGGACCTCGGCGGTCTGTGCGATCGGATCGACCTCAATCACCCCATCCAGACCGGAGACGTCCAGCCCGGCTTGCTCACCGCTGCGCCCGCGGAACAGGTTCGAGGTTTTCTTGGCCAAACGCACACGCTTATCCTTCGGCACCGCGTGGAAGCTACGCAGGAGCTTATCGACGCCCTCCCGGTGCGCCTTCCAGTCCACCGGCGGAATCTCTACTGCGTCAACGCTGCGGTGATTACGGATGAGATCGGTCAACATAAAACTCCCTTAAGTCTTTAGAAGCGCGAATCTTCCCACCAGCGGCGCTCTGGCACGCCGGCGCGGGAGCCGGCTTCGCCCAGTTTGACGCCCACGAAGTGGTACAGGTTGATGATGTTGTGCTCAAAGCCCCACTCGGAGCCGGCCATATAGATGGCCCACAGGCGCGCGGTGGGCAGACCCACCAGCGAGCAGGCTTCCTCCCAATTCTCCTTGAGGTTCTCGCACCAATCATGCAGCGTGCGCATGTAGTCGAAGCGGAGGGATTCCGTGTGGACAACTTCGAATCCGGCATCCTGCATGCACTTGGTGATAGTGCCGGAGCCGGAGAGCTCGCCGTCGGGGAAGATATAGCGGTCGATGAACCCACCCTTCGGCGTTTTATGGTTATCCGGGTAGGTGATGCAGTGGTTGAGCATCACACCACCTGGCTTGAGCTTGCCGTGAAGGAAGCTGAAGAAGCTGGGATAGTTCTTGACACCGATATGCTCGAGTAGCCCGATGGCGGAGATGGCATCGAAGCCTTCCTCGGTGACGTCGCGGTAATCCAGGAAGCGGATTTCCGCCAGGTCCTCGAGGCCCTCCTCCTTAATCTTGGCTTGGCCCCATTCAGCCTGTTCCTTGGACAAGGTCACACCGACTGACTTCACGCCGCGCTTAGCGGCGTAGCGCACCATCCCGCCCCAGCCACAGCCGACGTCCAGGTGGCGGTCGCCCTCCTTGAGGCGCAGCTTGTCGAAGATGAGCCGGTACTTGTTTTCCTGAGCCTCATCCAGCATGGCGTCGGGGGAGGGGTAGTAGGCGCAGGTATATGTCATCGAATCGCCGAGGAAGAGTTCGTAGAAGTCATTGCCCACGTCGTAGTGATCGGAGATGACGTCTGCATCGCGCTCCTTGGAATGCTTGGACAGGCCTTCGTGCAGCTTGCGGCGCAGCCAGGAAGCGCGCTCAACCTCTGGGACCGGCTGGATTTGGAAGGCACCCAGCGAGGCTAAGGAGCGGACTACCCGGGCCAGCGTCTTGGCGTCCGGGCGGGAGAACTTGTCATACATCGCATGCAAAGCGTCGAAGATGCCATAGGGATGCGCCGGGTGTTCGCCTTCGACCGTGATGCCATCAGTGACATAGGCGCGGGCGAACCCGACGTCCCCTGGGTGAGTAGCGATATAGGCCAAGCCCTGGAGGTTGTTAATCCTGACGGTGAACTGCGCATCGGCCGGGCCGGTAGAGGAACCGTCGAATGCCTCCCAGCGGAAGGGGTTGGGGCTGGGAACGAAGGTATCGATGATCTCAGCCACGGTCATTGGGGTGAATCGCTTACTCATAAAATTACATACTTCTTTCGGTTCAGTGTCTGGCAGATCAAGAACGGCCATACTCCGAGACACTCCAGGCGTCGCCGGAAAGGTCGAAAAGACGTAAAAACCTTGTAAGGACATTGCCTTAAAGCAACGGGGTCCATGGTAGGCCCGATCTGTAGAAGGCGCTAAGGGGGAAAACCATAGGGAGCCCAGCGGCGTGGCATGGGCGGGCTCAATGTGGCGAATGAGGCCGAGGCTGGTAGGGTGATGGGGTCAAAAGTGTTCAACCGTTCCTATGAGAGACCTTAAAAAGACTCTTAAAGTTTGGGAACAGATGAGATCCACCCCCGTGCGCGGCGAATTCGAACCGCATAGCAAGCGCGGTAGGCCAGGAGGATTTAGTAGTGTCCGCCATTCTGCAGGCTTTCAAAGATGCCGACCTGCGTAAGAAGATCATCTTCACGCTCGTGTTGATTATCCTCTACCGCGTTGGCGCACAGATCCCGTCGCCGGGCGTTGATTACGCCACCATCGCCGGCCGGCTTCGTGACCTCACGGAGGAAGCAGGCAACCTCTATTCGGTGATCAACCTGTTCTCCGGTGGTGCGCTCCTGCAGCTGTCCATCTTCGCCATCGGCATCATGCCGTACATTACGGCGTCGATTATCGTGCAGCTGCTGACCGTGGTCATTCCCCACTTCGAGCAGTTGAAGAAGGAGGGACAGTCCGGTCAGGCCAAAATGACGCAGTACACGCGCTACCTCACCCTGGCGTTGGCGCTGCTGCAGTCTTCGGGCATCGTGGCTCTGGCGGACCGCGAGCAGCTTCTAGGACAAGGTGTGCGCGTCCTGGCGGAGGACCGCAACTTCTTCACCCTCATCGTGCTCGTTATCACCATGACCTCCGGCGCCATCCTTGTGATGTGGATGGGTGAGCTGATTACTGAGAAGGGCATCGGCAACGGTATGTCGCTGATGATTTTCGCCGGTATTGCTACCCGCCTTCCTACCGACGGCGTTAACATCCTCCAGAACAATGGCGGCCTGGTCTTCGCCATGGTTCTTGCCGGGCTCATCTTCCTCGTCGTGGGCATTACCTTCATCGAGCAGGGCCAGCGCCGGATTCCGGTGCAATACGCCAAGCGCATGGTGGGCCGCCGCCAGTACGGTGGTTCCTCCACCTACCTGCCGCTTAAGGTCAACCAGGCCGGCGTTATCCCGGTCATCTTCGCTTCCTCGCTGATCTACATGCCGGTGCTCATCACCCAGATCGTTAACTCCGGTTCCGCGGGCGTGTCTGATAACTGGTGGCAGCGCAATGTCATCGCGCACTTGCAGTCGCCGAGCTCCTGGCAGTACATCGTCCTGTACTTCGTGCTCACCATCTTCTTCTCCTACTTCTACGTTTCGGTTCAATATGACCCGGCCGAGCAGGCTGAGAACATGAAGAAGTATGGTGGATTTATCCCGGGCATTCGCCCGGGCCGACCGACCGCCGAGTACCTAGGCTTTGTCATGAACCGTCTGTTGTTCGTCGGCTCGATCTACCTCGCGGTTATCGCCGTCTTGCCGAATATCCTCCTGGATCTTGGAATCGGCAGCGCTGGTGCCGCTGGTACCTCCGCTTTCGGTGGTACCGCCATCCTCATTATGGTCTCGGTGGCCCTGACCACGGTCAAGCAAATCGAGTCCCAGCTCCTACAATCCAACTACGAAGGACTGCTTAAGTAATGCGTTACGTACTCCTTGGCCCTCCCGGTGCCGGCAAGGGCACCCAAGCCGCTCTCCTCAGCGAGAAGCTCGGCGTTCCGCACATCTCCACCGGTGACCTCTTCCGCGCCAACATTGGTGAGGGCACCCCGCTCGGCGTAGAGGCCAAGTCCTACATTGATGCCGGCAAGCTGGTGCCGACCGACGTCACGGCTCGCATGGTGGAGGACCGCCTCAACCAGGATGACGCCAAGGACGGCTTCCTTCTCGACGGCTTCCCGCGCACCGTGGAGCAGGCCGACATCCTGGAGAAGCTACTCGCCGACAAGGGCCTGAAGCTCGATGGCGTCCTGAACTTTGAGGTATCCGAGGACGTCGTGGTCGAGCGCATGCTTGCTCGCGGCCGCGCGGACGACACAGAGGAAACCATTCGCACCCGCCTAGGTGTCTACCGCGAGGAGACCTTCCCGCTCATCGAGCACTACGGCGATGCCATCATCTCCATTAAGGCTGAAGGAAGCGTTGAGGAGATCAACGAGCGCACCCTTCAGGCTATGGGCAAGTAATCTGCCAACCTCGCCATGGCTTTTCGACGACGCACCAAGACCATTCCCGCCCGCACGCCGGGCGAGCTCGACGCCATGCAGGCGGCCGGAGAAGTTGTCGGCCGCGCTCTGCAAGCCGTGCGGGCCGCCGCGGCAGTGGGGGTGAGTACGCTCGAACTCGATGAAGTAGCCGAGCACACCATTCGGGATGCCGGCGCCGTGCCCACCTTCAAGGGCTATGGCGGCTTTCCGGGGTCTATTTGCGCCTCCGTCAATGACGTGATTGTCCATGGTATTCCTCACAAAGACCTTCTCCTGGCCGAGGGAGACCTCGTCTCCATCGACTGCGGTGCCACGCTAGACGGCTGGGTGGGGGATAGTGCGTGGACGTTTGGCGTCGGCAAGCTCAGCCCTGAGGCACAGGCGCTGAGCGACGCCACCGAATGGGTCCTACACGAAGGCCTCAAGGCCATGGTTCCCGGCAATCGGCTTACCGACGTCTCCGCAGCCCTCGAGCAGGCTACCTATCGCGCCGAGGATAAGTTCGGCGTGGAGCTATTCATCGTCGATGGCTACGGTGGCCACGGCATTGGCCGTGAAATGCACGAAGAGCCTTACCTGGCTAATGAAGGTAAGGCGGGACGTGGCCCGATTATTCAGGAGGGCTCCGTCCTCGCCATTGAGCCGATGCTGACCCTGGGTACCGAGGACAATGAAGTTCTCGACGATGATTGGACTGTCGTGACGCTCGACGGTTCACTATCTGCCCACTGGGAGCACACGGTGGCGGCCACGGAGAATGGTCCGCGCATCCTGACTCAGCGATATTAAAACTTGTGTCCTGGGTAGGCATTTTGCCTAAGGAAGGTTTATACTTTTTGCCATGTCTAAGATTCGCTCCCTAGTTGGCGCCCGTTCCCTACGTCGCGCCACCGCAATTGGCCTGGTAGCCGCCACTCTCTCGGTGGCTCCGGCCGCTAACGCACAGACGGTTCCTTCGATCGACACCCTGTCTTCCGACGTTCAGTCCCAGCTTGATGAGTTCGCTGGCCAGACCCGCGAGAACGCGTGGAATAGCCGCAACCAGATGCTGGAGACGCTCCAGAGCGTTAACCCGCAGGCGGCTGACGCCCTCCGCCCAGTTATCGATGGTGCCATCGAGCTGATCTTCCCGGGTCTGATTGACCAGAAGAATGCTGAGATCCGCGCCGCTCGCGAAGCTGAAGAGCGCGCCCACGCTGAGCAGATTGCCCGCGAGAAGGCTGCCGCTGAGGAAGCTGCCCGCAAGGCTGAGGCTGAGCGTCAGGCACAGCGCTTCGACGTTGGTCCTTGCCCGGCAGATGCACGCATCTGCGTGGATCGTGGTGGGAGCCGTACCTGGCTGCAGGATGGCAACGGCAACGTCACCTACGTCGCTCAGGGCATGTCTGTCGGCAAGCCGGGTGAGGAAACCCCGGCTGGTACCTTCTACATCAACCGCAAGATCAAGGACGAGATCTCCTGGGAGTTCGGCAACGCCCCGATGCCCTACGCCATGTACTTCACCAACAATGGCCACGCCTTCCATGAGGGTTCCCCGGCATACCAGTCCAATGGCTGCGTGCGCCTGACCCATCAGGATGCGGTGCGCTACTGGAATGATGTGCCGATGGGCTCGAAGGTCTTCATCTACTAAGACGTTGCGGTGAGCGAGTCACCGCTACATGGCATCAGCCTCCCGCACCATGTGGTGACGGGAGGTTTCTGTATTTGGAAAACCCGTTCTCGCAGCGTATGCTTTAGTGCTGGTGTCTGTATGCGGCCAAAGTGGTTGCTGGAGGCACCAGGCAGTAGACATCAAACATGCAGGTGGGGGCGTCGCCAAGCGTGGCACGCACTTCACCAGAAAAGTAGAGGTTATGGCTAAGGAAGGCGCAATCGAGGTTGAGGGTCGCATCGTCGAACCCCTGCCCAACGCAATGTTCCGCGTCGAACTCGACAACGGACACAAGGTACTCGCCCATATCTCGGGCAAGATGCGTCAGCACTACATCCGCATCCTCCCGGAGGACCGCGTTGTTGTGGAGCTGTCTCCTTATGACCTGACCCGCGGACGCATCGTCTACCGCTACAAGTAAAGACTGTAAGCCTCCTCACCCACGGGACGCACTAGCTGCGTCCTTTTTCACCTCAGGCTGCGATGGCCTGAGCCCACGCTGCTAAGCATGCCCACAGTACCCCGGCACGGTCCGGGGCGAAGCGTATGCGTGGCGGGGGACGGATGAGGAGAAAACCATCGTAACAACCCGAAAGGACTAGCCATATGGCACGTCTAGCTGGTGTTGACCTCCCGCGCAACAAGCGTATGGAGGTTGCTCTCACCTACATCTACGGCATCGGGCCTTCCCGTGCCAAGGAACTGCTGGAAAAGACCGGCATTTCTCCCGACCTGCGCACCGACAACCTCGACGACGATCAGCTGTCGGCGCTGCGTGACGTCATTGAAGCTACCTGGAAGGTAGAGGGTGACCTCCGCCGCCAGGTTCAGGCTGACATCCGTCGCAAGATTGAAATCGGTTGCTACCAGGGCATCCGCCACCGTCGTGGCCTGCCCGTTCGTGGTCAGCGCACCAAGACCAACGCTCGTACGCGCAAGGGCCCGAAGAAGACGATCGCAGGAAAGAAGAAGTAAAATATGCCACCCAAGACTCGTTCCGGCGCGCGCCGTGGTGGTCGTCGCGTCGTAAAGAAGAACGTGGCCGCTGGCCACGCATACATCAAGTCCACCTTCAACAACACCATCGTGTCCATCACGGACCCGCACGGTGCTGTCATCTCCTGGGCATCCTCCGGCCACGTCGGCTTCAAGGGTTCCCGTAAGTCCACCCCGTTCGCTGCGCAGATGGCTGCAGAGAACGCGGCCCGCAAGGCCATGGACCACGGTATGAAGAAGGTTGACGTTTTCGTCAAGGGTCCGGGCTCCGGCCGCGAGACCGCCATCCGTTCCCTGCAGGCTGCAGGCCTCGAGGTTTCCTCGATCACGGATGCCACCCCACAGCCGCACAACGGCTGCCGTCCGACCAAGCGCCGCAAGGTTTAAGGGAAAGGAAGAGGTAAGAAAATGGCTCGTTATACTGGCCCCGCTACCCGCGTATCCCGCCGTCTGCGCGTCGACCTGGTCGGCGGCGACATGGCATTTGAGCGTCGCCCGTACCCTCCGGGACAGGCTGGCCGCAACCGCATCAAGGAATCTGAGTACCTGCTGCAGCTCCAGGAGAAGCAGAAGGCGAAGTACACCTACGGTGTGCTGGAGCGTCAGTTCCGCCGCTACTACGCCGAGGCTAACCGTCTCCCGGGCAAGACCGGTGACAACCTCGTCGTTCTGCTCGAGTCCCGTCTCGACAACGTGATCTACCGCGCCGGTCTGGCCAACACCCGCCGCCAGGCTCGCCAGCTTGTCTCTCACGGTCACTTCACCGTGAACGGCAAGAAGATCAACGTTCCTTCCTTCCGCGTTACGCAGTACGACATCATTGATGTTCGTGAGCGTTCCCAGAAGATGGAATGGTTCGAAGAGGCTCAGGACCGCCTGGTCGACGCCAACGTTCCGGCGTGGCTGCAGGTCGTTCCGGACACCCTGCGCATCCTCGTGCACCAGCTGCCCGAGCGCGCTCAGATCGACGTCCCGCTGCAGGAGCAGCTCATCGTCGAGCTTTACTCGAAGTAATCCTTCGACACTTTCATCTTTACCCCTTCTACCGGCGTCATATAGCGGGCGCCGACAAGGAGAAACTCCATGCTTATTTCCCAGCGTCCTCAGCTCACCGAGGAATTCATCGACTCGTCCCGCTCTAAGTTCGTCATCGAGCCGCTCGAGCCGGGCTTCGGTTACACCCTTGGCAACTCGCTTCGTCGCACGCTGCTTTCGTCCATCCCGGGCGCGGCAGTAACCTCCATCAAGATTGACGGTGTGCTCCACGAGTTCACCACCATCAACGGTGTGAAGGAAGACGTTTCCGAGATCATCCTGAACGTCAAGGGCTTGGTTCTGTCCTCCGACTCCGACGAGCCGGTTGTGATGTACCTGAGCAAGGAAGGCCCGGGTGAGGTCACTGCAGGCGATATCCAGCCGCCGGCTGGCGTGGAGATCCACAACTCGGATCTGCACATTGCATCGCTGAATGAGTCCGCCAAGCTGGAGATGGAACTCGTCGTCGAGCGCGGCCGTGGCTACGTCCCGGCTGCTGCTACCTCGGGAGAAATCGGCCGCATTCCGGTTGACCAGATTTACTCCCCGGTGCTGAAGGTCTCTTACAAGGTCGAAGCTACTCGTGTTGAGCAGCGCACTGACTTTGACAAGCTGATCATCGACGTCGAGACCAAGAACTCGATTTCCGCACGCGACGCCCTGGCTTCCGCCGGCGGCACTCTGGTCGAGCTCTTCGGCCTGGCTCGCGAGCTGAACACCGCTGCTGAGGGCATCGAGATTGGCCCGTCCCCGCAGGAGACGGAGTACATCGCCGCCTACAGCATGCCGATCGAGGATCTGAACTTCTCCGTCCGCTCCTACAACTGCCTGAAGCGTCAGGAGATCCACACCGTTGGTGAGCTCGCTGAGTGCACCGAGTCGGACCTGCTGGATATCCGCAACTTCGGTCAGAAGTCGATAAACGAGGTAAAGATCAAGCTGGCTAACCTGGGCCTGGCCCTCAAGGACACTCCCGAGGACTTCGACCCGACCCAGCTGGAAGGCTACGACGCAGAAACCGGTGACTTCAAAGACCCGGCTTCCGACGATTCCGAGTAAAGAATTCCACTGAATCGTGACGGCGCGACTTTTGCGCCCCGTCGCGCGCTCAATTAATCCGCACACGAGGAGTACATCATGCCTACCCCCAAGAAGGGTCCGCGTCTCGGCGGCTCCGCCAGCCAGCAGAAGCACCTGCTGAGCAACATGGCTGCGAGCCTGATCGAGCACGGCGCAATCAAGACCACCGATGCCAAGGCGAAGGTTCTTCGTCCGTACATCGAGAAGATCATCACCAAGGCGAAGGCCGGCACCGTTGCTGACCGACGCGCAGTTCTCAAGCTCATCCCGCACAAGGATGTCGTTGCTTACCTCTTTGATGAGCTGGCACCGAAGTTCGAGAACCGTGAGGGTGGCTACACCCGCATCATCAAGCTGGAGAACCGCTCCGGCGATAACGCCCCGATGTCCCAGATCTCCCTCGTTCTCGAGGAGACCGTGACCTCCGAGGCAAACCGCGCTACCCGCGCTGCTGCCTCCAAGCAGGCCGAGGAAGCTAAGGCTGAAGAGGCTGAGGCTGAGTCCGCTAAGGCTGACGAGACTGAGGCAGAGGAGACCACCGAGGAGAAGTAATTCTTCTTTAGGTCTTATAGGGCCCGCGCTCACCACTGTGGTGGGACGCGGGCCTTTGTCGTCTTTTACGGGCCCCGGCGCAGGTGCTCTGGATGAAGTACCGTTTTAACAAATAAGGGTCCAAAAATTGCAGTTTTTAGGCCACTATTTGTTAAAACGGGCCACCGACGCAGTCTGCACGGCGCTTCGGGCGCACGGTATCATCAACCCCCATGAGTGAAAGCGTTCGCCTGCGACTGGACTTGGCCTATGACGGCACCGACTTCCATGGTTGGGCTCGGCAGAAAGGTGGGCTTCGCACGGTGCAGCAGACCGTGGAGGAGAAGCTGAGCATGGTGCTGCGCCACCCCGTGGAGCTCACCGTGGCCGGGCGCACCGACGCGGGCGTTCATGCCAGCGGTCAGGTGGCTCACTTCGACACCACCCGTGAGGCGCTGAGCCAACGGAGCATCGATGGTGACCCTGCCAAACTGGTCAGGCGCCTGGCCAAGCTGCTGCCCGTCGACGTCCGTGTACACGCCTGCACCGAAGTATCGCCCGATTTTGATGCGCGCTTTTCGGCGCTATGCCGCCACTATGTCTACCGCATTACGACGCATCCGCGCGGGGCACTGCCGACCCGCGCGCGCGATACCGCGACCTGGTTCAAGCCGGTGGACCTGGATCTGATGCAGGCAGCCGCCGACAGGCTGGTGGGCCTCAACGATTTCGTGGCCTTCTGCAAAGCCAAGCCGCACGCAACCACCATTCGCGAGCTGCTGGCCTTTGAGTGGAAGGATGTCTCCACGCCGGCCGAGCCCCAGCTTTATGAGGCGCACGTGAGCGCCGATGCTTTTTGCTGGTCCATGGTGCGCTGTCTCGTAGGCTGCTGCCTGCGGGTGGGCGAAGGCTCCCGTGACGTGGATTTCGCAGACCAGATGCTCAAAGAGACCAGCAGGTCTTCCCAGATTCCCCTCGCCCCGGCAGCGGGTTTGAGCCTCGTCGGCGTGGACTATCCCGATGCGGAACAGTTAGCCGCGCGCGCGGAGATGACCCGCAGCCGTCGCGCTGCAGAGGATACCGAGTTGGGTTAATCTAGAACTCACTGCGCCGTGGGAGGGTGGCGCACTGATTCGGGGAGGATTCTCATGGCACGCGCGTTGCCTACTACCAAGGCCCAAGTATCCGGGCACAAGTTTCTACTGCGTCGCCTCGAGCACGGCTTGGTCTTCGGGGATATCCGCATGATTCATGATCCGCTAAAGCGACGGCGTCGCGCCTTGCTTGGCGGGGTGGCCGCCGTGGCCTTTTTGAGTCTCGGATCGGGGCTCATCGCGTGGATGCAGCCGGACCCGCAGCCAGGGGATGCGCCCGTGGTGCGTTCTTCTGAGGGACAGCTCTTAGCGCTAGTGAATGGCACCTATCATCCGGTGACCAACCTGGCTTCGGCCCGACTCATCGCCAACGAACCGGTCGAAGCGCAGGCCGCCGGCGAAAGCTTCCTGGAGCAGGTGAACCTGGGCACACCGCTGGGAATTGCGGATGCGCCTAACCTCCTGGGCACGGCGATGGGGGAGGAGTCAGGCTGGTCGGCCTGTTTGGAAGAATCTACGCAGGGCGAGAACTGGCAGTCCAGCAGCCACGTCGGCATCGTCACCGTGGTGGCGCACCATGCCGTTCCTACCTTCGATGCGGAGCACGCCGCCGTGGTGGAATCCGCTGGGACGCAGTGGCTGCTGACGGGGCAGGGGCGCGTCGTGTTGCCTGAGGCTACGAGCACGCAGGGCAGGGTTCTGCGCCGCGCGTTAGGGATGACTGCAGAAACCGCTGTGTGGACCATGCCCGAGGAATTGCTCAACGCCTTCACAGAGCTGGAGCCGCTGAGCTTTCCAGCCGCGCCGCCTGAGATCCTCGACACCGGCGAGCAGTTGTGGGCGCGCACGGAGCACGGTGTTTTCTCCATCACCCCCACCCAGGCGGAGATGCTCGTCGGCGTGGGTGCTCAGCGCCTGCCCGCACAGGCGCAAGAGGTGGCCGCGCTGGGCGATGTCCCACCGACCTTCAACCTGCCCACCACCCGCGTGGACTTCCTGTCTCCTGAGCAAGGCTGGTTGTGTGCGACACACGAACAGGGTGCTGGCATGCTGCGGCCGGTGGCGGCCACGGTGGACCTACCGGGAGATTCGCCCGCGCACCGTTTCGCCGGACTCCAAGCTGGCGTGGGCGTGGATAGCGGGCACGGTTATCACGTGGTGTCCGCCACTGGCAGACGCCACGAGCTGGCTGGTGCCGCGGAGCTGAGCGCGCTGGGCGTGGAGGAACCGGAGCAGGTGCCGTGGGAGATCCTGCGCCTGTTGCCGGAAGGCTCTACCTTAAGCCGCGCGGAGGCCTTAAAGGCTGAGCACTGAAAACCGCCACGAGGATGAGCAAGCCTAAGGCCCCGAGGAGCAAACGCACCTGTGGCCAGGACGTGTCTTTCGATGCCGCCGCTGGTGCGACCGCAATCGAGCGATCCTTACGGGAATCGCTCGGGGGCCGATAGGTTACCGCAGTAAGAGGATCCACCACCCCGTGCCCGGGTTCGGCCGAATCAATAATGCGCTGGCGCAGCTGTGCCGGGGAGTCCCCGGGGTATCGCTGCACCAGCAAAGCGAGAGTACCGCTGACCAGCGGCGCAGCAAAGGAAGTGCCTTGAAAGGTAGCGTCGCCTTTTCCCGTGGCCCAGCCGCCGCCGGGTTCAAGCGCAAGAGGGACGCTTCCTTCCGCGCTGAGGGGCGCGGCGATGGAGTACTCCGCGAGTTCATGCGGCGTAGCTAAGGCGCCGACCGCGAGGACGGTTTCGGCTTCCGCGGGAAAGACCACGTCATCCTTTTCGCAGCCGCCAGCCGTGGCGTTTCCCGACGCCGCCACGACCACCGCCCCAGCCTCTTCTGCACGGCGAAGCGCCGCATCCACACCAGCGCGGTCCACCCTTGCCGCGGCATCCTGCGGAACGCAGGAGACCACGGAGACGTTGATGACCTTTGCGTCTGCGTTAACAGCATCCTCGATGGCGGCAGCCAGGCTGGCCAGTGTGCCGGAGCCAGCTCGTTCCGCTTCACTGCTCTCTGCTGCTGGAGCCCGGTAATGCGAACTGGTCTGCCGGATGGAGTAGATTTCCGCATCCGGAGCCATGCCGAGTTCCTTACCTGCGATGACGCCGGCCACCACCGTTCCGTGCAGGTCACAATCTCGCAGCGGGTCTGGTTCCTCCGGGGTTACGAAGTCCGCTCCTGGTGATACGTGCAGCTGTGGGTGGGCGGCCACCCCAGTGTCGATGACCGCGACCTTCACCCCGGCACCCGTGGCAAAGGAATGCAGTCGCGCACGATACTCCGAGTACTGCGCCGAAGGCTGTGGTCCTGCTGGAGCCCGCGTGGCTACTGCACAGGCGGTATCCGGTTCACGGGCAGCAGCTATCGGCCCAGGCAACACGCAGGAACCCCAAGCCAGGACTGCGCCAAGGGCTGCGCTGGCAGCGCTGATTCTGCTTAGAGCTGTCATGCGCCCAACCCCCGAATGAACTCGAAGAGCCCGGCCAGGTGCGCGGCGAGCGGCAGGCAAGCGGCGAGCGCGAGTGCCTCGGCGCGCTCGAACCACACGATGGTAGTTGGCTCAATCTGCTGTAGTTTGCCTGCCCACACCGGTACTGAAAGCATGGCCACCACGATGAGACCCACGATCACGCTGAGCACCCACGTTCCCATAGTCGGGGCACTAAGCAGCTGCCACTCGCGCAGAGGTACCGCCACCGCGGCACTAGCCGCGGCCAGGCCATAAATACCCAGTGCCCACGCCGCAATGAGCCGGGCATGGCGTGCCGCATGCACGATGACCGCTCCGGCGATGCTCACGCATAATGCCTGGGAAGCAACCACGGTTGCGTCCGCGTGAGCGTTGAGCGCGACGAGAAAGAGGGAAGGAATGCCCGCCAGCGTGCAGCCCACCGCTATACCTTCGTAGGCCTGCCCGGCGTGCCGGGCTTTGAGTGAGTTATCCGTGGGATCCTCATCCGAGATACTCAAGTCCTGCCCGGCGGTGGGCAGTTGCGGCACTCGGAGGCCAGCAAGCCGCGTGGTCAGCAGGGGAGAGGCCGCTAGCAGGACCACAGTGGAGGCAAGTAACGGGCCGGGGCCAAGCACACCGACGAGCGCGAGCAGGCACCACGTGGCGGCACTTGCCCGAGCACGTAATCCGCCAATACGCACCACGTGGGAGAGCACCGCCACAGCACCCACGGCCGCCGCAGCACCCACGAGTGGTGCGGCCGGAATCACGGTTCCGGCTGGGCCAGTAGCCACAGGCGAACCAGTGGACAGCGCCCCCGCCAGACCAGCAGCAACGTGGGCGGTTGCAAGCAGAGAACCGCGCCGGGTCCACGCCGCGAGCACGAGGCCGAGGAGTGCAGCGGCGGCGCAGCCAATCGAGGGAGATAGGGCGGCGGCGAGCAAGGCGCCGACGGCGATAAGCCCTGCCACGCCCCAGACCCCGGCTAGACCAGACAGCTGCGTGGTCGAGGCTTCGGCAGCGAGTGCCTCCGCGGCATCCCGCACGATGGGCGCCGGTGTCGGCGCATCTGGGCTGAGCACCAGGATGGAGCCGTCTTCCAAACTGGTGCGGTCGAGTGGCGTGGTCATCGATATGGTCTTGCCCGCCGCGGTAGTGGCGCGCCAGAGGATGGGGGCCGGGGGGACGTCGACAAGCACGAGCAATTCTCCCAGCACCTCCCCGACGCTGGAAGAAAGCGGTAGCGATACATCTGCTTCTTTGCGGGTCTGGCCTGCATGGATGCGGACGGTGACGTGAATGGAATGCGCAAGTGCGCGAGTCATGGAAAGTACCTCCCCCGAAAAATTTTTCTGGGCAACCCCTTGCCCATTGCCTCACATTGTGGCTTACTTGTGGCACGCTGTCCACCGCTTAAGGAGGCGGTGGAGTACTTCGGGGGGAAGGACTTTGACATGCGCGTACCTACACGCGTCGTTGGCACTGGGGTGGCGGCCTATCGGGAGCCAGCACCACCGTTGCCGCAGGGCAACATTGATGCCGAGGCGGTGCCGGAGGCAGCCCGCGCACAACCGGTGCCGCTCGTGCGCTTACTCATGCCGCTGGTGATGATCGCGGCCATGCTGGGCATGGTGGCGCTCATGGTTCTCGGAGCGGGGGATGCACGACGGATCAGTCCCATGAGCCTCATGTTCCCGCTCATGATGCTGGCCAGCATGGCCATGATGTTTAACCCACAGGCAGGCGGGCACGATCCGGATGAGACCCGCCGGACCTACTTGCGCCACCTCAAGGCACTGCGGGAGGAAGCACTAGAGCGTGGGGCGGCTCAGCGCGCGCACGAGGAACACCGCAACCCTGACCCCGAACAGCTTGGCGCGCTGATTCCCACCCCGCGGCTGTGGGAACGGACGGCGGATGCCCCGGATGCCTTGGAAGTGCGGGTGGGGACGGGGCCGATGGCCCTGTGCACTCCCATTAATGTGCCGGATTCGGGTGCGGCGGAAGACCTCGACCCGGTGTGCGCGGTGAGCCTGCGCCAGACCGTGCGTGCGGTGGGAACCCTCGCGGATATGCCGGTGGTCATCCAGTTGCAGGCCTTTCGCGTCGTCGGCCTGGCCGGTGAAGACGCCGCTGGGGTGGCCCGCGCGCTGCTGTTACACCTGGCGGTGCTGCATGACCCGGAGACCGTGGGCATTGAGTATCACGGTGCGGAATGGGGATGGTTGAAGTGGCTGCCGCATTCCAGGGAGCCTGACCAGGCGCAGTTTCGCATCTGCGTCATGACGGAGGAACAAGGGCATAGCGTTGGTGTGCTGCGCAGTGACGCGCCGGGGGATAGCCCCACAACCACCATCGCCGTGGGGGTGACACCCCATTCGCCGCTGGGACGGCGCGCCGAGGAAGAGGGCATCTACCTGCGGGCGGAAAGCACGCTCTCCGTGGTTACTGCCGCGGGCGAGGAGGAGCTAGGAAGCTGCGCGTTTGTCGACGTCCCCACGGCCCTCCTCCTTGCCCGCACCCTCGCGCCCTATCACCGCCCCTTCGGTGGCGATGTCGCGTCCACGCCTCGGCATGGCCGCAATGCGGATGTGCCCTCGTTGCTGGGCTTTCGGGATGTAGATGCGCTCCAAGCCTCCGGCATGTGGCAGGGGCGCAGCCCTGCTGAGCGGCTGTGTGTGCCCATCGGTGTCGACGAGTCCGGGCACGCTCTGATGCTTGACTTAAAGGAGTCCGCGCAGGGCGGGATGGGGCCGCATGGGTTATGCATTGGTGCCACAGGCAGCGGAAAATCGGAATTACTTCGAACGCTTGTCGTAGCGCTGGCCGCCACGCACAGTCCGGAGGAACTCAATCTTGTGCTCGTTGACTTCAAAGGTGGCGCCACCTTCTTGGGCTGTGAGGAACTGCCGCACACCTCCGCCGTGATTACCAACCTGGAAGAAGAATCCACCCTGGTGGAGCGAATGTACGATGCCATCTCCGGCGAGATGAATCGCCGCCAGGAGCTGCTGCGCAAGGCAGGAAATTTTGCCAACGTGGGCGAATTCAACGCCTCCGCTGCCGCGGTGGCGGAGCACGGGCCGCTGCCAGCGTTGGTCATTGTGGTGGATGAGTTTTCGGAGCTGCTGGGGCAGCACCCGGACTTCGCTGAACTCTTCGTCGCGGTGGGAAGGCTCGGCCGCTCGCTGCACGTGCACCTGTTGCTGGCCTCCCAGCGCTTGGAGGAAGGGCGCTTGCGGGGATTGGACTCGCACCTGTCTTATCGCATTGGGTTGAAGACTTTCTCCGCC
This sequence comes from Corynebacterium sp. HMSC072D12, assembly GCF_001813925.1. NCBI lineage: Bacteria > Bacillati > Actinomycetota > Actinomycetes > Mycobacteriales > Corynebacteriaceae > Corynebacterium > Corynebacterium sp. HMSC072D12. The sequence goes on from NZ_KV814392.1 coordinate 38,661, forward strand.
GGGGAATCCCGCCAGGTCCTCGGCGTGCCCGATGCTTATCACCTCCCCGCCCAGCCGGGAGCCGGCTACCTCAAAACGGATGCCGATGCCCCCACGCGCTTTCAGGCTTCTTATGTTTCTGGCCCGGTCACGCGCCGGGTAGTGCGTGATGAGGTGGCCGAACATACGCGGCATTCGGCACGCGTGGAGCTTTTTAGTGGGCATCGTACGGCGGAGGAGAACGCGGACTATACGGAGCTCGTGGATTCTTCGAGCACACTCTTGGACACAGTGGTGGCTGCCGCCCGGGAGGAAGCCTCCAAGCGCGGCCAGTCAGCGAGGCGAATCTGGTTGCCACCCTTGCCGCCCGTGGTAGAGCTATCCAGCGTTGCCGCTCTGCGCACGGATTCACTCAGCGCAGGTGGCGGGCTACGCGCGGAGGTGGGGCTTATTGATCGTCCTTATCACCAGCGTCAAGACCCGCTGCTCGTGGATTTCACGACGGGCGGTGGGCACCTTGCACTGTGCGGCGGACCGCAGTCAGGAAAGTCGATGGCGCTGCGCAGCATCGCCTCCGGTATGGCCCTGTGGCATTCGCCGGACCAGGTGCGCTTTTATGTCATCGACCTAGGAGGCGGGCAGCTGCGGGTGTTGGACCGTCTGCCTCATGTAGCTGGGGTAGCCGGACGTGAGGAACCGGAAAAGGTGCGGCGCATCGTCGATGAAGTCGCCGGCCTCGTGCGCCGCCCGGAACCTCGCCACACCTTTTTGATCGTGGACGGCTGGCACCACATCGGCACCTCCGGGGCAGACTTTGAGGACTTAGCTGAGCCGATTACCCAGTTGGTTGCTGACGGTGCCTCCGCCCGCGTTCACGTCTTGATTGCAGCGGCGCGGTGGACCAGTTTGCGGCCGTCGATTCGGGATCTCATCGCGGCCCGCCTTGAGCTGCGCTTGGGCGAAGCCATGGATTCCCTCATCGACCGCAAGGCGCAGCAGAAGTTGCCGGCAGCACCTGGGCGAGGGATCACTTTAGCAGGGGAAAACCTCCTTTTTGCAGCGACCTCACCGCAGGATATCGCTCATATCTGTGGCGTGCATGCGGATGCTGTTCCGGTTCCACCGCTGAAAATGTTGCCCACTGTGCTCACCGAATTGCCTGAGCCGGAAGATGGTTCGTCATCAGACGGGGTGGCCTGGGGCATTGGTGGTCCGGACCTAGAGGTCCTCGACTGGGATCCGGGCGTCCAGCCTCACCTCGTGTGCATTGGCTCTCAAGGCTCCGGCAAATCGCATTTTCTCAGCGTGATTCTCGCCGGAATCAGCCAGCTGAGTCGGGAGGAGGCCCGCCTGGTAGTCATCGATGAGCGCCGCGCGCATTTGGGGACGCTGGATGAGGAGATGGTGGCGGCCTATGGGGCGTCGGCAAGCGCGGCCACCCAAGCCATTCTCGATACAGTGCGCACCCTAGAGCAGCGCCTCCCTGGCGCCGACGTCACCCCTGCCCAGCTCGCCGCGCGGAGCTGGTGGCAAGGCCCAGATATTTACCTTGTCATCGATGACCTCGACCTCGTCAGCGAGATAGCGCTAGCACCTCTGCTGGAGCTCCTCCCGCACGCCCGCGATGTGGGGCTGCACCTGGTGTTCGCGCGCAAAGCAGGTGGCATTGGGCGCGCGATGTTTGGGCAGTTCCTCTCGGCGGTGCGGGACTTGCAGCCGGCGCTGCTGCTTCTCGACGCCGACCGTGACGAAGGCGCCATCTTCGGCATCAAACCGACGGCATTGCCGCCCGGCCGCGGCCAATGGGTCGTCCGCGGCGTATCCCAAGGCTTGGCGCAGGTCTATGTGCCAAGCGCCGATAGTTCACATACCTCACCACAGACCACAAGCAACAAGGGAGAGAACCAATGACCACGACGCATGCACTGCGAACCCCGACAACCGCGCCCGAGACCACGCTAGTTATTACGGTGCTCGATGCCGCCACGATTTATGAAGGCCCAGAGACGATCTATCGCTATGACCTGCCCGGCACTGGAATCGCCGAAGGCTGGGCACTGGAGGCAGTCCTCGACCAAGCCGAAAAGGTCTGCGGGGCGGAATGGCCGGACATCAGCGTTGATGTGGTGGCGGATCCCTCTGGAACGGAGGTCAGCGTCGAAGCCGTGAGTATTCTGCGCCGTCAGCTCGCTGGCGCGGGTGCGACCGTGCAGGAACCAGAACCATCGCCGCCGTCCGTGTCTGTTGCGGCTAGTGCTGCACCGTCTTCTTCCCGTTCGGTCGTGGGCACGCAGCACGAGGACCTTGGGGATGAGGACGCGGCGACTGCCGAGCTGTCCCGGCCTGTCCGCCGCGGGCGCTCGCACCGTGCAGCGGAATCCCGCTGGTCCGCGTTGTTGGGAGGTATCGATCTTTTCTACATCGCTATCGCGGTCATGGTGCTCGTGGTGGCCGGGGTGTCGTGGTGGGCGGTGGGTCGCAAGGATGCGGCTGTGGCAGCGTCGACTCCCGATCAGACAGCTGAAGGAGCATCTGCCGCCTCCGGCACTTCGGGCATGGCCTCGAATCCCAGCACGGAAGCACATCCCGAGGGCCCGGCCGAGGGGGCCGGAGCTGAGGAATCCGGAAGTAGGCAGCTGCGACCCGGTCAGCAGGCCATCGACGTGGAGGGAATGTCCCTGGTGCTTCCTCAAGGATTCCGCACCAGCGTGGAGGATGGTCTGGTCACCGCTGCCGGTGAAGACCCTAACCTGCGCATCCTCCTGGCTGCTGATCCGCTTTTCAATGTGCCTGTCGACGTGTTGTTCACAGAGATTAAAGAGCAGATCGAATCCGATCCTGCCCTCCGTGATCCGGTAGAGGACGCTGGACGGCTGACGTATACCGAGGACCCCGGCGACGGCTCCCGGGTGACGTGGATGATGTGGGAAGACAAGGGCCATCAGATGTCCGTGGGCTGCCACACCAAGTTTGAGCCCAATGTAGTGCAGAAGGCTGCCTGCCGAATGGCGGCAGAATCGCTGGTCAAGAAGGACTAAGCGGGAAAGTTCTGCGAATCTCAAAGAATCTGGAAATTAGCGGGAACCGATGAGCTACTAGCTCAGTCCAATAAGGGTGAGAAGGACACAGGGTGCTTCTCGGGGGAAGAAACACACACCAATCCCTAGGAATAAGGGATACGCCCCAAGGTAGGGAACAAGACAGAAAGAGAAGGACATGACTCAAACGTTCCGCACAGAAGCCGACGTAATGGTGGCCACCGCTGGCCGCGTCGACTCCACCAACGACGAGGTACAGGGGGAGCTCACCCGCCTGCAGGGTGTTGTGGACTCCGTCCGTGGCAGCTGGGCAGGCCGCGCGCAGGTTTCCTTTGACAACCTAATGCAGCGCTACAACTCCTCCGCGCAGCAGCTGCGTGAGGCGCTGACCGCCATCAGCGAGAACATCAGGGACAATGCCCGCAACTTTGATTCGGTCGAGGCTGATAACGCCCAGTCTTTCGAGAACGTTGGCGGCGCGGGCCTGGCCCTCTAAACACGAGCTGCTTTCACTGACTACTGCACACGCTGAACCACGCACGAACACAGAAGATAAGGAACACGCAATGTCTGGAATCAAGTATCAGTTTGGCGCCATCGCCGGTGCCGCCGCCGACATCAACTCCACCTCGGGCCGCATCAACGGGCTCCTCGGTGACCTCAAATCCACCCTGCAGCCGATGGTATCGACGTGGGAGGGAGATTCCGCTGCCGCATATAACGCGGCGCAGGCGAAATGGGACAAGGCAGCCGCCGAGCTCAACACGGTGCTAGCGACCATCTCCACCACGGTTTCCCAGGGCAATGACAATATGAGCGACGTCAACCGTCGCGCTGCCGCTAGCTGGGGCTAAACCACTCCTACTGTGAGTCTTGAGCTGGGTGCGCGGACACTTTCTGCCTGACCATTCACCACCATGAGCAGTGAGCGGGAGGGAGGAAGGCGCGGAGGCTAGGGGAGTGGCGCAGAGAATGGAAGGGCTGGACGCGCCACCTTGACCCACACCACCCTCCGCTCACTCAGCAAAAGGCGCCGGTATCGCTTCTCATCAACGTTTCTGTCTCGAACCCCCACCCCGAATTAGCAGGGATGGAGGCGTTGGTGAGGGGCGATATCGGCGTTTTGGGTTTTTGATCCGCTGCGTACTAAAGTGAAGCACCTATGTGTCCGCACCCTTGTTGACTTGGGTGCGCGCGTGCTGCAGGTCTCCACCGGCCGCTGTATGTACCGCGTAGGGGCTTACATAGCGATGGCCGGCAGTTCCGAGACAGACTTTCAAGGAGTCATTTTGTCTACTTTCCACCCGAAGAGCGGTGACATCACCCGCAAGTGGTACGTCATCGACGCTACCGACGTGGTTCTGGGCAAGCTCGCTTCCACCGTGGCTGACATGCTGCGCGGCAAGCACAAGCCCCAGTACGCACCGAACGTTGATTGCGGCGACCACATCATCATCCTGAATGCGGACAAGATCCACATTTCCTCCAACAAGCGCGAGCGCGAGATGCGCTACCGCCACTCCGGTTACCCGGGCGGCCTGAAGTCCATGACCCTTGGTCAGTCCCTGGACGCCAACCCGGTCCGCGTTATCGAGGAAGCTGTAAAGGGCATGATGCCGCACAACAAGCTTTCCAACGCCTCCATCAAGAAGCTGCACGTTTTCGTGGGCGAGGAGCACCCGTACGCCGGCCAGAAGCCGGAAACCTTTGAGTTTAAGCAGGTGGCACAGTAATGACCGAGCAGAACATCGACAACAATGTAGCCGACGCTGCCGACATCGCTGCAGCAACCGCCGCTACCGAGGAGTTCACCAACACCATCGGTGATTCCCTGGCAACCGATACCGAGGCTGAGGTTGAGACCGCTGCCCCGGCTATCCACGAGGGCCCGATCCAGACCGTTGGTCGCCGTAAGCGCGCCATCGCTCGTGTTCGCCTCGTTGCTGGTTCCGGCAACATCTCCGTCAACGGCCGCGCCTTTGACGAGTACTTCCCGAACAAGCTGCACCAGCAGGACATCCTGCTGCCGCTGACCATCCTCGAGCGCGAGGGTCAGTTCGACATCAAGGTCACCGTCAACGGTGGTGGCCCGACCGGTCAGGCAGGCGCCCTGCGCCTGGCTATCGCCCGCGCACTGAACATCTACAACCCGGCTGACCGCCAGGCCCTGAAGAAGGCTGGCCTGCTCACCCGTGATGCTCGTGCCGTGGAGCGCAAGAAGGCTGGTCTGCACAAGGCACGTCGTGCCCCGCAGTACTCCAAGCGTTAATCTTCGCTTACTGCATTTTCCGAAAGCCGCTGCTTCCCTTTCGTGGAGGCGGCGGCTTTCGCCGTGTATGGCAGGGGTGGGGCGAGTTTCCTGCTATGTTGCGGGGTATAACCAAGCCCCAAAGGTGGACCGATCTGCGCCACACAACGGGGAGCGGGCATAATGAACAACTATGACTCGACTTTTTGGAACCGATGGAGTTCGCGGCCTCGCGAACAAGAAGCTCACACCGATTCTCGCGCTGCGCTTGGGCCAGGCGGCAGCGGAAGTTCTTACTTCAGACCGTGAATCTTATGAGCGTCGCCCGCTCGCGATTATCGGGCGCGACCCGCGTGTGTCGGGTGAGATGCTGGATGCGGCGATTGCCTCGGGTCTGGCATCGCGAGGCGTTGACGTCGTGCGCGTCGGCGTGCTGCCTACCCCGGCAATCGCGTTCCTTACCGATGACTTTGGGGCAGATCTCGGCGTGATGATCTCCGCTTCCCATAACCCGATGCCAGACAATGGCATCAAGTTCTTCTCCGCGGGCGGCAAGAAGTTGCCGGATGAGGTGGAAGACCGCATCCAGGCTGCTATGGACAATCTCACTGAAGATGGCCCGACTGCGACCAAGATTGGCCGCATTATTTCGGAGGCTCCCGACGGCCGCGAGCGCTACCTGAAGCACTTGGCTGAGGTTGTTACCACGGATCTGAACGGCATCAAGGTTGTCGTCGATACTGCAAATGGCGCTGCCTCCAAGGTTGCACCGCAGGCCTATGAGGCTGCGGGTGCTGAGGTCGTTGCCATTCACAACAAGCCTAATGCCTTCAACATCAATGAGGATTGCGGCTCGACGCACATTGAGAAGACCCAGGAGGCCGTCGTCGAGCACGGCGCCGATCTGGGCCTAGCGCACGATGGTGACGCTGACCGTTGCCTAGCCGTGGATGCCGAAGGCAACGTCGTTGACGGTGACCAGATCATGGCGATCCTCGCCGTGGGTATGAAGGAAGAAAACGATCTCCGCTTCAACACCTTGGTGGCCACCGTGATGTCGAACCTGGGCCTGAAGCTGGCCATGCAGGAGCAGGGCATCGAGGTCAAGGAAACCGCCGTGGGTGACCGCTACGTGCTGGAAGAGCTCAATCGCGGTGACTTCTCCTTGGGCGGTGAACAGTCCGGCCACGTGGTGCTGCCGGATGATTGCACCACTGGTGATGGCACGCTAACCGGTTTGTCCATCATGGCGCGCATGGCCAAGTCCGGGAAGACCCTCAAGGAGCTGGCCTCCGTGATGACGGTGCTGCCGCAGGTGCTCATTAACGTTCCGGTGTCCGACAAGGCTGTCATCCTTAACGCCCCTGAGGTTAAGGAAGCTATCGCTGCTGCCGAGGCAGAGCTCGGTGATACGGGCCGCGTTCTGCTGCGCCCGTCCGGCACGGAGGAGCTCTTCCGCGTCATGGTGGAGGCTGCTGAAAAGGAGCAGGCGCGCAAGGTCGCAGGCAAGCTTGCGGCCGTCGTTGCTGCAGTGTAGCTCTACTCATTCCACCACAACCCCAGGCTGCTGGCCTGGGGTTTCGTGTTTTGTGGGGTGGTGTGGGAACCAAAGAGGATGTTTCTCAGTCCAATAAAAGCAGGAATCACTGTTTGTTGTGGACGAGAAGGAGGGCGCATATGCCCGACGTATTTTTTGATGAGGATGAAGCCACGCGGCTTCTCGACGCCGTCGTGGACCAAACCCGTGCCCAAAGTGACGCGCACCGCGGGGATAGACCGAATTTTCCCCAATCCTCCGCGGGGCGTGATTTCGGCGGGCACGGCGCACAGATTCAGGCCCTGTTGAACCGGCTCCATGAACGCGGTGCGTGGCGGTTAGAGAACATATCGGCCACAGCGGATGCCGCGCGCGAACAACTGCGTGCTTTCGGGGACGTGGACCGCGGCCTCGCCGGGCAACTCGGTGACCAGGAAGCAGGGGTGAATTGATGTCCACGATGGTCAAGTCACTCTTGGGTGATTATTCACAAGCGGTGTCCCAGTTCCAGGCGGCAAGCCGAGGAGGCTATTCCGGGCCCAGCACGCCCATTGGCTTGTTGGGGGACATGGTGGGGTCGGTCGATGGGATTAACCCAGGCGACTTGGTTACGAACACTGCGTCGGCGATGGGTGCTCGCCGCCCAGGGCGCGGTGGTAACGGGTTGCGGGAATTCCTTCTCGGTACGGTTCTATCGCTGGCCGGGGGAGCGATCATGGATCATTTGCGCGGCGTGCAAGACGATTTCGACAAGGAAAGGGACGAAGCCGATGATTTGGTGGAATCCGCGCAGCAGTGTTCGGATGCCATCGAAGACGTCGTTGATGTTTCTGATTCCGCGGTGGCAGAGCTTATCTCTGCTGTGATTCCACTGATTAACATCTTGACCATGCTGTTGCAGCGGCACCCTCTGGGAAAGGTCATCATCCCGGTGATATCGCGCATTGGTGGGGAGCTTATCGATCAGACGAATGACACCATCACGCAAACGTGCCGGGACCGCGATACCGCCATTGAGAATTGCTATGACGAGTTTGAACGGCGCTGCACCGAGGTGTGCGAGCGAGAGCTGCCGGAAACCCCGCCAGAGCCCGAATGCGGCTGTGAGGAGAAGCGGAAAGAGTGCCCGCAACCTGAGCCTGAACCTTGTGCACCGGCCCAGCCGTCACCAGCTCCGGCCCCGTCCACACCGTCTCAGCCCACACAGCCAGCTCAGCCTTCGGCGCCAGCTGCACCGCAGCAACCTGTAGAGCCGAAACCAGAAACACCGGTGGCACCACCAGAAAAGCCGGAGCCCACCCAGCCCGCCACGGTGCCTGAAAAAGACTGCCCACCGGTTGAAGAGAAGCCACAGCCGGCGACGCCGACTGAGCCGAGCCATGTGCCGACTGAGCCCGCGTCAACGGCACCAGAAGAGGAGCACACACCGTGCCGCTGCAATGCCGAAAAGGAAGCACAGTCGTGCGGGTGTGGTGCACATCAACGTGAACTAGGAACCACGAAGCCCGCCGATGCAGGGGTTGAGGTTCCCACTGAACCTGTGCCGCAGAAGGTGGTGGACTGTCCTGAGAACGTGGAGCCGGCAGCCGAAGACATCGAGTGCCCTGAAGAACCTGTAGGAGACGAGGACTGCGAAGAAGCAGAGCAGCCACCCGGTGCGGAAGCAGGTGAGTGCAAGCCTGAAGAAGCCTGCTGTGGAAGCTTAGGCCTGCTTGGCGTGGGCGTTGCCATTCTGGGGCTGGGTCTGTTGGCTGAGGCAGCTATGGACTTCGTGGAGAATCTGCCGGAGCCGGAGCCCGTACCGGAGCCTGTACCCGAGCCAGAACCGCAGCCAGAGCCCGAACCCTGCCCACCGCCTGCACCAGAGCCTGCTCCTGACAACGGTGTTACGCCGCCGCCTCCGGAGCTGAACAACGTTCCTGAGCCAGAGGCACCGCCAGAGAAACTTGCGCACATGCAGGCAGCGGAGGCACCGGCGCCGCAGCCAGCCCCGGCGCCAGCACCTGCACCTGAGCCAGTACCAGGTCCGGCCGCTGGGGCTGAGGCCACGCCAGAAATGCCCCCGCAAGAAAGTTCAGAAACCTCCTCCGTACACGCACGAAAGGCAGGGCAGTGGTAATGCCGCACAATGATTTTGATGAGTTCGCGCGCGGATTCCGCGAGCGCACAGCCGCACGGCTGCTGGAATTTGAGAAAGCCATGGCTAAAGCACAAGACGAATTGGAAAAGTCTGCGCAGCGTGCCGCCCAAGCCCAATCGCCTACAGAGGCGCAGCGGCGCAACCCTGCTTCTAGGGGCGGAGCGCACAGCCAAAGCCAAGGGCAGGGGCGAGGCCGCCCGCGCGGCCAAGTGCAATCAGTGCTCAGGCGCGGGTGACACGGAAACCGGGAAACTCCTCTGTGCGCCAGCAGCTCCCGGTGTTACTGTGGCGTGAGTAGCCACTGCACGTATCAACCAAGGCTTGGGAGAAGACCGCATGACAGTTCCTTGTCTTTATGACGTCTTGTGGGGAGTTCTTCCCATGCTGTACCTCTTGGTGGCTTTTGTCGTGCTTGGCATTGAGATCAAATGCGACCGAGATATGGCCTACATAAAGCTGTGGACGGCCGCGCAGCTGCTTCTCCCAGGAATTGGCCTTATCGCCTGGCTTCTCCTTGAAGTTCCCCGCTTAAAAAGACTAAAGCAGGACGAATAAACGATCGTCCTGCTTTAGTCGGAGCACACGTGCGCCTTGCGGTGCTAGCTCGTCGAAACCTTTCCCGTCGCTAGAAACCCGCGTGCTTGGTGAGGTCCTCGCCGAGGAAGCTCTCGACGCCCTTGGCGGAGGCGTCGGCAGCCGCAAAGGCGTCATACTTGGACTCACCAGCCAGGGTGGACAGCAAGAAGCCGGTGACTAGGCCGCGGGCTGTCTCAACGGCGGATCCTTGAAAGAAGCCGGAACCAAGCGCCAACTTGAAGAGTTTATCCTCGCTGAAACCGGACTGCGTGCCCTTAGCAATCTCACGGTAGGCCACCGGGCCGCCCCAGGCGTTGGCTAGCTTCGCGGGATTACCGGCGCGGAAGATATCATCCTGGCCTGCGCCGATAACAAGGCCGCGGGCCTTAACAGCGTGGGCGGCCTGAACTGCAGAGGGGGAAGTATCGGCGGGGTAGAGGGCAGCAACGGCGCGGACCTTTGGGTTATCAACGGCGGCCAAGGTGGCTACGCCGCCGCCCATGCCGTGCCCAAAGACACCCAGTTTGGAGGGGGACACCGAAATCTTTCCGGCACCCAACCGGACACCAGCGGCAATCTGCAACGCCGATTCGAGGTCGGCAGCCAAGTTGCGGTGCTTGGCAAAGACACCTGTCTCCGTATCGGGAGCAACCACCACGATGCCCCAGCTGGCCAAATGGCGCAGGGTGGCGTGGTAGTCCTTAACGCTTTTCGTCCAGTCGTGGGCAAATGCCACGGCAGGCAGACCTTTACCCTCAGCTGGGGTGTAGACCTTGCCCTCCAGCCCTGCATAGGACAGGTCCCCGACGAGAACGCGGTGCGGGCCGCGCTTGGACAACGTACCGAGATGCTTCTTCAAATTCGCAGACACGCTTTACAGAATAGAGCAAAGAGTAGGTAAAGCGGTGGACACTATAAGGCAGTGGGGGGAGAATTAAACGCGATCCTTGAGATTCGGCATGATAAATCATGCTGTAAAATTTTTTCCCATGTGTGGAATCGTTGGATACATTGGCCGAAATACCGATGGCCGTGAGTACTTTGCGTTAGACGTTGTGCTGGAGGGCCTGCGCCGACTGGAGTATCGCGGCTATGACTCAGCAGGCGTCGCAATGTACGCCGATGGTGAGATCGGCTGGCGCAAGAAGGCCGGAAAAGTCGCTGCGCTGGAAGCCGAAATCGCTGCGCGTCCACTGAAGGATTCCGTCCTGGGCATCGGCCACACCCGCTGGGCTACTCACGGTGGCCCGACCGATCTGAACGCCCACCCGCACGTGGTGGATGGCGGCAAGCTCGCCGTCGTGCACAACGGCATCATCGAGAACTTTGCTGAGCTTAAAAGCGAGCTGGAGGGCAAGGGACATAACTTCGTCTCCGAGACCGACACCGAGGTAGCCGCCACCCTTCTGGCAGATGTGTTCCACAACGAAGCCAGCGGTGACCTCACCAAGGCTATGCAGCTGACCGGCAAACGTCTGGAAGGTGCGTTCACCCTCTTGGCTATTCACGCCGAGCAGGCGGATCGTATCGTGGCTGCACGCCGCGATTCGCCGCTGGTCATCGGCCTGGGTGAGGGGGAGAACTTCCTGGGTTCGGACGTCTCCGGCTTCATCGACTACACCAAGTCTGCCGTGGAGATGGACAACGACCAGGTCGTGACCATCACCGCGGATGACATCGAAATCACTGACTATGAGGGCAACCCCGCCCAGGGCAAGCCTTTCGAGATCAAGTGGGATGCCGCTGCTGCCGAAAAGGGTGGCTTCAACTCCTTCATGGAGAAGGAAATCCACGACCAGCCAGCAGCCGTGCGCGATACGTTGCTGGGCCGCCTCGACGAGACTGGCAACCTGATCCTCGATGAGATCCGCATCGAGGAGTCGGTGCTCAAGTCCATCGACAAGATCATCGTCATCGCCTGCGGCACCGCCGCCTACGCCGGCCACGTCGCGCGCTACGCCATCGAGCACTGGTGCCGCATCCCGTGCGAGGTGGAGCTGGCCCATGAGTTCCGCTACCGCGATCCGATCGTCAACGAAAAGACCCTGGTCGTGGCCCTGTCCCAGTCGGGCGAGACCATGGATACCCTCATGGCAGTACGCCACGCCCGCCAGCAGGGCGCCAAGGTGATTGCTATCTGCAACACCCAGGGCTCCTCCATTCCGCGCGAGTCCGACGCCGCCCTCTACACCCACGCCGGCCCGGAGATCGCCGTGGCCTCCACCAAGGCCTTCCTGGCGCAGATCACCGCGACCTACCTGCTGGGCCTCTACCTGGCGCGCCTGCGCGGCAACATGTTCTCCGATGAGGTCAACTCGGTCCTCGAAGACCTGCGTGGCATGCCGGAAAAGGTCCAGGCAATCATCGACAACGAGCAGCAGGTCTACGACCTAGCCAACGCTATGGAGAACGCCAAGTCGGTGCTTTTCCTAGGCCGCCACGTCGGCTTCCCTGTCGCGCTGGAGGGCGCGCTCAAGCTCAAGGAGATTGCCTACCTGCATGCGGAGGGCTTCGCCGCCGGTGAGCTCAAGCACGGCCCCATCGCGCTCATCGAGGAAGGGCAGCCGGTCTTCGTCATCGTGCCTTCCCCGCGTGGCCGCGATTCCCTGCATGCCAAGGTTGTCTCCAATATCCAGGAGATCCGCGCCCGTGGTGCTATCACCATCGTCATCGCGGAAGAGGGCGACGAGGCAGTCGAGGCCTACGCCAACCACATCATCCGCATCCCGCAGGCGCCGACGCTGATGCAGCCGCTGCTGGCTACCGTTCCGCTGCAGATTTTCGCCTGCGGTGTAGCCACCGCCAAGGGCTATGACGTGGACCAGCCGCGCAATCTGGCGAAGTCCGTGACCGTCGAATAGCGCTGAGCCCTCAAGTGGCACAATGGTGGGTATGTTAAAAACCACCGTTGACCTCAACGCTATTGCCCACAATGTTGCTCGCGTGAAGGAGGCGGTGGCCCCGGCCCGCCTCATGTGCGTGGTCAAGGCGGATGCCTATGGCCACGGCATCGAGCGCTGCGCACCGGTCATGGCGAAGGCTGGGGCAGACGCCTTCGGGGTGGCCACCTTGGCCGAGGCTGTCGCACTGCGGAAGGTCATTGACACCCTCCCCATCGCTGCTTGGCTGTGGGAGCCAACGGAGGACATCGCCCCGGCCCTCGCCGCTGGTATCCAGATCGGCATCCCTTCGCTGGCGCACGCCCAAGCACTCATTGCTGCTGAGACTCCCACCGAAGTCTTCGTGATGGTGGAAACGGGGATGCACCGATCGGGCGTCGACAAGCATGCGTGGGAGGAGACCTTCCGCCTGCTTGCCGACGCCCCCCACATCACCGTCCTAGGCCTCATGTCCCACTTCGCCTGCGCTGATGAGCCGGCGCACCCGCACAATGATCATCAGGAATCTGAGTTCCGGCAGGCCCTAACGCTTGCCCGTGAGGTGGGGCTGGAGTGCCCGCTGAACCACCTGGCTAACTCGCCCGCGGCCTTGACTCGCCCCTCGGCGCGTTTTGAACAGGTGCGCGTCGGTGTGGCCCTGTATGGGCTCGAACCGGTCGCCGGGCGCGACCATGGGCTGGAACCCGCCATGACGTGGGAGGCTTCCGTCGTCGCAGTGAAGCCGATTTCGGCGGGGGAGTCCACGTGTTATGGCCTGACCTGGACCGCGGATAGTGACCGCGAGCTCGCCACCGTCAGCGTGGGCTATGCCGATGGCCTACCGCGCGCCTTTCAGGGGGCGCTGCAGGTAGGTATTGGCGGCGAGCTCTACCCGCAGGTGGGGCGGGTCTGCATGGACCAGATCGTCGTCGACCTCGGCGCGAGCCCTCACGGCGTGCGCGCCGGAGACACTGCCGTTATCTTCGGGCGCGGCGGTATGAGCGCTACAGAATTGGCCGAGACAGCCGGGACCATCAACTATGAAGTGGTGTGCCGCCCCACCGGGCGCACCGAGCGTACATACCGCGAAGGAGCTAGCGATGCGCAGTGATTTTCCACACGAAGGACGCCGTGAGGCCGCCACGCCAGAGGATGCCCAGGCATTTGGTGAAGAGCTAGGCGCGGCGCTGGAAGCAGGAGACCTAGTTATCCTCGACGGCCCCTTAGGTGCCGGGAAAACCACCTTTACGCAGGGCATTGCCCGCGGGATGCAGGTGAAGGGGCGGGTGACCTCACCGACCTTCGTCATCGCCCGCGAGCACCCTTCCCGCGTGGGCGGGCCGACGTTGGTGCACGTGGATGCCTACCGCCTGCTCGATCATTCGGATGATCCGTTGGGGGAGCTGGACAGTCTAGACTTGGACACCGAAATAGAGGACGCCGTGGTCGTTGCCGAGTGGGGTGGGGGCTTCATGGAGCGCCTGTCTGATGCGTACCTCGCTATCACAATTAACCGCGACTCGGACGATGATGTCCGCGTATTTACATGGAAATGGGTGAATTAACGTGCTGGCTTTTCTTGCTGAACAGCCCTTGCTGACGCTCTTTCTCATCATGGCGGTGGGACTGGCCGTGGGCAAGATCAATGTCTTCGGCATCTCGCTCGGCGCCGCGGCTGCGATGTTCGTGGCCTTGGGCTTGTCCGCGGCGAACCCGGACATCGTGGTCCCGGCGTTCGTGTACCAATTTGGCCTGGCCATCTTCGTTTACGTCATCGGCCTGAACTTCGGCCGTAGCTTCTTCGAAGATTTCCGCCGGCGCGGCTGGAAGATGTCCATGGTGGTCATCGTCTTCTTCTTCATTCTGGCGGGGCTGACAACCCTGGCGATGCGCCTCTTTGATCTGGACCCCGCAATCAGCGTGGGCACCCTTGCAGGTTCGCTGAGCTCGACGCCCGGTATGGCCGCGGTCGTCGAGGCTTTGGGCGGTGACAGTACCCCGGTGGTGGGCTATTCCCTGGCCTACCCAGGCTGCATTATCGGCACCATTCTGGTGGCCGCCATTGGTGCGAAAGTCCTGCGTGTGAACCACGTTGAGGACGCCCGCGCCGAGGGCATGATTGCGGAGCCACTGGAGTGGCGGGCGGTGCGCCTGACCCGCGACTTTGACGCAACGGTAGGTCAGCTGCAGGAGGTGACTGGCGAGCGCGTCATCGCTACCCGCCACGTCAACAATCCCCACAACCACAACCTGGCCTACCCGGAGCTGCCGCTGCGCGCCGGCATGGAGCTTTTGCTCAACGGCACGGCCCCAGCGCTGGATAGCGCGATTTCCCAATTGGGTGAGGAGATCCACCTCAACCTCCACGAGGAAGATGGCCTGGTCTACCGCCGCCTGACCGTGTCCAGCCCACGTGTTGCGGGCTATCAGCTCAAGGACTTGGACACTGTGAAGGAAGGCTTCCTCATCGCGCGCGTGCGCCGCGGTGACTCGGACGTTGTACCGAACGAGGAAACCGTCCTGCATTACTCGGACCGCGTGCGCGTTATCACCGCGCCGGGCAGGCTTGACGACGTCCGCCGTTTCCTCGGCGACTCCGAAGCCAAACTCGGCAACGTTGATCTCTTCCCCTTTGCCCTCGGTCTCTTCATTGGTCTGCTCTTCGGCGCTATCCCGATTCCGTTGCCGGGTGGCACGACGCTCTCTTTCGGCTTCGGTGGCGGCCCCATCGTCGTCGGCCTCATCCTGGGCGCGCTGGGCCGCTCGGGCCCGATTAACTGGCAGCTTCCTTTCCACGCCAAGCAGACAATCTCCACGCTGGGCTTGACCTTGTTCTTGGCGGGCGTGGGTACGTCGGCAGGCGGCCAGTTCCGTGATGCGCTGTCGGATCCGACCTCCCTGAAGTACATCGGTGTGGGCATGGTGCTGTCGCTGGTCTCCGCCATCGGCATCGTCGCGGTATCCATGCTGGTGCTGCGCCTGAAGTTTGATGAGTCGATGGGCATCGCCGCGGGTATGACCACGAACCCGGCGATCATGGCCTACCTCAACCCGCAGACCGGTACTCAGCTGGCAGAGCGCGGCTATGCCACCGTGTATCCCACGACGATGATCGGCAAGATCCTCATGTGTCAGGTCCTAGCGTTGTTGATCGTGTGACCCTGTGTGCCTGATTTTTTATGCTGGGCGTGGCGCTTCAGCGCAGGGCCTTCACAAGGGTTGTTCAGGTTCGCGGCAAGGTGGTCGCGTAGGATATCTCCCGTACTGAACTCCCTATTAATTAGGAGCACATCCCTTTTATGAACAAAATCGGACAGTTCATCACCACCGTTGTTATCGGCGGCTTCGCCGTATTCCTTGCCGCGCTCATCGTGCTGCCGATGGTCCGGACGGCGGACGCGGAGTCGAAGGAGCCCTCAACCGTTGCTCAGTCCCTGAGCGCCTACCCGAAGAATCTGGACTTCGCTATGTTCATCCCGCAGGATGTGTACGGCCCAGAGTGGAGTGCGGCCGCAGCCGTCTGCCCGGGTATCACCGAAGAGCAGCTCAAGGAGCGCGGAGTGGAGACGGGAAACCTGAATATCGACTTCGTCGATGGGGCTGTGCCTGATGACGTGAACTACATGCTGCTGGTCTCGCAGTACAACGAATTCAAGGCGGAGAAGCTGCCGCGCGCGAAGGTGGACCTCTGTGATGGTTTCCTGCAGCAGCTGAAGACACCGGAAGCTGCTAGCCAGAATATCCCGCCGCTGTTGCCGTTCCAGCAGGGACAGCCGCTGCAGTTTATGCGCGATACCCCGGAATACGTGGAGAAATTGGGGAAGAACAACCCTGACTACGTTGAGACCGACTGGCACCTCGCAGGCTAATGAAGGTTCTCGCACTCGATACCGCCACCACGGATCTGGTCACGGGCATCGTTGACACCGACACCGGGGAGAGCATCGACCGTGTTATCAGCGGTACGCGCGCCCACAACGAGAAGCTCATCCCTACTATCGAAGAGCTGCTTGCCGACGCCTCCCTGACCTACCCAGATCTCTCCGCCATCGTCGTGGGCATGGGGCCCGGGCCGTTTACCGGTCTGCGCGTAGGCATGGCTACCGCTTCCGCCCTGGGAGTGGCCCTTGATCTGCCGGTCCATGGTGTGTGCACTCTGGATGCCATCGCGCACGGGCGCACGGGGGAGTGGCTGGTGGCCATCGATGCTCGCCGCAAAGAGGTCTACTGGGCCACCTTTGCCGATGGGGAGCGTCGCAGCGGCCCAAACGTATCGAAGCCGGAAACCCTTGATCTGAGCGCTGTCGGACTCGCGATCCCGGACAGCGTGCGCCTAGTGTTCCCAGAGTCTATTGCCCCTCGTTTGCCGGAGGGCATCGCTGGCCTTCCCCGTGAGTGGGCTACCCCGCGCGCAGCGGGTTTGGTTGCCTGCGCTGATCTGTCCGCTGAACCTGAGCCGCTTGTCCCGCTCTACCTTCGCCGTCCCGATGCCGTGGAACCACAGGCCAAGCCGCGCTCGGCTGCCTTGGTCGGCGGCATCGAGGAGATACCGGCATCATGAGGCTGCGGCCATTAGCGTCCGCGGACGCACCGCGCTGTGCCGAGTTAGAGAAGGTCCTTTTCCCCGGCGAAAGCCCATGGCCGGCGCGAGCCTTCGAGCAGGAAATCGCGGCGGGCCACACCACGTACTGGGCGGTTGACGCAAGCGTCAACCGCGTGGGCCACAACGTCAACCGCGAGGGCCACAACGACAACCGCGCCGAAGTTCTCGGCTATGCCGGCGTGGGCCGCATGGGCCCCGCTGCTTGGCCGGAGTACGAAATCCGCACCATCGGCGTCGACCCCGCGGCCCAACGGCAGGGCATCGCGCGGCTGATGATGGACGCCATCGTCGAACTTGCAGATTCCCACGACGCGCCCATCTTCCTCGAAGTGCGCGTGGGCAACGATCCGGCCATCCGCCTCTACGAGGCCTATGATTTTGTCATCAACGGCCTGCGCCGCAATTACTATCAACCCTCCGGTGCGGACGCCCACACCATGTATCGACCACGAAAGAGTGAAAGATGTTAATCCTCGGCATCGAGTCCTCCTGCGACGAAACCGGCGTGGGCATCATCGAGCTGTTTGATAACGGCCACATGGAGATCCGCGCCGACGTCGTCGCCTCCTCCATGGAGCAGCACGCGCGCTTCGGCGGCGTGGTGCCGGAGATTGCCTCCCGCGCCCACCTCGAAGCTATGCCGCAGGTGATGAAAGCGGCGTTGGAGGAGGCGGGCGTCGAGAAGCCAGATGCGGTGGCCGCCACCGTGGGCCCGGGCCTAGCCGGCGCGCTCCTCGTCGGAGCGTCGGCAGCCAAGGCTTTTGCTTCCGCGTGGGGCGTGCCCTTCTACGGCGTCAACCACCTTGGCGGGCACGTCGCGGTGGCGAACCTGGAGGGCGAGGAGCTGCCGCATTCGGTGGCACTGCTCGTCTCCGGCGGCCACACCCAGCTGCTCGAGGTGGAAGCCGTGGGCAAACCCATGAAGGAGTTGGGCACCACGCTTGACGACGCCGCCGGCGAAGCCTACGACAAAGTCTCCCGTCTGCTGGGCTTGGGGTATCCGGGAGGGCCGATCATCGATAAGCTGGCTGCCCAAGGAAAGCCCACCATCGACCTGCCACGGGGTTTGTCCAAGGCTGAGGACCTGCGCGGGCCCAACCGCCACAACTTCTCTTTCTCAGGGCTCAAGACTGCGGTGGCGCGCCACGTGGAAAAGGCCGAGCGCGAGGGCACGACGGTCCAGGTTGAGGAGCTCTGCGCCTCCTTCCAGGAAGCGGTGGCAGATGTGCTGACTGCCAAAGCTGTGCGCGCCTGCCAGGACACAGGCGCCAAGGTGCTGCTGCTCGGCGGCGGAGTGGCAGCGAATTCGCGGCTGCGCGCACTTGCGGCAAAGCGCTGCGAGTCTGCGGGCATTGAGTTGCGTGTGCCGCGCTTCAAGCTATGCACCGACAACGGCGTGATGATTGCGGCGGTGGCCGCCCAGCTCATTCACGAAGGCGCCGAGCCTTCCGGCCTGGCATGCGGGACGGATACGCAGCTTGAGGTGGAAGTCCCCCTCGTCGCCGCCGCGCGCTAGCAGATTCGTACCGCGCTCTGTGTCGTCGAGATTGAGGACGCCGGTCACGGCCGCGCTCCAGCGGAGGCGTACTTGGGGGTGCGCTCTAGCGGATGCGCAACCCCCAGGGTGCCGGTAGTGTGATGACCGATAATCGTCCGGCTCACACACAAGGAGCTCACACCGTTATGACCACTGGATTCCTCGTTAACCCTGATCTGTCCCGCCGCATCATCGAGTTTGAGCTCGAACAGGCAAATCAATTCCTCGGTGGTACCACCGAGGATCGCGTTTCCGTGGCCTTCCAGGATGATGGCCAGACCTACGCGGCGTTGTTTAACCCGAACGCGAAGGCTGACGACGCCGACCCGAACCCGGTGGCCTCCTTAGCCCGCAACGCTGCGGCTACCGGCAACTCCGCTTTCCTGCAGGACCCAATCCGCTCCATCTGCGGACCGGTCATCTTTGTCGCTGCCGACGGTGACGATAAGAACATCGACGAAGTCGTCGAAGCCGTGGAGCACGGCATCCGCGCGGTGAAGAACTACCGCGAGGACAACCCGGAGGAGTACCAGCTGTGGCGCGCGGCTGTGCTGAACTCCCACCGGCAGGTCTAATTCCAGCCTTTGTTTGTAGGGCCTGAGCGCTTTTCTAGCGCTCGGTGTGCCGCAGCCATGTCAATACGGCCTTCACCCGTCGGTTGGAGTCCTCGGGTCGAAACCCGAGTTTTATAAATACATTGGAGACGTGCTTGCTTACTGCTCCGGAGGTAAGGACGAGCGCGTCCTCAATGTCTTTATTGCTCAATCCTTGGGCCATAAGCCCCAGTACCTCCCGCTCGCGAGCGGTGAGCCGGGCTAAACCAGTGTGCCTTGCGGAAAGCAGCGCCGTGACCACCTCTGGGTCCACCACGGTGCCGCCGCGGGCGACATCGTTAAGCGTGCGCACGAATTCTTCAACATCAGAAACGCGCTCCTTGAGTAGGTACCCGAATCCGCCGTGCTCCAGGAGGCGGTCGAGATAGCTTGCCGCTACGTATTGGCTGAGCACCACTACGGGTTGGGCGGGGTTGGCTGCCCGCAGATCATGCACGGCTTGAAGCCCGTCATCGGTCATCGTGGGCGGCATACGCACATCGCTGATAATGAGGTCGAAGTCTTCCTGCCCTGCGATGGCGCGCAGTGCTTCGGCATCTGTGACTGCCGTTACGCTATAGCCTAACGCACTGAGTAGTTGCTCCAGCCCCGCGCGCAGGAGCGCGGAATCTTCTGCGAGTAGTAGCTTCATTTCGCCTCCTTCAGCGGTAGTTTGACCAGCAGCTGGCCGCCGCCTTCACCCGTAGCATTGGCGCTAGCAGCATCAAAGGTCACCGTGCCGCCGAGTGCAGCAGCACGCTCGCGCAGCCCGGCGAGGCCCGTGCCCGAACCCACAGCTGCACTCTCACCGTCCAGCTCTTTGTCCGTGGGTCCCGTGCCATTATCTACGATTTCTAGGCGCAGCATATCCCTAAAAGCGACCGTTACCGCGGCTTCGGTGGCTGCGCCGTGCTTAGAGGCGTTTGTGAGCGCCTCGGCGACTGCATGGTAGGCCAGCAGTGCTGTGGTCTCGTCAATCGAGCTCTCAGCGCCCTCTACACGAAGTGTGGTCTCAAGCCCGGAATGGGCGAGTAACTCGTCGAGGGCGGGGATAAGTCCGTCATCGAAAAGCACCTGCGGCGCAATGCCACGCACTGTCGCCCGCAATGAAGCCAGGGCCAAAGAGGCATTATGTTCTGCGTCAGTCAAGGCCTGCTGTGCTTGGGACGGGGCTTGTCGTTTTGCCGCGGCCAAGTTGAGCTTGAGCGCGGTGAGGTACTGCTGCGGACCATCGTGCAGTTCGCGTTCGATGCGGCGGCGCTCGCCGGAGAAGGCATCAATGAGTGTGGCACGCGAGGCTGCCAATTCCTCAGCCGAAGGACTCAATGCCAGCCGCGTTAGCGTGGTCGACGCCAAGACCAAGAGGCGGTTGAGGCCTACCAATAGAGCCGCCAGCATTGCCGCGGCCAGCCAGCAGGTGAAGAAAATCAGCGGACGGTTGGAGGTGGACCACTCGCCAACGGAGAACTCAGCCTTAGGCACGAATGGCGCTATCACTAGCACACCCGCTGTGAAACCCAGGGCCGTCCACGCGGTAAAACACGCAGCTGAAATCAATAACTGCAACACGAGGTGATAGAACTGCTGCCAATCAAACCATCGATCTGCGCGCCGGGGTGGAATTTCCACGCCCATCCACTTTGCGCCCAACCGGCCGACAAACTCCGTGGCGCGACCCACCAACGGGATCCACGGCAGCATCAACACCGAAATCACCAAGGTTGGGATACACAGCACGCCGAGGAGGAGGCTCCACGCACAGGCTTTGAGGGTTCGCATAGTCTTCGACCCTATCCGCCATGCCGGTGGAAGGGCAGTGGAGTTAGCTCCACCATTTTCCGGGTAGCCCGCTCCATGTCATTGCGTTGCGTGGCCGAGTGGAATCAGAGGCATGTTAAAAGCAGAAAACCTTAGTAAGCGCTACGGCCGCCGCACCGTGCTCAATCGCGTCAGTGTGTCCATCGCCCCAGGTGAATTCGTGGCCATCATGGGGTCGTCCGGAAGCGGCAAAACCACGCTCCTGAACCTGCTATCCGGGCTAGATAAGCCCACGTCCGGCCAAGTCAACGCGCCGGGGCGCAAGCAGCGTGCATTTGTATTTCAGGACTACAACCTGCTGGAATCCCTCAACGCGCAGCGCAATGCTACCTTGACGGCGCGTTTTTCCGGACGGCGCCCTACACGCGGCCGGGTGGCAGAGGTCTTCGACTCGCTCGGTCTCGCTGGATTGGAGAGTCGCCTGCCCGCGCAGCTGTCTGGTGGGCAGCAGCAACGCGTGGCCGTCGCCCGGGCATTGCTGGCCCAAGCGCCCTATATCTTCGCTGACGAGCCTACGGGCGCGCTTGACGACGCCACCGCTTCCACCGTCCTATCCCACCTTCGCGCCGTCGCCCGCGATGGAGCCAGCGTGATCATGGTGACTCACTCGCACCTTGCCGCCGAGGCGGCCGACCGGGTCATTTCCTTGGAGGAGGCGGCCCATGTTGGTGTGGCTTAAGGACTTACAGTCCAATTGGCTATCGTGGCTGGCCGTAGCGTTGACCTTGGTGGTGTCTTCCACCTCGTGCACCCTAGCGCTAGCCATGCTGGTCGGTTCCTCCGGAGCCGAAGAAAACCCCGCTGGGCCTCTGGGCGGCACGGTGCTGGCAATGTCACTGTGCGTGGTGGTGCTGGTGACGCTGTCTCAGATGCGCCTTATTATCGCCGAGCGTGAACCGGTCTATCGTTCTTGGCGCATGGTGGGCATGCCGAGATGGATGATCCTGTTTTTCATTCTGGGCCAAGTCGCGGTGGTCAGCGCGGCCGCCGGATTACTCGGTGTGCTGCCGGCCCGTCCACTGCTCGCACCGTGTGTGCGTGCCCTGCGCAGTGACGGCATCCCCGTGCCAGATATTGCCATAACCGGCCAGGTTGTTGTCATTGCGGTAGCCGTCTGCATGTCCGCGGCCCTAGTTGGCGCGCTCCCTCCACTGCGCCGAGTCTTTCGCCCGCGCGCCACCGCACACCCGGTGTGGCTCATGGTGAAATTCCTGCTCGCATCCGCGGCCATCGGCGGCACGGTTTACGGGTGCCTGCACATCGATGACCCCGGCGACCTCCTGTCGGCCGAGATGGGCTTGGTCATCCTCGTCGCGCTCTTCTTACCCTGGCTTATGCCTGCCCTGGATCAATGGACCCGCGCGGCCGGCATCGCTGGGGCCAACGTGCGCGTGCGCCGGTCCTTTTCCACCCCGCACATCGTGCCGTGGGTGCTCGTCGGTGGCTTTATCGTCGCCGTCGGCTCGGGTCTGCGCTTTGGGAACGACGCAGGCGCCGGCGGTACCTTGTCCTCCTGGCAAGTCTTCGTCGCCCTTTTAGGGCCTGTCTTTGCCCCTAGCATCGTGGGCGCCGTGCTTACCTCGCTGCTGATGCACGGCCGCATCGCAGCCGATATTCGTGGCCTTACCTTGGCAGGTGCTGCCCCTTTGGCTTGGATGCGCGTGCAAGTAGGGGAGGCGGCTTGCCTCGCCTTGACTGCGGCTGGCGTGGTCTGTGCGCTGTGCTTGGCGACGCTCCTCCCACTCCACCGCCTCCTTACCCCACAAGAAGCACTCGGTCGGACAATCCTGGAGGAGCTATGGTGGCCGTCCTTCGCCGTAATATTCGGCGCAATGTTTATCGCCCTGGGCGCCGTCAAGCTGGCGCTGGCCGGCTTTGTACACGCACGAGCGGCGTCGTTCGCGGAGGGCGAACGGGTTAGCGGCCCACAACGTTGAGGGCTAGCAGTCGCGCGGGTAGAGTGCTAGGCAGGTTGTTTTGACCCACAGTTGTTCACCCGCGACGACGGCTGTGCTGGGCTACCCACAACCGGCACGCGCGCGTCCACGTGGACGTGCACTAGGAACACTTTGGAGGAAATCATCATGGCAAACATCAAGCCGCTGGAGGACAAGGTCCTCGTCCAGATCGTTGAAGCTGAGACCACCACCGCGTCCGGTCTGGTTATCCCGGACTCCGCGAAGGAGAAGCCGCAGGAGGCCACCGTCGTAGCCGTCGGCCCGGGCCGCACCAACGACAAGGGCGAGGTTGTCCCGGTCGGCGTTAACGAGGGTGACACCGTCATCTTCTCCAAGTACGGCGGCACCGAGCTGAAGTACGATGGCCAGGAGTACCTCCTGCTGTCCGCTCGCGACCTGCTCGCTGTCATCGAGAAGTAAAAGTAGGCGATTAACCCTATGCCAAAGCTGATTGCATTTGACCAGGAGGCCCGCGAGGGCATCCAGCGCGGTGTAGACACGCTGGCCGACGCCGTCAAGGTCACCCTCGGCCCCCGCGGCCGCAACGTCGTGCTGTCCAAGGCTTTTGGTGGCCCGACCGTCACGAATGACGGCGTCACCATCGCCCGCGACATTGATCTCGACGATCCTTTTGAGAACCTCGGCGCCCAGCTGGTGAAGTCCGTGGCCGTCAAGACCAACGACATCGCCGGTGACGGTACCACCACCGCGACCTTGCTGGCCCAGGCACTCGTCTTCGAGGGCCTGCGCAACGTTGCCGCCGGTGCTAACCCGGTGGAGCTCAACAAGGGCATCGAGGCGGCCGCTGAGAAGGTCATCGAAGAGCTCAAGAAGCGCGCCACCCCGGTGAACTCCTCCGCGGAAATCTCCCAGGTTGCTACCGTGTCCTCCCGCGATGCGGAGGTCGGCGAGATGGTTGCCGGCGCGATGGACAAGGTGGGCAAGGACGGCGTCGTGACCGTCGAGGAGTCCCAAACCATCGAGTCCACCGTGGACGTGACCGAGGGCATTTCCTTCGACAAGGGCTACCTCTCCCCGTACTTTGCGACGGAGGAGGAGACCTACAACGCCGTGCTTGACGACGCCGCAATTCTCCTCGTCCGCAACAAGATCTCCTCCCTGCCGGACTTCCTGCCGCTGCTGGAGAAGATCGCGGAGTCCTCGCGCCCGACGCTGATCATCGCTGAGGACATCGAGGGCGAGCCGCTGCAGGCGCTCGTCGTGAACTCCATCCGTAAGGTCCTCAAGGTCGCCGCCGTGAAGTCGCCGTACTTCGGCGAGCGTCGTAAGGGCTTCATGGATGACCTGGCTGTTGTCACCGGTGCTACGGTCGTCGACCCGGAGGTCGGCATCAACCTCAAGGAGGTTGGCCCTGAGGTTCTCGGTTCTGCACGTCGCGTCACCGTGTCTAAGGAGGACACCGTGATTGTGGATGGTGCAGGTACTGCTGAGGCCGTCGAGGAGCGCCGCGAGCAGATCCGGCGCGAGATCGAGCGCACCGATTCCACCTGGGATAAGGAGAAGCTCGAGGAGCGCCTGGCCAAGCTGTCTGGCGGTGTTGCCGTCATCCGCGTTGGTGCCGCTACCGAGACCGAGGTCAATGAGCGCAAGCTGCGCGTCGAGGATGCCATCAACGCCGCCCGCGCGGCCGTTGAAGAAGGCGTTATCGCCGGCGGCGGCTCCGCACTGGTTCAGATCTCCCAGGAGCTCAAGGCCTTTGCCGAGGGCTTCGAGGGCGAGGCCAAGATTGGCGTGCAGGCTGTGGCCCGTGCGCTGACCCGCCCGGCCTACTGGATCGCTGAGAACGCCGGCCTGGATGGTTCCGTCGTCGTCGCCCGCGTTGCCGAGCAGGCCAACGGTGAAGGCTTCAACGCCGCCACCCTGGAGTACGGCAACCTGCTGGAGCAGGGCATCATCGACCCGGTAAAGGTCACCCACTCCGCCGTGGTTAACGCCGCCTCCGTGGCCCGCATGGTGCTCACCACCGAGGCTTCCGTCGTGGAGAAGCCCGCCGAGGAAGAGCCGGCTCAGGCTGGACACGCGCACGCGCACTAAACGTGCACGCGGGAAACCTACGTTTCCCGCATAGCCACAAGGATTCCCGCGTAGCCACAAGGGTTCCCGCATAGTCACAAGGGTTCCCGCGTAGCCATAAGGAATTCCCGCAGGGAGCGGTGGCTCCCCGCGTGGCCATAAGGAAGGCCCGCCGCCCGCATCCATCGCGGGGAGGCGGGCCTTTGCCGTGGGGCGGGAATCTCCGCCCCGTTATGAGACTGTGGAGCCGTGGAACAAGAATTCATCACCGCCACCGACATCACCGGGCACCTGCGCGTGCTTTTCTCCCGCCTGGCAGAACCCCGCGCGGGCGGGCCCGCAACTTATTCCTTCAACGTTCCTTCCGCCTTCGGTCAGGGCGCTATCGAGGTCAATGGAGCCAAGGAAGTTCGTCGCTTCGAGCGCACCGGCGGCATGTGCCCGCGGTGTGAGGGCAGGGGCGAGGTGGGGGGGGACGTCGACAAGCGCCAGCTCGTCGATGAGTCCCTGTCCCTCAACGACGGCGCCGTCATGTACCCCGGCATGAAGGTGGACTCGTGGGGGTGGCGCGCCTACGCCGAGCCCGGGCTGTATCCGGCCGACGTGCCGGTCCAGGACTCTACCGAGGAACAAAAGTGCAACCTGTATGAGACCGAGACCAAGGTCAAGGTCGGCGGCGTCAACATGAGTTACATGGGAGGCTGGTCACGTGGGAACGTGTTGAGCGTCCCTACAGAAGCATATGCGTGCCTTTGTCGAGCGCGCAGTGGTCTTTGTGGACTGCCCAGCCAGGGTACGCGCTTGGCGCAGCACGCGCGGGCGTCCTACCTCAACGGCGTCTCCATCGCGGAGGTCTGCGATATGGAGCTTGCCGACGCCGCCGCATGGCTCCGTACCATCAACTCACCCCTTGCCGTGGCCCCGTTGCGCTGGTTGGCGACAGCCCTGGATTTGGGGCTGGGCTACCTGACGTTGGGGCAGTAGCTCTCGATGCTCTCCGGCGGCGAGGTCGTGGCGGCCTGCCCGCCGTGCGAGTTCCTCGACAAAGACACGTTGACCGCCCGCTACCTAGCGCAGGTGCTGTAGAACTGGCGGCTTCTACCGGCCGCCAATTGCCGGCTGCTGAATATCAGCGCAGCCTGCTTAACGCCATGGCTGGGGGAGGGCGGACTAGGCGCCGACGGTCGCGTGGGTGCGGCGCGAGCGCAAGGCAACGACGCGCTCGGATTCGCTCATGCCGCCCCACACGCCATAGGGCTCGCCGGATGCGAGGGCGTGTTCGCGGCACAATTCGATGACTGGGCAGGTGTGGCAAATAGCCTTGGCGCGGTTTTCGCGCTGGGCGCGGGCGCGACCGCGCTCGCCGTCTGGGTGGTAGAACACGTCAGAGTTTTCCCCACGGCAAGCGCCGTGTAGCTGCCAATCCCAGAAGTCCGTATTGGGCCCGGGGAGCAGGAAAGGCTGAGACACGTTCGATTCTCCTTATTCGTCAAAGATAGAGTTTCCAAGCGCGAGGCGTGCTGTAAGCGCGACTCAACACGGGAGATGGTCCCGTGAGCGCTAGGGCGAAGTAAGACGAGATAGAAGTGTGTCTTCCCTTGGTAAACGGCGCGTTAAGCATTGCTGACATGCAGGTGTAACGAGCCGAAATTCCTCACGTTTACCCAGTATGACCTGCATTTAAGGTTAAGATGAACGATGAATGAACTTTTTTATCACAGCTGAAAAGCCGGGGAATGGACCCGTCGTTTCGGGTTTCGCCAAAAGGTTATGACATGATGTTCATGCAGAATATGTAGTAATGAATTAAACGAATTCATTCAGAAAAGACTTTAGGCAGAAGAGCACAAAGCAGAAGAGCAAGGATGGCAGTGGCTACACATGCTACAGGCGCAGGCGGCTCCTCCACAGCGGCGAAGCGCGACAGCGATAAGGAACTAGCGGACCTCGTTCCGCTAGCCGTCGACGGTAGCCGCCGTGCCCTGCAGCGCATCATGCGCATCATTCACCCGCAGGTCCTGCGCTATTGCCGCGCACGCATTGGCGGTCACCGCCAGCCCACGGCGGAGGATGTGGCACAAGAGATCTGCTTGGCGGTGGCGACGTCGATTGGCACGTACAAGGACAAGGGCCGCCCGTTTATGGCCTATGTGTATGGCATCGCTGCCCACAAGGTGACCGACGCTCACCGGGCCCTCAGCCGCGACCACACCCACCCGACGGAAGACCTTCCGGAAGACGCCGCTCAGGACGCTACCCCCGAAGAATCCGCCCTTGAAGTAGACGGTAGTAACAGAGTGCGGGCAATGCTCGATACGTTAAGTGACAAGGCCCGGGACATTATCATCTTGCGTGTGTTCGTGGGGCTGTCGGCAGAGGAGACTGCGGAAATTGTGGAGTCTACCCCTGGCGCAGTCCGCGTGGCGCAACATCGTGCACTTGCGCAATTGCGCAAATCCCTCGATTCGCACGAGACGTCGTGAACCAGCAGTGTGAACCAGTAGTTGGGCTAGCCCAGAGCTAGCAGTGAGCCATCGGTACTTGGCACCGACAAATTAAAATTTTACTAATAAGGAAGGGAGGACATCATGGCAAAAAAGGACCAGCCTCAGCAGGGTGTCGCTGAGCAGCTGCAGCCTTTGGTCGATGATGATGCATTCCTCACCACTCTCTCCGAAGGAACGGATCCCTCCGATGGCAGTGATGAGTTGGCGGGTCTTCTGCTGGAGTTGCGCGGGGACGTCGAAAAGCAGATGCCCCCGGCCCCCCTCATCGAAGGCGCGGAGGAGGAGCCGGAGGTTATTTCCCTCGGCGCGGCACGTCGCCGTCGGAGCAAGCCATTCATACACGGCCTCATTGGAGCGGCCGCAGCTACGCTGCTCATTGCAGGTACCGGAGCTGTGGTGGTCAACGCCGGACCGGGTTCCCCGCTGTATGGCGTGAACCAGTCGCTCTTCGGCGCAGACGAGCACGATGTGTCTGTGGTCGAGCTCGCCGGAACACTCGATGAAATGGAGAGGCGTTCCGCTGAGGGCGATATGGACGGCACCCGTCAGCTGCTTGAAGAAGCCCGGAAGATGGTGGATCAGGCCAAGCGGGAACGCGAGGCGGAGTCCCCGAGTACGACGAAACAACAGCCCCGCACCACGGTGACGCAGACGCAGACGGTGGAGAAGCCCGCCCCTGTAGAGGAGCAGAAGCCACCGGAGCCGGAGACCGTCACGCAGACCGAGACTGCGGTCTCTACCGTCGTGGTGACACGTACGGTATCGGCAGGTAACCCACTGGAGCCGCCGACGCAGAACCAGCCGGAGCCAAGTCAGCCGGGTGGTGGAGAGCAGGCGACGCCACCGCAGAATGACAACTCGGATGGCGCTGGGGATAACGGTCAGCTCCCGCCGCCGCAGTTCCAGCAATAAAACCACAAAGAACCTCTTTCCTCCCACACCAGGAGGAAAGAGGTTCTTGTCGTTGAGCTGCGCGGTACTTCAGCCGCGCTAGTAGCGCGAATCCATACCGTCGAGGTAACCCACCGCATAATCCCACGGAACATAGCGCATCGGATCCGGCTCGGCACCCGGCTCGTGCACGGGGGCGAGCTGGCCTGCCAGCGTAGCCTGCATGTTGGAGGCCATAATGTCCCACTCGTAGAAGTGGTTTTCTTCGCAGTCCTCGCAGAAAAAGAAGATGCCGTCGATGCCGCGCGGGCTCAAAACACGCGCAAACTCTTGGACCATGGCCAGATCATGAATGACGGCGAGACGGTCCTCCTCAGACAGCGGCTCGACGTGCTCATCCTCCTCGAGGAAGGAAGCTGGGTCGTTCGGGTCGTCCGCGAAGGGATCGCGGGGCATGTTGGCGAAAAAGTTCACGTCTGCGAGCCTATTGACTCCGTGCGCGCAAGGCAATTCCCTATAGAGACTTTTTCTATACCCACGGCTACCACTACGGGGCGTCCACGCACTACAGTGAGGGCTACCGCATACAACTATCTGGTCAGTTTAGGAGAGCCCCACCCTCATGAGCCACGTCCACACCGGCGGAGACAACCCCGACAAGATTGCACTCTACGGCCTTACTTTTGATGATGTTCTGCTGCTTCCCGCAGAATCCAACGTCGTTCCCTCCGAGGTGGATACCTCGGCGCAGTTCACCCGCAACATTCGCCTCGGCGTGCCTCTGGCTTCCGCCGCGATGGATACGGTGACCGAGGCCCGCATGGCCATCGGCATGGCGCGTCAGGGCGGCATCGGCGTCCTGCACCGCAACCTTTCCGCAGAGGAGCAGGCTCAGCAAGTAGAGATTGTGAAGCGCTCCGAGTCCGGCATGGTCACCGACCCGGTCACGGCCACCCCGGACATGACTATCGACGAGGTAGACACGCTGTGCGCGCGGTACCGGATTTCGGGCCTGCCGGTCGTCGATAAGCAAGGGACCCTCGTGGGCATCTGCACTAACCGTGACATGCGCTTCGAGCCGGATTTCTCCCGCAAGGTTTCCGAGATCATGACCCCGATGCCGCTAGTCGTGGCCAAGGAAGGCGTCAGCAAGGAAGAGGCGCTGGAGCTGCTGTCCGCCAACAAGGTGGAGAAGCTGCCCATCGTTGATGATGAGAACAAGCTCGTCGGCCTCATTACCGTCAAGGACTTTGTCAAGACCGAGCAATTCCCCAACGCCTCCAAGGATGCTTCCGGGCGCCTTCTCGTGGCGGCGGGCATCGGTACCGGTGAGGAGTCCTACCAGCGCGCAGGCCAGCTTGTCGACGCCGGCGTAGACGTCCTCGTCGTCGACTCCGCCCACGCCCACAACAACCGCGTGCTGGAGATGGTCTCCCGCGTGCAGAAGGATTTTGGTGACCGCATTGACGTCATCGGTGGCAACCTGGCCACCCGTGCTGCTGCACGCGACATGATTGAGGCCGGCGCCGACGCCATCAAGGTCGGCATCGGACCGGGTTCCATTTGCACCACGCGCGTTGTGGCGGGTGTAGGCGCCCCGCAGATCACCGCCATCATGGAGGCCGCCGCCGTGGCAGGTCCGGCGGGTGTGCCGGTTATTGGTGACGGCGGCATGCAGTACTCCGGTGACGTCGCCAAGGCCCTGGCGGCCGGCGCCGATGCCGTCATGCTGGGCTCCATGCTGGCCGGTACCACGGAGGCACCGGGTGACATCGTTGTGGTCCAGGGCAAGCAGTACAAGCGTTACCGCGGAATGGGTTCCATGGGTGCCATGCAGGGCCGCGGCCTGACGGGCGAGAAGCGCTCCTACTCCAAGGACCGCTACTTCCAGGCCGACGTCAAGAGTGAGGACAAGCTGGTGCCAGAAGGCGTGGAGGGACGCGTGCCTTTCCGCGGTGATATTGATGCCATCGTTCACCAGATCGTGGGCGGCCTGCGCGCTTCCATGGGCTACACCGGCTCCGCTAACCTGGCTGAGCTCAAGACCAAGCAGTTTGTCCAGATCACCGCTGCGGGCCTTAAGGAGTCTCACCCGCACCACCTTCAGCAGATCGTCGAAGCTCCGAACTACCGCTAAGGACTAAGAATGCGCGATTACGTAGAAATCGGCGTGGGCCGCGAGGCCCGCCGCACCTATGACTTGAACCAGATTTCCCTGGTGCCGACTCGCCGCACCCGTTCCTCCAAGGACGTGGACACCTCATGGCACATCGATGCCTACACCTTCGACGTGCCGTTCGTTTCGGCGCCGACTGATGCGCTGGCCACACCCGAATTTGTTATCGAGATGGGCAAACAGGGCGGTCTAGGCGTCATCAATGCCGAAGGCCTGTGGGGCCGTCACGAGGATTTGGAAGGCGCGATTGCCCGCGTGACGGAGAACTTCGGCGACCTGTCCACGCTGCAGGAGCTGCACGCAGCACCCCTGAATGAGGAGTTGCTGGCAGAGCGCATCGCGCAGGTGCGCGATTCCGGCGTGACCGTGGCCGTGCGCGTCTCCCCGCAGCACGCCCGCGAGCTGGCGCCCGTGGTTATTAAGGCCGGCGCGGAGTTGCTGTTCATCCACGGCACTTTGATTTCTGCCGAGCACGTGCAGACTGGCGGCGAGCCGCTCAACTTGAAGGAGTTCATCGGCTCGCTGGATACCCCGGTGGTGGCCGGTGGCGTGGCGGATTACACCACGGCGCTGCACCTCATGCGCGCGGGCGCTGCGGGCATCATCGTCGGCGCCGGTGTGAACACCAACCCGGAGACCGTAGGTATTGATATCCCCATGGCGACGACCATCGCGGATGTTGCGGCCGCACGCCGCGACTACCTGGATGAGACCGAGGGCCGCTACGTGCACGTGCTTGCCGACGGCGACATCTTCACCTCCGCAGACATCGCCAAGGCCATTGCCTGTGGCGCTGATGGGGTCGTGCTCGGGCCAGTCCTGGCTCGCGCGGCGGAGGCTGGTGGCAAGGGCTGGTACTGGCCGTCCACGGCCGGCCACCCGCGTTTCCCGCGCGGCCTCATTGAGCCGATTGGCGTGGCCAATTCCCTCCTGGGCACCGGCACTTTTGGCGCCGATGTTTCGGGCACCGACGTTTCTGGCAACGCAACTTCTGGCGCCGCCGAGGATGCCTCAGCGGGTGCGCCTTCCTTGGAGGTCGTGCTCCATGGCCCGTCCAACGAGCCGCTGGGTGAGCTCAACTTGGTCGGTGGACTCAAGCGCGCCATGGCAAAGTGCGGCTACACGGATTTGAAGTCCTTCCAGAAGGTTGGTCTGGCCGTCCGTTAGTGCTGCGGACGCAGCTGTGCGCAGGCGCGGCTGCCCGTACGCGCGGCCACCGGCGGGAGCGGCTGCCTGTAGGTGCGGCTACCCGTCGGGGCAGCCGACTGCCGGAGGAACACTGCGGTGATCGACAAAGCTTCGATCTACTTCGCTGTCTTGGCGGCTCGTGTCCTGGCTTAGCGCTCTGCGGGGTTGAGCACCGATGGTGCTTCCACGTTGGAGTTGCAGCTGCGATTACGTGGCCGCTGAAACCACAGCAGCCGGGGCTTCTTCAGGTGGCGTGGGCGCAGTGCCACTTTGCGGAAAACCACGCGCCCGCGCGCCGGTGCCATGGTTTGTAGCACCGAGGCCACCACGACCAGCCCGATGGCCGCCAGCTTGAGCTGGGACACGTTCTGGGAGAGCAGGAGCCAGCCAAAGAGTGCGGCGAAGACGGGCTCCAAAGCGATCAGGATGGAAAAGACGTTGGGGGCAAGCCTGCGCAGCGCAAGGAACTCCAACGAGTAGGGGATGAGCGAGGCCAGCACGCCCGTGCCCAGAGCAAGCAGCAGTAGCGAAGGATCGCTGGCCAAAGCCACCGCCCCGCGCCCACCCACTGGCAGGAGCACCAAGCCACCGATGAGGAAGGCCACGGCCAAACCATCTTGGCCGCTAAAGAGCGCGCCGGCCTTCTTACTGGCCAGTATGTAGGCGGCCCACATCGCGCCGGCACACAGCAAGAAGAACACACCTCGCAGGTTGAGGGGAGCTCCGTTGAAGGAGTCCAGGCCCATCAGACCCATGCCGAGAAGGGCGAGGGCGACGCAGGTGGCGTCGCGAAGCGAGCGTGAGAGGCACGCCGCCAGCAGTAGCGGGCCGAGGAACTCGATGGTCACGGCAGGACCTAACGCAACAAGCTCGATGCCGGCATAGAAGAATCCGTTCATCAGGCCCAGCGTGAGTCCGAAAATGCTCGCGGAGATCCACTTCTCACGGCTCCACGTGCGCACGCGCGGTCGCGCAATGGCGAGCAGAATCACGGCGGCGAAGAGTAAACGCAGCGAAGCGGTGCCCCAGGGCCCGCCGATGGGGAAAAGCTGGATGGCGAGGCTCGCTCCGAGCTGGATTGAAATGCACGAGCCGATGACGCACAGAACGGCAAGGGGATTGGTCATGCAGTCCATTGTGGGGTGGGAAGAACTGTTAGTCTATCTACAGTTTTTAACACGTACCTGTTAGGGATTCTGTCATGTTGGATCTGCACCGTCTGCGCATTCTTTATGAGCTGCAACGCCTCGGCACCGTCACTGCCGTGGCGGAATCGCTGCGGTATACGCACTCGGCCATCTCCCAACAACTGGCACAGTGTGAAAAAGAAATAGGCGTGGCGCTCTATGAGAAAGTCGGCCGGCGAGTGCGTTTGACGGAGCAGGGGAAAATCCTTGCGTCTTATGCTGAGCGGATGCTCGCCTTGGCGGATGAGG
This sequence comes from Corynebacterium sp. HMSC072D12, assembly GCF_001813925.1. Classification (NCBI taxonomy): domain Bacteria; kingdom Bacillati; phylum Actinomycetota; class Actinomycetes; order Mycobacteriales; family Corynebacteriaceae; genus Corynebacterium; species Corynebacterium sp. HMSC072D12. The sequence goes on from NZ_KV814392.1 coordinate 71,799, forward strand.
CCGAGTCACAGGTCATTGCATCCACCAACGCGGTGCGTGGCACGATCAAGGTCACGACGTTTCAGACCATCATGTCCTCGCTGGTCCCGCGGGCGCTGACGGAGCTAGCCAGGGAGTACCCGGACCTGCGCGTGCAGATCATCCAGCGCGAAGCCGATGGCGCGATGGAGCTGCTGGCGCGCCGGGAGGTGGACCTCATCCTGGGTGAAGAGTATGAGTCGGACATGCCCGCCACGGATGAGCACACCCACCGGGAGCTGCTTCTCGACGACCCCCTACGCCTCATCACCCCACTCACCGGCCCCTGGAACACACTGCGCTTAGAGGATTTTGCAGCGTTCGATGGCGAAATCCCTTTTGCCATGGACCCGGAGGAGTTTTTATTGGGGCGCTTCGTCCACCGTCTGTGCCGCCGGCATGGTTTTAACCCCAGCGTGCTCTATGAAACCCCGGATCCCTTCTTGCACGCGCACTTGGTGCGCACGGGCCACGCGGTGGCGGTGATTTCGGACCTCTTTCTTGAGGAGATCGAAGGCGTGCGTGTGGTTGCTTTGCCTGGTAATCCCACCCGCACGCTCTACACAGCGGTGCGTGCTGGACGCGAGGGACACCCCGCTCTGCGGGCGTTTCGGGCCGCGTTGGGCAAGGCCGCTATTACTGCGAAAGATTATGGGCCACTCCCTGCGGTCTAGGGCGCGGGTTCTTGCGTTAAACTGATGACCGTGACTAACCCAAATACAACCCCGCGTCCTGTCCTCGTGGTGGACTTTGGCGCCCAGTACGCGCAGCTCATCGCCCGGCGCGTGCGTGAGGCCAACATCTACTCCGAGGTTGTCCCCAATTCTGCCTCCGTGGAGGACATCAAGGCCAAGAACCCGGCCGCGCTGATCCTCTCCGGTGGCCCGTCCTCCGTATACGCGGACGGTGCCCCTGCACTGAAGCCGGAGCTGCTCGAGCTCGGCATCCCGGTCTTTGGTATCTGCTACGGCTTCCAGTCCATGACTCGCGTTCTCGGCGGCACCGTGGCCGCCACTGGTGCCCGCGAGTACGGCCGCACGGACATGACCGTGTCCGGCGGCGTGCTGCACAAGGGCCTCGAGGCCACGCACAAGGTGTGGATGTCCCACGGCGATTCGGTCTCTGAAGCCCCGGAGGGCTTTGAGGTCACCGCCTCTTCCGAGGGCGCTCCCGTGGCAGCCTTTGAGTGCCTGTCCAAGAAGATGGCCGGCGTGCAGTACCACCCGGAAGTTCTCCACTCGCCGCACGGCCAAGAGGTGCTCACGCGCTTCCTGACTGAGGTAGCAGGTTTGGAGCAGAACTGGACCGCAGAGAACATTGCGGAGCAGCTCATTAACGATGTGCGCGAGCAGATCGGTGAGGAAGGCCGTGCAATCTGCGGCCTGTCCGGTGGCGTGGATTCCGCCGTAGCCGCAGCCCTCGTGCAGCGCGCTATCGGTGACCGTTTGACCTGTGTCTTCGTTGACCACGGCCTGCTGCGCGCGGGTGAGCGTGAGCAGGTGGAGAAGGACTTCGTGGCGTCGACTGGCGCCAAGCTCATCACCGTGGATGAGCGCGAGGCCTTCCTCAACAAGCTGGCCGGTGTGACCGAGCCAGAGGCCAAGCGTAAGGCCATCGGTGCGGAGTTCATCCGTTCCTTCGAGCGCGCCGTCGACCAGGCTCTGGACGGCCAGGATGCCGCGTTCTTGGTGCAGGGCACGCTGTACCCGGACGTGGTGGAGTCCGGCGGTGGTGACGGTACTGCGAATATTAAGTCCCACCACAACGTGGGCGGCCTGCCTGACGACGTCGAGTTCGAGCTCGTCGAGCCGCTGCGCCTGCTCTTCAAGGATGAGGTCCGTGCGGTTGGCCGCGAGCTGGGCCTGCCGGAGGAAATCGTGGCGCGCCAGCCTTTCCCGGGCCCGGGCCTGGGTATCCGCATCATCGGCGAGGTCACCGAGGAGCGTCTGGAGACGCTGCGCCAGGCGGACCTCATCGCGCGTACCGAGCTGACCAACGCTGGCCTGGACGGCGAGATCTGGCAGTGCCCGGTGGTGCTGCTTGCCGACGTCCGCTCCGTCGGCGTCCAAGGCGACGGCCGCACCTATGGCCACCCGATCGTCCTGCGCCCAGTGTCCTCCGAGGACGCCATGACCGCGGACTGGACCCGCCTGCCGTACGACGTGCTGGAGAAGATCTCCACCCGCATCACCAACGAGGTCAAGGAAGTCAACCGCGTGGTGCTCGACGTAACCTCGAAGCCGCCGGGAACCATCGAGTGGGAATAAACACTGCCGAAAGATACTGGAACAAGCACTGCATCAGTGCAGCGGTGTTCTCAGCGAGATAGCGTAGTGCTCAAAGCGCGAAGGGAAGCAAACTTCCCGACGCTGCGTAGCGCGGCCGTGCCTCTAACCAACGGGGCGCGGCCGCGTTCCCCGTTTCGGCCCTAGCATTCAACGCTGCGGATTGGCGCAGATGGGGGTGCTAGGCTCCTGCGTACCCTCCAGGTTGACCGCTACAAGCTCCAGCCTGTACGTCGCACAGCACTAATACGCATACCTCTATAACGCGCGCGCGAGTAGCCGCACGCCGAGTGGGTTTTCTCAGCGAGCGGCTGGTTAAAGCGGCTGTGTGACGCAGCGTGTCGGGGACTGGTGAGCCTGCGGAGCAGTATCGCCCCCGAGCCCAGGGGCGAGGCTCTACGGGCCGGAGGAGCTCGTTGGGCGGTTCGGAGGCTCGCCGGAGTCACGCGGCGGCGCCCCAGGGCCGGAGCCGTAAGGCGGTCCGGGCGAGCCGTATGTCGGCGGATCCGTGGATGTTCGAGCAGCCCTACTCTCTGGAGCATGATTAGCTGTACGTTTAGTAGCATGCGGCGGGTGAGCCGGGCTTTCGATGGGAATTGGCGGCCCCGCCCACGGCGGCAGGTAGTGCACGCGGCCATCGATGCGGTCGAGGTGCCCGCGGCCGGTGGGCTTTTCCGGGTCATCGTCATTGACCGCATTGTGGTAGGCGCACAACGGCACCAAGTTGGTCATATTCGTTGGCCCGCCATCTTGGAAGCGGGTGAGGTGATGAATCTGTGAGTCCTCGGCGGGTGCGTTGCATCCCGGCCACGCGCACGTCGGGTGCTCCGCAGACAAGGCGAGCCGCTGCTTTAAATTGGCAAAGCGGCTCGCCATGTAGAGGTTCACGGGGCCGTGATGGGGATGGACGAGGGTGATGAGGCCGACGTCGGCAAGCTTTTCGCGCACGAACTCCGCACCCGTCATCGTCGCGCCATTAGTCAGCTGCAGCTCAATCTCCTCACCGTCACCGTCGACGATGCGGTCCAGCTCATCCAAGCGCACGATGACGTTCGACTGCAGCGTCTGGCCGGAACCACCGCCGCCGCGGAACACGGTATGCGCTGCGGTGAGCAAATCCCGATCCGTGGACTTGAGCACGGCCAACAGCTTGGAAATATTGAGCGAGGAATCCGTAATGCTCAGCGTGTGGTTGCGGCCCGCGCGCCGCGTCACCCGCACGCCCGGTGCAGGGTCCTTCGGCGGACGCCATTCTTTGAGCTTGGCCTTCGCCACCATGGGGATTTTCTCCCGCGGGGTAGCAGCCAGTAGTTGGCGCAGCTCCCAGGCCCTGCGGGCTTTAAGCTTGGAACAGTAGCGCTCAATCTCAAGGAGCGTGAACACGTCGTGGCCCGTACGGCGTGCCTTGCGCTGCCGGGAGCGGAACATCGTGTCCCCGAAATACACCGCGTGCAGATTCAGCAGCTTCTCCGCGAAATCTGGTCGCGCACCCATCTGAACCAGCTGCGCGCGCGTAACACCGGCGCATTGCTCGACGACGTCCAGCCCGCGCGCTAGTGCTTGAATGTAACCCCCCAGTTGCATAGCCCACAGCCTAAACCAGGCCGGGGAACCACGCTACTTGAGCGCAGAAATCGCAGCGCAGAGCTTATCGACGTCCCCCTCTTCCGTCGACCACGCCGTACAAAAACGCACCACCCGCAGGCCTTCGTGTTCTTCGAAGAACTGGCACACGAAGTCCTGCGAGAGTTTGTCTTCCTGCTCGCGGGTTAGCAGAGCGAACTGCTGATTGGTGGGGGAGTCAAAGAGCATGTCGATGCCTGCGGCGCGGAATGCCTCGGCGATGCGCTGGGCCTGGGCGTTGGCGCGGGCGCAGATCTGTTCGTAGAGGGTGGTTGCTGCCGCGCTGTTTACCTCATTGCCCGGGGTGGCTGCTTGAGCGCGAGTGCAGGTTGCGTTTGCTCCAGTTAACGCGTCGGTGGGGGCATTAGGTGGGGCGCTGAAGAGGGCAGCGAATTGCGCGCCGAGCAACCAGCCCTTAGCCAGCAGGCCACCGTTTTGTTTCATGGCATTGCGAAAGCGCGGCGCACCCGCGGGGAAGACGATGGCCTCGCCGAAGAGGGCGCCGCATTTGGTGCCGCCGATGGTGAAGACGTCGACAAGCGCGGCCAGGTCCGGCAGGGTGATATCTGAAGCGGACAGACCGTAGCCGAGGCGGGCGCCGTCGACAAACAGGCCCAACCCGTACTCATCGCAGACCGCGCGCAGGGCCACGAGTTCGGCGCGGGAGTAGGCGGTGCCAAACTCAGTGGGTTGGGTGATATAGACCAGCGCCGGCTCCGGCATGTGCTCTTCCACCCCGGAGGCGCGGTACTCATCCATGCACGCGCGGACCTGTGCGGCGGTGATCTTTCCCAGCTGGTTTGGCAGCGTGATGACCTTGTGCCCGGTGTGCTCGATAGCACCCGTCTCATGGGTGGCGATGTGCCCGCTATCCGCCGCAATAACACCTTCCCAGGGGCGCAGCCGGTGGGCGATGATGGTGGCGTTGGCCTGCGTGCCACCGACCATGAAATGCACCTCGGCGTTCGGTGCCTGGCAGGCAGCGCGGATGCGCGCAGCGGCCGTGTTGCAAAGCTCGTCGGTGCCGTAGCCGGCATAAGCCCCGCCTGCCCCCGCGATGGCATCAAGGACGCGGGGGTGAGCGGAGCGGTGGTAGTCGTTGCCGAAGTGAATCATGGTGGGCCAGTTTAGCCGGTGACGGTAAGCTCGCCGATACCTGCGTCGATGTGAATCTTCAACAGTGCATCAGGGTCCTGACGTTCGGTGCAGTTACTCTCACCCAGGCCGTCATCGCAGGTCAGCGAGACAGGGATGTCCTTCGGGAGGATGACCTCGACGGCACCGATGCCGGCGTCGACGGTGACATCGTGCTCGTCTTTCAGGCCGTGGAGCTGGCTGAAGTCTACCGTCGATTCGCCGATGCCCAGGTCGTAGTATTCCTTAAGCTCCTCTTCATGGGTGGGGGCAAAGTGCTGTTCACCGGCGTTAAAGCGGAAGCTGAAACCGGACTCCTCGTCGGCCTCGGCGACGAAGGTGACTCCAAGGAAGGCAATCGTCAGGGCCGCTCCCACAGCGCCGAGGGCAATCGCGCCCTCGACCCACTGCGAACCGCGCTTCTTTGTCGGTTCCTCCCGCGGGCCCGGCTCCGGCAGGTCCCAGGCATCGGGAACCACGCCGAGTGGATCCCAAGACGGCGGAGTCCTACGCCCTGGCGGGAAGGGGTGGCCGTCTGCCGGGGTATAAGGGTTGAGGTTGACAGGTTCCTCGCGCACCGGCTGCTCGGCGGCCAATAGCCCGCTGGGCGGTAGCGGTTCGCGTTGGTGAAGGGCGTACCACGCCAGCGCCAACAGTCCGAAGGTCAACACAGCGGGCGGAAGTCCGGCGAGGAATTGTCCGCTGAGGAACAGTGGGCCGGAGCTAAAAGTAAGAAGAACACCGACAATCAGAATCCAGCCGAGCTCTTGTTCCTCCTTGACACCATCCTTGCCCAAGGCCGCATCGAGCGGGCAGTAGGGCGAGCCAAAGCGCGGCATGAGCGCCCACGCGGCGAGGTAGGCGGCGATGCCACCGCCGAAGGCGAGTGACGCGACCACGAAGACCACGCGCACGATCGTGGGGTCGAGCTGATAGCGCACCGCGATGCCTTCGCAGACACCAGCGAGGTGCGCGTCACCGCCCTGTTTCTTGGGAAGGCGGACGGGGCGGGTCGTCCACATCTGGTTGAGCGTGCTGTTCTTCGTCATGCTTTTATGGTGCCGTGCGGGGCCTCGTTGCGGTATCGGTAATCGCCCTGATTTTTCGGCCTCAGGGTTGTCCCTGATGTGCCCGAGGGTGGGGCGTGGGACTATGGCTAGTATGACTTCGCCCTATGTCCCCGCCGAGAATGCGGCACCCTATCCCGTGATGTCGCGCCCCCAGTCTGGCCGCGTGGTCGCCGGCGTGGCGGCGGGGCTGGCGCAGAATCTGGGGGTTTCGGCGCTCTCCGTGCGCATCGCTTTGACCGCGTTGACCCTGCTGGGCGGGGTGGGGGCGATGGCCTATGCCGGTCTGTGGATTTTCACGCCCGCGCTTGACGACGCCCCCTCCGCCCGCCGCAGCCCCCTCTCCCTCGTGCTGGTGCTCTTGGCGCTGGCGGGTAGCGCGGTGGGCGTGTTGGGGGTATCGGGGGCGTCGTTAAGCGCGGCGGTGCCGTTGGCGGTGGTGGCCATCGGCGCGGTGTTGGCGTGGTTGGCCTATGACCGCGGCCTGAACACGCCGGTGGGCCTGGTTGCCGTGGCGGCGGGTGCCGTTCTGGTCATCGGTGGCGTCGTGGTGGCGGCGGTGACGTGGGAGAGCGGATCGGGTTCGGCGATCCTGGCCACGGCACTGACGCTGGTGGGCTTTGGTGCGCTGGTGGTGCCGCTGGTGCTGAAGCTCTGGCGTTCGCTGTCGCAGGAGCAGGCGGCGAAGGCGGTTTCGGAGGAGCGCGCCGAGATTGCCGCCCGCCTGCACGATTCGGTGCTGCAGACGCTGGCGCTGATTCAGAAGAGGGCGGGGGATTCGCGTGAGGTGACGCGTTTGGCGCGCGCCCAGGAAAGGGAGCTGCGCGCCTGGCTTTTCGACGCCCCCTCTGCGGCCCCCACCACCTGCTTTGGTGCCCTCGAAGCGGCGTGCGGGGAAGTGGAGGATCTCTTTGATATGCGGGTATCCGCGGTGACGGTGGGCGAAGACGCGGAGCTAACGGAATCCGCGAAGCTGCTTATCCAGGCAGCGCGCGAGGCCATGGTGAATGCCGGCAAGCACGCAAGCGTGGACGTGGTGGATGTCTACGCGGAGTTGTTGGCGGGCGAGCTGAGTATCTTTGTGCGCGATCGCGGGGTGGGTTTCGATGTGGAGGATATTCCCGCTGATAGGCACGGGATTCGTGACAGTATTCGCGCGCGCGTAGAGGGATCAGGTGGGTGCGTGCGGATTTCTTCGACCCCGGGGGAGGGCACCGAGGTGGAGCTGGAGGTAGCGTTATGAGCATGGTGAAGGTCTTTTTGGTTGATGATCACTCCGTCTTCCGCGCGGGTGTGCGCGCAGAGCTGGCGGTGGCCCCGGAGATTGAGATCGTGGGTGATGCTGGCACTGTCGCGGAGGCGCTGGAGGGCATTGCGCGAACCTCGCCGGACGTGGTGCTTCTCGATGTCCACATGCCCGACGGCGGCGGCCTCGCCGTTATTAATGGGACGGCACATCAGCCGTCGCGTCCGGTGTTTTTGGCGCTGAGCGTGTCGGATGCGGCGGAGGATGTGATTGCGCTGATCCGGGCGGGCGCGCGCGGGTATGTGACGAAGAATATTTCCGGCCCGGACCTGGCCGAGGCGGTGGTGCAGGTGCACAGCGGGGATGCGTATTTCTCGCCGCGCCTGGCGGGTTTTGTCCTTGACGCTTTTGCCTCTGGTTCGCCCGCCCCGGAGTCGGAGGAGGGGCACGACCCAGCGGTGGATGCCCTCACGCGGCGCGAGCTGGAGGTCTTGCGGCTGCTTGCGCGCGGCTATACGTACCGCGAGATTGGCAAGCAGCTGTTCATTTCGGTGAAGACGGTGGAAACGCACGCCTCCAATATTTTGCGCAAGACGCAGCAGTCCAACCGCCATCAGCTCACGCGCTGGGCCACCTCGCGCGACCTGGCTTAGACGCCCGGCCGAGGCGGGTTGGCAAAGGCGCTGGCGCAGACAGCCCCGCACAAACCAGGATCGGGGGCCGGTGGAGGTGGTCGCCGCTCACGCAGTTAGTCCGGCGGGGTTAGGCAGGGGGCGCGTAGGCGAGCTTGCGGGAGCCGTCAACGTGGGGGAAGAGCAGGAAGGCCGCGCCTGAAACGAGCGCCCACACCAGCGCGCTGCCCCAGGCAGGAAGCGCGAGGAGCGGGGAGAACATGACCATCAGCCACAGCGCCATAAGCGGGATGAGCTGTGCGGCGTTGGGCAGCATGGTGACGTTGTGGCGCTGGGCATAATCGCGCAGATCAGCACGGTAGGGGTGCAGGAATACGAGCGCGCAGGCGGCGATGAGGAAGAGCAGGCTGAGTCCTAGCGCGAGGCCGAAGTGGATGCGGCTGCTACCTGCCGCCACGGCAGCGCCAGCTAGCAGCGAGGCACCGAGGCGTACCCACGGCGGAGTGGGGATAGGGGTGGTGTGCGCGCGGAGGGGATTCATGGCGCCTAACGCTACCAGCGCAATTGCGCGCGTCCGGAGAGAGGTTCATAATAGGAGCCATGAATCAAACAGGTGTTCGTGTAGCGGGTGGCTCCCGGGCTGACCAGATTGCGGTTCTGCGCGCCCAGATTCAACGCCTGGAAACCTCGGATGATTCTGCGCAGGTGCAGCCGGAGGCGGAGCTCCTCGGAGTCCCTGAAAAGCTATCTGAGCTGCTCCCGGGTGGTGGTCTGCCCCGCAAGCAGGCAACCGCCTGTGCGGAATGTGCTGCGCTCGTGGTGGAGCTGATATCCCATGTTAGCGCGGCAGGCGGACACGTCGGGGTGGTGGGTTGGCCCGATCTCCTACTCGCACAAGTGGCCGAGGAGGGTGATGTCTCCCGGGTTATCACGGTGCCCGATCCAGGCGTAGAGCCCTGGGCGGTGACCGGCGTGCTGTGCGAGGGGCTGGATCTAGTCGTGCACAAAGGCACAGGCGTGCTGAGCCCCACGCGGGCGCGCCCCGTGCTGGCAAAAGTGCGGGCTGGGCAGGCGGCCCTGCTTACCGTGGGAACCCGGCTGCCGGGCACAGCCGTGGAGATAGGCGCGGAAGTTATCGCTGTGCATGGCGTGGGCCGGGGCAGCGGGCGGATTCGGGGGGTTGATATAGGGGTGCGGGTGGCGTCGGCAAGCATGCGCCCGCGCCGTGGAGTGCTCACATGTGGGCAGCGGCCGGACACTCGCCCGCGCCTGGAGGTCGTGTGAGGGTCGCGGCGCTGTGGTTCCCGGATTGGCCTATCCAGGCGCTGCAGGACGCAGACAGGGCAGCATGCGCTATCGCTGCCCAGCACCGCGTGGCGGTGTGCAACGCGGCGGCGCGCCGGGCGGGGGTGCGCCGCGGAATGCGCGTGCGCCAGGCCCAAGCTCTCCTACCGGAGCTGCGCGTGGAGGAGGCCAACCCGGACCGAGACGGCGTGGTCTTCGCGGAGATTGCCGCGGGGCTGGACGCGGTGGCCTCCTCGGTGGAGGTGCTGCGTCCGGGCCTGGTCATCGTGGATGCGGGCGCGGCCGGGCGTTTCCACGGCAGCGAGGAGAAAGCAGTGGAGATGCTTGTCGACGCCACCGCCAGATCCCACCTCGACGCCACCGTCGGCGTCGCTGATGAGATCGCCACCGCGCTGATTGCCGCGCGCCACCACAACCTGGGCGCGGTAGTCCCGGCAGGCGGCTCGCGTAGCTTTCTGGCTCAGCAGCCGGTGGGGGTATTGGCCGCGGAGGTGGCGCTGGGATGCACGGCGGACGTGGTGCATGCCTTAGAGCAGCTGGGCGTGCGCACGTTAGGGGAGTTGGCGAGCTTGTCGCTGCGCCAAGTCACCACCCGTTTCGGCGAGGCTGGACGGCGATGCCACGCGGTGGCTGCGGCGGCACCGGATCGGCGCGTGGCGCCGGAGCTTGTGCGCCCCGACTTAGGCGTGGAGCAGGGCTTCGAAGAACCCTTGGAGCGCGTGGATGCTGCGGCCTTTGCCGCGCGTCAGCTCGCGGCGCGCCTGCACGTGCTACTCGATGAGGCCGGCGTGGTGTGCCTGCGGCTGTGCGTTGCCGCGGAGTTCGAGGGGGGCGAGCGCCTGGAGCGGATCTGGCGTATCCAGGAAGCGCTCAGCGAGGCCGCTACAGCGGACCGCGTGCGCTGGCAGCTCGATGGTTGGTTGAGTGCTGCGCGGGCGGGTAGTGCGCCGGGTGAGGGAGGGGGCATCGTCAAGCTGGCGTTGGAGCCGGTGGAGGTTACCCCGCCGGGGGATGGGCTCCTGTGGGGCGCGGGCGAATCCGCGGAGCAGGCCAAGCGCGTCATCGCGCGGGTGCAATCCCAGCTGGGGGTAGATCGCGTGCTGCAGCCCCGCCCGGCGGGCGGGCGTGGGGTGGCCGAGCGCATCGAGTACGTCCCCTACGGCGAACAGCGTGACCCGCAGCCGGAGGGCACCTGGCCCGGGCGCATCCCCGCGCCGCTCCCGGCAAGCCTGGCGCACCCGGCCGCGCGGATCCGGCTTATCGACGCCTCATCGAAAGACATCATCGTCACCGCCGAGGCCCTCCTCTCCGGGGAGCCGGCGGGCCTGGGGTGGGGGCGCCACCGCTACCGGGTGACCGGTTGGGCTGGCCCGTGGCCCGTGGACTCTGAGTGGTGGGAAGCAGGTGCGGCGCAGCGCTGCGCGCGCCTGCAAGTCGTCGGGGAAAACGAGAAAGGCCAGCGCGCCTGGCTCCTCGTGTGGGCAGGCGGACGCTGGTCGGTGGAGGCAACCTATGCCTGAACTGTTTAGTTCAGAATGTCGATAACCAGGCGCGTCGGTGCCTTGAGCACCTGAACCGAGTATGGGTGGCGCCCATCAAGCCCGATGACAAACTGCGAGCGGGCCTCGAAGGTGCCGCTGCTGACCACCTGGGTCACCAGCCCGCCGGCGCCCTTCACGGTACCGATATTCGGGTCTTCCATATCAAGTTGGAAAGGGTAGGCGGTGCCGTCGATGCTGACGTCGAGCGCGGTGGAACCGTTGTAAGCAATCGGGTTGCCGGAGCCCTGCTGGGCGGGGGAATCGGTGTAATCGATGAACCAGCCCGGTGAACCGTCCCCGACAAACTCGAAGACCACGCGGTCAAAACCTTCATGCTTGCCCACGCGGACATCGGTCACCACCAGTTCCGAGGGGGCCGGTGGGCGGAGGGTTTTCATCTCCATGTTGGCGTCGCCCAGCGGGGTCAGCCCAGCCGGTGCGGCGGGGGAGGGGGCAGTGGGAGTAACGGTAGCCGTGGAGGTGGAGGCGCCGGACAGGGTGGCGTCGAGAGTCTTCGTGGGGCCGTCGGAGCTGCCGTCCGGAGCGGAAGACGGAGCGCATCCCTGAAGCGCGAGTGCACCCGAGACAACGAGTGCGGCCACTGGGGCGGCTGTGCGCAAGAGGTTATGTTTCGGCATGACTTCGAGCGTAGTGGCACTACGGGGAATTATATGCATCGAGCTAAGCATCGTAACCACATTGTTGTGAAGAAAGTGATGCCAGTTAAGATGGCGTCATGACCTTCTGCTCCGACGTCCAGGTCGAGCCCCTGGCCGGTACCGCAAAACAAGAATCTGTGTACGTCCTCTTTGAGTGGCCCACGGCCTGGTCTCGTGACGTGCTTGACGGGCGTACCTTTGGCCCCGGCTTGACTGCGAAGCTCAAGGCCAAGCTCAAAGGCGTGGCGGGCCTGCAACTCATTCGCCGCCCTGGGCGTGCCGGGCATGAGCGGGGGACGGGTCACTTCCGCTGTTTCGTCGTGTGGGCACGCGAGGGGTTGGTACAGGATTACGTCCTCAACAGCCCGGAGGACATCCTCGATCTGGATCTGGAGCATCCCACTGGCACGTGCCTGCCGCTGGTGCTCGTGTGTACCCACGCCAAGCGTGATGCCTGCTGCGCTATCAAGGGCCGCCCGCTTGCTGCTTCCCTGGCGTGCGAATTTGAGGAGACCGTGTGGGAAACCTCCCACACCAAGGGACACCGTTTCGCACCGTCGGTGCTCCTGATGCCGTGGGGATATTCTTTCGGCCGCCTCAACGTGGACGCTGGCCGCGAGCTCGTGGGCAAGGCTCTGCACGGCGAGTATTTCTACCCCGCCAACCGTGGTTCCGGTCTTCACACTCCCCAAGGCCAGGTAGCGGAGCTTGCAGTAGCACGCCAGCTTCTCGACGCCTCCGAGTCCCTCCACTACGGCGACCTCACCGTCGACGCGGCGGAAACCCCCGCCGCGAAGAATAGCGTCGTTGTGCGCCACCACGATGGCCGCGCATGGGACGTAGAGCTCGAAGAAAAAGAGGCCTCCGGCGTCGTCTCTTCCTGTGGAGACGAGCCGAAGACCTCTTCCTACTTTGCCGCGCGCCGCGTCTTGCGACGCGGCACGTAGGATAAGGACGCGGCGCATAAGATACGAACGCGGCGCTTAGAGTACGGGCGTGGCACTCTAAACCGCGCCGAGCCATGCGCAGGCGCGACGCGGCTAGCGGCGCATAATCTTGGCCGAGAGCCAGTTGCCGAAGAACTGAGCTGCCTGGACCAGCACAATGATGATGAGGGTGGCCACCACGGTGACCTCCCACTCGAAGGCGCGGTAGCCGTAGACAATGGCGAAGTCACCCAAGCCACCGCCGCCGACGTAGCCCGCCATCGCAGACATATCGACGATGCCGATGAACAGGAAGGTGTAGCCCAGCACCAACGGGCCCAGTGCCTCCGGAATGATGACCGTGGTGATGATCTTCCACGGCGAAGCACCCATCGCGCGGGCTGCTTCAATCACGCCCGGATCCAGCGCCACGAGGTTCTGCTCGACGATGCGCGCCACCGCGAAGGTAGCCGCGATAACCATGACGAACGTGGCCGGTTCGCGGCCGATGGAGCTGCCCAGCACCGCCACCGTCAGCGGCTGCACAAAGGCCAGCAAGATAATGAACGGAATCGGGCGAATAAAGTTCACCAGGATATTGATGACGAAGTGGATAGGCTTGTTCTGCAGGATGCCGCCTGGGCGCGTGGTGTAGAGCAGGATGCCCAGCACGAGACCGATGATGCCGGCGACCACCAGGGTGGTGGCGACCATGATGAGGGTGTCCTTGATGGCGTCGACAAGCGTGCCGCCCAGTCGATCCCAATTGGCCTGCGCGAGGTAGGTGACGTTCATCGTTGGATCTCCTCAATATCGGTGGTGCGTTGCATGTGTGCGTAGAAATCTTCAATGGCCGCTTCCGGCCCGTTGAGGCGCACGGTGATCTTGCCAAAGGAGTGCTTCTGCAAGGTGGTGATGCCACCGTGGACCACGGCAATGGACACGCCCTTGTCCGCGAGCTTGCCGGCGGCGTCGAAGAAGCCCGACTTTTCCGTCAGGTTGATGGTGAACAGGCGGCCCTCGTGGGCCAGCAGGTCATCGGCCTCAACGACGTCCGGGGTATTGCGCAGCGAGGTGGCCACGAACTTCTCCGCCACCTTGGTCTGCGGATTGGAAAAGACCTCATAGACGCTGCCGGCCTCGATGACGTGGCCGTTTTCCATGACGGCTACCTTGTCGGCGATGGAGCGCACGACGTCCATCTCGTGGGTGATGACCACGATGGTGATGCCGAGGTCGCGGTTGACCTTGCGCAGCAGGTCGAGCACCTCGTGGGTGGTGGTGGGGTCGAGCGCCGAGGTGGCTTCATCCGCCAGCAGCAGGGAAGGGTTATTAGCCAGGGCACGGGCGATGCCGACGCGCTGCTTCTGGCCACCGGAGAGCTGCTCTGGGTAGTTATCGCCCTTGTCCGCCAGGCCGACGAATTCTAGCAGCTCCTGGACGCGCTGTTGACGCTCCTGCTTGTCGACGCCCTGCAGCTTCAGCGGGTACTCAATATTGCCCGCCGCGGTGCGCGAGGACATGAGGTTGAACTGCTGGAAGATCATGCCGATGTTGCGGCGAATGCCCCGCAACTTGGATTCGGGCAGGGGGACGACATCGGTGCCGTCGAGAAGCAGCTGCCCCGAGGTTGGCTTATCCAGTCCGTTGATCATGCGCACCAGCGTGGACTTGCCGGCACCGGAGAAGCCGATGATGCCGATGATCTCACCGGGCTCGACGGTCAAAGAGACATCATCAAGCGCTTTCGTGGTGGTTTTCTTGTTTTTAAAGACTTTGGTGATATTGCGGAATTCAATCCGGGTGCCCCGGTGGGCGCCTTGTTGTTCAGTCACGTGGTTTTCCTTTGTACGTGTCCGTGTGGTGAGCGAGGAGGGAGTAACGGGCAAAATCCCCCGGGTCACGCAAACCAGCGTGAGCGCGGGGGAGGGGGAGATTTGCTTAGCTAGAGGAGGCTTCTTCTTCCAGCCGCTCCAGAATCTCCTGAAGCTCTGCCTGCGGTTTATCCACAAAGATAGTGGTTCCACCCGTGGTGTCTTGCACTGCGGCCTTCACCTCGTCGGAGAGGTAGAGCTCGGCCAGCTTCTTGACCTTCTCGTTGTCCTTGTCCTTTTCCTGCACAGCCCACACGTTGACGTAGGGGTCGAACAGGATCTTCGGGTCGGCGTTGGGGTTTTCCGGGTCGTCGTAAAGCACGGCGTCGGCCGGGTTGATACCCGCACGCTTGAAGAAGGAGTTGGTGATGATGGCGGGCTTGCCTTCGCCGAAGGCGGACGGGGTCTGGGAAGCATCGACCGGGGTGACACTCACCTTGGATGCGGCCTCGTCGATGTCGGCGGGGTCCGGGGTGAGCTTGCCCTCTTCCTTGAGCACCAGCAAACCGTTGGCGGCCAGCAGGTTGATGGCGCGGCCCTGGTTGGTAGCGTCATTGGGAATGGCGATGTCCTGGCCCTCGATGCCGTCGATGCTGTCGTGGCCCTTCCAGAACAGCGGCATGGGGTAGACCTGCGTGGAGGCCACCGGAACGAGGTTCGTGCCGTTGCCCACGTTGTACTCAGCGAGGAACTTTAAGTGCTGAAACTTGTTGGTATCCGTGCTGCCCTCTGCCAGGGACTGGTTGGGGGTGGCGTAGTCGGTGAAGCTCTTCATCTCGATTTCGATGCCTTCCTCGGCAGCGAGTTCCTTGAGCACGCCCCACTCCGGAAGTTCGGCGTCGGTGGTGCCGACGATGATGGGATCTTCGGCGGTGCCGGCGGCGAAATCGGAGCTTGCAGACGAGCAGGCGACCAAGCTGGTAGTAGCAAGCAGGCTAGCGGCGGCTGCTACGAGACGGCGGATGCGCATGATTCGTCCTTTACTAGTCGGTGGTGGGTTTGTTTAGACCTGCTCTTCGAGGCGGTCCAGGATCTCCTGGAGCTCCTCCTGGGAGCGGTCGACGGCCACGGCGGTGTCGCCGGAGGACTTCAGAACGGCGTCGGTGACCTTCTGGTCCTTCCACAGCTCAGCCAGTTCGTGGAGGGTTTCGTTATCGGCGTCGTCGGCGCGCACGGCCCAGACGTTGATGTAAGGCTCAGCCTCGGTGGAGTCCGGGTCATCCTGAGCGACGGCAGACTGCGGGTCAATGCCAGCGCGCTCGAGGAAGGAGTTGTTGATGACAGCCGGCTTGCCCTCGCCATACGCGGCCGGGGTCTGGGCGGCATCCACCGGGGTGACCTTGACCTTGGACTTCTTTTCATCGATGTCCAGCGGGGTGGGGGTCAGCGGGCTACCTTCCTTGAGAGTGACCAGGCCTTCCTGAACCAGCAGGCCGATGGCGCGGCCCTGGTTGGTGGAGTCGTTCGGAATGGCGACTTCCTGGCCCTCGATGTCAGCGAGGTCCTTGTGGTCCTTCCAGTAGATGGCCAGCGGGTAGATCTCGGTGGCGGCCAGCGGGACCAGGTCGGTGCCGTTGCCCTTGTTGTACTCAGCCAGGAACTTCAGGTGCTGGAACTTGTTCGTCGTCAGCTTGCCCTGGTCCAGAGCCTGGTTCGGGGTGTTGTAGTCGGCGAAGTTCTCCAACTTGACGTCGAAACCGGCTTCTTTGGCCAGGTCCTGGAATACGGCCCACTCTTCCATGTTGGCGTCAGTGGTGCCGATGGTGATGGTGGAGTCCTTGGTAATGGCCTCGCCGGAATCCTTGGACTCAGCGGAGTCCGAGGAATCGGAGGAGCAAGCAACCAGGCCGGTTGCAGCGATGACGGCTGCCGAGGTGGCGGCAAGTACGCGACGGATGCTCATGGTGGGTTCTAGTGTCCCTTCTTGGTTTGTGCGGCAAGTCGTGTCACCGCAGGAGTTTGCACTGCAGGAAAAACTAGCAACGATTGAACCGCTTTGTCTATTCAGGGAATTGTTCAACGGCAACCTTGACGGGAACCTGTGTTCGAATCTACTGTGTGAGGCTATGAGGTTTAATGGGGGTAAGACGCTGCCGTGGTCCCGGGTGGAGAGGATCCTCTCTGGTCGCCCGGGCCCCGTCCCGGTCTCGGTGGATCATCTGCCGCAGGCCACGGACGTGCCGAAAGTAGGGCATTCTTCCGTGCCTTTCGCGGAGCTGCACGCGGTAAGTTCCTATAGCTTTCTGCATGGCGCCTCCGAGCCGGAGGGGCTCGTGGCGCGCGCCGTCGAGCTGGGCTTGCGGGGGATTGCGCTGGTAGATCGGGATGGATTCTATGGCCTTATGAAGTTTGCGGAGGCTGCCGCCAAGGTGGGTCTGCCCGCGGTCTTTGGTGCGGAGCTTAGCCTCGACCCGGCCCCGCTGACTGTCCTGGCGCGCACACCGGAGGGGTATCGGCGTCTATCCCGGCTCATTGCCCGCGCCCGCATGGAGGCGGGGGAGAAGGGGGTCGTGTCCTATCCTTCACTGCCGGAGATTGGTGCGCTGCTGCAGGATGAGTGCCTCTTTCTGGTGGGCTGGGAGTGGTCGGAGCATTTCGATCATCTGGTCGATGGAATAAAAATAGACAGCATGGTTTTGGAGTACGCATGTACCCAGCTCCCAGAGGACGCGGACCACCACCTACTGCTGGATTCCTTGCCGGTTCCACGCGCCATCGCTACTGCCCACCCGGCTGCCGCCACGCGGGATCGCGCGCGCCTGGCCGGGGCCAAACAAGCCCTGTCTAGACGCCTCGCGCTTGCCGACGCCTCCCCCAACTCCCACCCCATGGGCTCGTCCTGGCTGCGCTCCGGGGAACAGATGGCGTGCCTGCTGCCTGAGCGCCCCGAGCTGATTGCGGAAACCGTTCGCGTCCTCGAAGAATGCAGTTTTACCTGGGAGGCGCTGGCCCCGAACCTGCCTGACTTCGACGTGCCGGAAGGGCATACCGAGATGTCCTGGCTGGAGCACCTCACCTTCGAGCGCGCGGCAGTTCGCTATGCCACGCGCCCTGAGGAGATTCGGCGCAGGGCGTGGGAGCAGATGCGCTATGAGCTGGGTGTGGTCAAGCAGCTGGGATTTCCCGGCTACTTCCTCATCGTGTGTGATCTGGTGGACTTTTGTAAACGGGAAAACATCCTGTGTCAGGGGCGCGGGTCGGCAGCGAATTCGGCGGTGTGTTTCGCGCTGGGGATTACGAATGCGGAGCCGATTTCCGCAGGCCTGCTCTTTGAGCGTTTCCTTTCCCCGGACCGCGATGGTCCGCCGGATATTGACATTGATATTGAATCCGGGCGGCGCGAGGAGGTTATCCAGTACGTCTATGCCAAGCACGGCCGCGAGAGGGCGGCGCAGGTGGCGAACGTGATTACCTATCGCCGCAAGGGCGCGTTGCGGGATGCCGCCCGGGCGTTGGGCTACCCGCAAGGCTCGGCCGATGCGTGGTCGAAGGGCGTGGCGCCCGCGCCTTCGGATGTTGAATCCCTGGCTGAGCAATTTCTGGGCCAGCCGCGCCACCTGGGGATTCACTCCGGCGGCATGGTGTTGTGCGACCGGCCGATTGCGGATGTCGTGCCCGTGGAATGGGCGCGCATGGAAAACCGCTCGGTGCTGCAATGGGATAAGGATGATTGCGCCGCAGCTGGGCTGGTGAAGTTCGACCTGCTGGGCCTGGGCATGCTCGAAGCTCTGCACCACATGATGGACTTGGTGGAGGAGAGTACTGGCCGGGTGGTCAACCTGTGGGAGTTGGATCTGGCTGACGTGGAAGTCTATGACATGCTCTGCCGCGCGGATGCGGTGGGCGTGTTCCAGGTGGAATCGCGAGCGCAGCTGAGCACGCTGCCGAGGCTCAAGCCGCGGGTCTTCTTCGACCTTGTAGTGGAGGTCGCGCTCATTCGGCCGGGCCCCATCCAGGGCGGGTCGGTGCACCCTTATCTGCGCCGCCGCGATGGTAAGGAGCCGGTCACCTATGACCACCCGGTGCTAGAGAAGTCCCTGGGCAAGACACTGGGAATTCCGCTCTTTCAGGAACAGCTCATGCAGATTGCAGTCGATGCCGCCGGGTTCAGCGGTGCGGAGGCGGATGACCTGCGGCGCGCGATGGGCTCGAAACGCTCGCCGGCCAAGATGGCAGCGCTCAAGCAGCGCTTCTATGAGGGCTTGGAGGAAACCAACGGGATTACCGGGGAAATCGCGGACAAGCTGTGGGCCAAGATCGTGGCCTTCGCCGCCTATGGCTTCCCGGAGTCTCACTCGCAGTCTTTTGCCTCCTTGGTGTACTTTTCGGCGTGGTTTAAGCGCTATTATCCGGCGCAGTTTTGTGTGGGCCTGTTGCGCGCGCAGCCAATGGGTTTCTACTCGCCGCAGTCCCTCATTCAGGATGCGCGCCGCCACGGCGTGGAGGTGCTGCCGGTCAGCGTCAACGAGTCGGGTCGCGAAGCGCGCGTGGTGGTGGGCACGGACGGTGAGGTACGCATTCGCCTGGGCCTTAACCTCATCAAAGGCTTGGGTAATAAAGCCGCTGACCGCATTGAGGCGGCCGCGCCGTTTGCCGACGTCCCCGATCTCTCCCGCCGCGCCGATCTCACCGTCGATCACGTGGAGGCCCTCGCGGTGGCGGGGGCCTTGGATGTCTTTGGGGTGGACCGCCGCCAAGCACTGTGGCAGGCGGGCGTGGCCGCAACAGAACGGGCGGGGATGCTGCCGGGTCTGTCTGCTATCGAGGCGCCGTCTTTGCCGGGGATGAGTGCCTTTGAGCTCATGGCGGCGGACGTGGCAAGCACCGGCGTGACCCACAACCAGCAGCCGATGGAGCAGATCCGCGGGCAATTGCAGGCCCGTGGAATTCTGTCGGCGGCGGATCTACCGGCCGTGGAGGATGGCACCCGCGTGCGTATCGCCGGGGTGGTCACGCACCGCCAGCGCCCGCAGACGGCGGGCGGGGTGGTCTTCTTTGGGTTGGAGGATGAGACCGGGCTGATGAACGTGATGGTCTCGCCCGGCCTGTGGGCCCGGGATAAGGTGACGGCTCGGACGGCGCCCGCGCTCATCGTGCGTGGCATCGTGCAGAATGCTTCCGGTGCGGTCACCGTTGCCGCGGACCAGCTAGAGCCGCTGGCCTTTGGCGAGGCGCTCTCGCGCGGCTCGCGGGATTTCCGCTAAGCGGTTTACTCCTTGGAGATGAGCTTGTCGCGGTTCATCTTTCCAGCGAGGGAACGCGCCACGGAGAAGGGTAGCCACACCAGCAAGAGCAGGATGAGCTTGAAGTAGAGCAGGGATACGAACACGCCATCCATGATGGGCATGGTTCGCGCACCCCAACTAATGATGCCGGTGAGCAGCAGCAGAATGACAAGTGCGGCGAGGGAGAACTTGAGGCCGTCGTCACGCGCTTCGACGTGCTGCTGCATTTGGTACTCATCGAGTTCCGTCGTGGGAAGGTCAGCGGCGCCAATCGTTCTGCGGAGGCGGGCGGTCAGCAGTGCGGTTAGTAGCGTTCCGAGGGCGGCCACCATCAGTGAGGTGAACAGGTCCCAGAACTGCAGGGGAAGGGAAGGCAGATGAGGAGGGTGGAGAGCTCAGCCAGGGTGGTGTAGCGCTTGCGGGCCTTGACGGAATCGGGAATAGAGGCGGACATGTGTGGCTTATCCCTTTCGGTAGATTTCGGAGGACATAGGAGTGAATTCGGTCCGGGAGAACACGGCTTCCACGGGTAAGTCGAAGACCTCGCAGATGTTGAAAGCAAGATCCAGGCTGGGGGAGTGGTCACCGCGCTCGAGGGCGCCAATGGTTTGGGGGTTGACCCCGATGGCGTCGGCAAGCTGTGCACGCGTCATGTCCCGTTCAACGCGGAGCACGCGGACCCGGTTAAATAGTGGGCGGGTTGGCTTTTTCTTTGGGGACATGCACCACAGTGTTGTATAAACCCAACGACTTGTCAAGGGTTCGTGTTAAAGTTGCGGCATGAATTCCGTATCCCCGTCACTCACTAAAGCCCGCTACATTTCGCGTTTGAGTTGGGACGTCATTCTTGCTGCCCTGGCGGCCGGGGCGGCGTATTTCTGGTGGGATTGGCTCTATTGGGTCGCCGGCGCGCTCATCGTGTGGGCGCTCTACGAACTCTGGCTCATCCCCGCCCAAGTCAGGAACTTAGGCTGGCAGGAAACCGCCGACGAACTCTTGGTTACGCGCGGCAAAATCTGGCACACCTTCACCGTCGTGCCCTATGGCCGCATCCAATTCGTCGACGTCACCGCCGGCCCTATCGAGCGCGCGATGGGGCTGAAGAAGGTGCAGTTGCACACGGCGTCGCCCAGCAGCGACGCCACCATTCCCGGCCTCCTTGCCGCAGACGCCGACGCCCTGCGCGAGCGCCTCGCCGTCAAGGCCCGCGAGAGGATGAGTGGGCTGTGAAGGACCGCGCGCTTGTCGACGTCGACGGCTACACCCGCGTCCACCGCCTCACCCCGCTGCTGCGCTTTTGGTCGCTGATTCTGGCGCTGCTCGCCATTTTTGCGGTGAACATCAACGCCTCCATGATTTCTGATGTTCTGTCTTACCTGCAGAGCGGGCACTTGGGCGAGATCGGCCGCGGCACTCTGCTGGGTGCCGGCGGCTTCGTGCTCGTGTGCGCGGTGATTTGGCTGATGTCAGGAATCTGGTGGCGCAAGCTGGGCTACAAGCTCACCGAGGATGAAATCGCTCTGCGCCATGGGGTCATCTCTACGTCTTTCCGCTCTGCGCGCTACGAGCGCATTCAAGCGGTAGACGTTGTGGAATCCGTCATCGCGCGCCTGTTGGGGCTGGCAGCAGTGCGCGTGGAGACCGCGGGTGGCACCTCTTCCGTCATCAAAATTGAGTACTTGTCCAAGGCGAAGGCGGAAGAATTACGCGCGGAGTTGCTGCGGCGCACGAATAAAGGTCCTACCAGTGAGCCAGCACCAGAAGCGGAGGAAGCCACCGCCCTGATCCCGGAAATTCCCATTCTGCGCACGATTGCTGCCGAGGCGCTGCGTCTGCCCACGCTGATTAGCGCGCTCGTTATTGGCGGTTTGCTCTTCATTCCGGGCATGTGGACCGCGCTGTTGCCCATCATCGTGGGTTACGTGGGAAGTGTGTGGGGTTTGGTGGATTCTTCCTGGAAATTCACCGCGCTTCACGACGCCCCCACCAACGCCCTCAACGTCTCCTATGGCCTTGCTGACCGACGCCGCCAAACTATCCGCATCAGCCGCATTCACGGCGTGCGGGTGAGCCAGCCTTTCCTGTGGCGGCGTTTGGGCTGGTACGAAGTGAATGTGTCGGTGGCCGGCTACGGCGCTAAGGGCAGCGGCAAGCAATCTGGTTCTACGCGCATCCTGCCGGTGGGCACCCGCGAGCAGGCGCTGGAGCTTTTAGAGCTCATCTCCGATCTGGACCGCACGCAGATCGAGGATTATGCCCGACCCGAGGGGCACACCCAGCCCACCTACACCTCGCCGCGCCGGGCGACGTGGATCAGCCCCATCGACCGCAAGCAGCAGTCGGTGACACTGGTGGATTCCCCGCTTCCCGTGACCATCGTGCACCGCGGTCGCATCAACCGCCGCGTCATGGTGATTGGAACTCCGCACATCCAGGAGCTCACTCTCAAGGTGGGGCCGCTGGGTCACCTTGCAGGCGTGCGCACCGTGCGCTTCGACCTTGTGGCGGGCCCAGTCAAGATGGCTGGCCAGGACCTCACGCCTGCCGACGCCTCCGAGCTCCTCGCCCGCCTGCGCTCCCGCCCCTTGCCATCCCTGGACGCCGTGCTGGAGCAGATCAATGAACCGAACGGCAAACTGCAGAGAGGGCTCCACCAAGACCTACGCAACAAACCGCGTAACAACTCTCGCGACGGTGCGAGCCGTGGGTCGCAGGAGCTTAAGGCCGGCGACGAAGCTTAAGCAGTACCGGACCGCGGGTGCTGCTAGGGCCGGCACACGCCGAGGCCGCCGAACAGGACCCGCATCCGCCTGCGGGACAGGAGCCGAGCGGCTCCATATCGAGGACCCCTCTGGCGGTGAGGTGATCCAGGATGACATCGACCGTCCCGGGCTCCAGCCCTGTCTTCGCCACGAGGCCCACGCGCGAGCGAACTCCGTCCTCGATCGCTTTCTGCACCGCCTGGATGGGGGAGGCAGGCATTAGATAAACACCTTCAACACCTGGAAGGCCGCTACGGCCAGCACCCACGCGGTGGCCAGCTGGACGCCGAAGCCGAAGAGCGTCCAGCGCCAGCCGATCTCGCGCCGCTGCGCGGCAATCGTGGCCACGCAGGGAGTATAGGCCAGCAGGAAGAGCATGTAGGCCCACACCGCGGCGAGCGGGTGACCGCCGGAAGCCTGCTCGAAGTCAGCCCGCACGTGATCGCTGAGCGCGCTGTGCGACTGCTCTTCCGCGGAGGCATCGGTGACGTCCTCGACCGCGTAGGTCTGTGCCCATGTAGAAATCAGCGCCTCCTTGGCCACGAAACCGGTCACCAGCGGGCCGGTCAGGGACCAAGAATCGAAGCCGGCCGGTGCAAAGGCCGGGGCGATAGCGTGCGCGACCGCGCCATAGGCTGAATCCTCCGGGGCTGGTGGTTCACCCCACGAAGAATCCTGCACCGCAGCGCCAACCGGGATGGCCATGAGCAGCCACACCACAACCACGGTACTCACGATGATGCCGCCAGCCGTCTGCAAGAAGCCCTTCAGGCGCGTCCACATCACGCTGAGCGCCAAGCGCACCGTGGGTAGCTGATACGTCGGCAGGTCAATAACGAGTGCTTCTTCCGGAACCGCGCGCCACAGAGTCCTGCGCAGGGCTAGCCCCACCAGCACGAGCAGCGCGATGGAAATGACGTACATAATGAACACCACGCTGCCGGCATGCTCCGGGAAGAACGTAGCCGAGAGCATGACGAAGACCACCAAACGCGCCGAACACGAGGTAAACGGGATGAGCAGCGCGGTCATGATGCGATGCCGCGGGCTGCCCAGCACACGGGTGGCCGAAATCGCTGGCACGTTGCAGCCGAAGCCCACAACAATGGGGATGAACGCCTTGCCCGGCAGGCCGATGGCCCGCATAAGGCGATCCGTGACCACCGCCGCACGCGCCATATAGCCGGAATCCTCCAACACCGCCAAACACAAGAACATTAGCGCCATGAGTGGGGCGAAGGTGAGGACCATGCCGACGCCGCCGATGAGGCCGTCGACAAGCAGGCCCATCACGAGGGGGTGGCCTAAGCCGATGGTTTCTAGCCCCGCCCGCGCCCAGTCGCTCAACGGGCCGGAGACCAGCGCCTCCAAGCCATCCTGCAGGGGAGCGGCCACGGTGGTGGTGATCTGGAAGACCGCCCACATCACGGCCAAGAACAGCAACGGCCCGGCTACCGGGTGAAGGGCTACCGCATCGAGGCGGTGGGAGAGGGGCGTGGCGTGCTCGACCTCGCTCACCGAGGCCTTTGCGGCGGCGTCGAGCTCGGCGAAGCGGTCCTCCAAACCAGCATTCTCGCGCAGCTGCACGGGCTCAGTTGCCAAAGACTCCATTACAACCTCGCGCAGCTTCTCGACGCCCTCCCTCCTACGCCCATCAACCTCCACCACCGGGATGGAGGTGGCCTCGGCCAACGCAGAGGCGTCGACGACCTGTCCCTGGTTGAGCGCCACGTCGGTCTTCGTCAGCGCGATGATGAGGCGGTAGGGCTGCTCCGCCAACTGGAGGGCGACGTTGAGGCCGCGCGCGACGGCGCTGGCATCGACGACCACGACGACGGCGTCGGGGCGCTCATCTGCGGGGCAATCGATGAGCATGGCGCGGGTGAGCGCCTCATCGGGGCTGAGCGGGTCGAGCGAGTAGGTGCCGGGGAAGTCGATGAGATCGGCGGTGGATTCACCCAGCTTCCAGGCGCCGCGGCTGACCTCAACCGTAGTTCCCGGCCAATTGCCGGTCTGCGCCTTCGCACCGGTCAGGGCATTAAAGAGCGTGGACTTGCCGGAATTCGGGGAGCCGACGAGTGCGATGATGGGTGCTCCGGCAGGGGCGACCGCGCCGCCCGGATTGCCGTGACAGCTGGGTTTCGTGGTGGCCATGATTTAGACCTCGATGGCTTGTAGTGTCGCTTTATCGATGGCGTAGCGGCAGCTGCCCACCGACACCACCCGCGCGCCGCCGGCGACGCGCGGGCCCATGGTCAACGTGGCGCCGGGGCGGATTCCCAGCTCGCCGAGGCGCACCGCTAGCGCGGCGTCACAGGTGCAGGAAATGCACTCTTTCCCCAAGGTGATGGTGCATCCCATGGGGATAGCGTCGGCGGTTTGTCGTGGACATTCAGGCAACGTCACGGTGGGCTCTCTTTCTCGATCAGCACTACCGATATAGGTTACCCTTAGTAAAGGTAGGTGTGTCTAGTTTTCGGCGACTTGTCTTAGGTGACCCTCACCACGCGGCGCATTAAGCGTTTGGAGTGGACCAGCTGCTCACCTGGCGTAGTCGCTGGCGATTCTTCAGTCGTGATTGGCCCAGCTTGCGGGACATGCGGTCCAGAATCTGGATGGCCTCCGTGATGTGCGGGCCTTTGTTGAGCATGACGCACTCCGCGCGCAGCGCATAGCCAGCGTCCGTGATTTCCGCGCGGGAGGGAAGCCCGGTCTTGGCCAGGGTCTCCAGAACTTGGGTGGCCATGATGACTGGGATATGAGCCGCCTCCGCGACCTTCATGATGCGCCCCGGCACCTGGACCATCTGCTCAAATCCCAGCTCCACAGCCAAGTCACCACGCGCAATCATGATGCCGAACTTGGCATGCCGCATGCCCTCCAGCAGCACGCTTCCCAGCTGCTCATAGGCGGGAACCGTCTCAATCTTGAGCACGATGCCCAGGTCACGCACACGCTGTGCCATCTCTTCCGAGTCCTGCTCAGCGGCAATCGCCTCGAGTGTGTCGTAGAGGAAGGACACATCAGAGGGCGTGCGGATGAAGGAGACCGCTGCGATATCGCAGTGCGTGGCCACAAAACGCAGCGCCTCGATGTCCTCCTCGGTGAGGCTGGGCAGCGGGACGTCAGTATCCGGCACATTGATTCCCTTATATGCCGCCAGGTTGGTGCCGGTAGGCCCGGCATGCTCCACGGTGATGACGGCCTCGCGCGCCGCACCATTCACCCGCACTTCGCGGACACGACCGGAGATGGCGCCGTCATCGAAAATCACCCGGTCGCCCACCTCGAGCGCACCGACCACCCCCGGCAGCGTACACCCAATAGTGGTCACCTCACCCTCCGCGATGCGCGCCGGCTCCTGCGAAGTGCTGAGCACCAACTCCTCCCCGCGGTGCAGGCGAATCTTTTGCTCGAGGGCCGGAACCCCATGCACCCGGGTGATCTCCCCGCCGTGGTTGAGCACCGTCCCTTCGGCGAGGTAGCAGTTGCGCTCCCCGTGCAGAACGGCCACGCCCGCTTGCGTGCTCTCCACGGTGAAAACACGGGAGCGCCCGCGCGCTTCGGTGAAGCGGACCTCGCTGCCGGGCTGAAGCCCTGCTAGCCACTTACCTTCTACCTCTAGCGCTACCGCTGGGCGCGCCGCGCTTGGCGACGCCTCCCCCGCCACCCCGTGGGCGTGGTCGGTAGAGGGGGCGTCGTGAAGCACGAGCGTTGCCGGACTCAGCAGTTCGCCTGCTGCGGTGCGCTCGCCGCGCACGCGGATGACCTGCGGGCCCGGCTCGATGGTGCCGGTGCGGACCTTGGGGCCAGCAATATCGCAGGAAATCAGAATCTCGCGCCCCACCTCTTGAGCGGCGCGGTGGACGTGCTCCACCATCTTCTCCCACGCCGCCTGGTCATCGTGGGCGCAGTTGATACGGGCTAATTCCATACCCGCGCGGGCGAAACCGAGGACCAACTCATAATCCTCCGCAGCCTCGGTGGGAAGAGTCACCATGATGCGCGCGTGCGTGTCCTCCTGGGTAGGACCGAGGAGGGCCTCGGTGTTGGCGTCGAGGATATCGTCGGCGTCTGCATACGCCGAGGCGATGGGCTGCACGGGGTAGGTCGGCGCCTGGCCGTCGAAGGCGTCGAGCACATTGCGCGCGGCGTGGAGGCGCTCTAGCACCGCGGGCTCCGGGTGGCTCAGGCTCGTAGCACCCAAGGCCGTGAGGCCTTCCTGCAGTTCGACGGCGTCCTGGGAACGCAATTCCATATAACGCACGAGGTTGACCGCGCCGGGGCGGTGGACGGGATCCACGCGCGCTATCTGCGCGGCGTGGGCGGCAGACGAAGCTTCGACGCGGGTAATGAGGGAATCAAGCAGTGGGCGCAGGCTAGGCACGGTGTCTCCTTCGATGTGAAAGTCCACCCATATTGTGCCGCGACTTGTTAGACCGCGCCACGGAAGCCGAGCTGGCGCCAAGCCTCATACACGGCAGTTGAGGCCGCGTTGGAGAGATTCATCGAACGTCGTGCCGGCATCATTGGGATCCGCACGCGCTCCGTTACCCGGGGGTGGAAGGCATGCTCCTCCGGCAGGCCGGTCGGCTCGGTGCCGAAGAGGAGGACATCGCCTTCTTGGTACTCCACGTCGGTAAACCACTTATCAGTGTGGGTGGTGAACGCGAAAACGCGCGCGCCGGGCAGGGCCTCCATGCAGGCATCGAAATCTTTGTGGATCTTGAGGTCTGCCAGGTCGTGGTAGTCCAAGCCTGCGCGCTTGAGGTGCTTGTCCTCGAAGTTGAAGCCGAGCGGCTCGATGAGGTGCAGGCTCGCGCCCGTGACGGCGGCGGTGCGGATAGCGTTGCCGG
Organism: Corynebacterium sp. HMSC072D12; assembly: GCF_001813925.1. Taxonomy (NCBI): domain Bacteria; kingdom Bacillati; phylum Actinomycetota; class Actinomycetes; order Mycobacteriales; family Corynebacteriaceae; genus Corynebacterium; species Corynebacterium sp. HMSC072D12. The sequence goes on from NZ_KV814392.1 coordinate 98,952, forward strand.
TGTTGGTAGGGATCACGGGGTTGTCGAAGACAATGTGCAAGCTGCTCATAGGCATCAGTCTAGGATGGTGTGCATGAGCGCTACCAAACTAGATGGCAACCTGTACCGCGACGAGATTTTCGAGGACCTAGCCCAGCGCGTGGCCGCCCTCAAGGAAAAAGGGATTACCCCGGGCCTAGCTACGGTCCTGGTGGGCGATGATCCGGGTTCGCATTCCTACGTGAAGATGAAGCACCGCGACTGCGAGAAGCTCGGTATCAACTCGATTCGCAAGGATCTGCCTGGCGACGTCTCCCAGGAGGAGCTGGAGCGCGTCATCTCAGAGCTCAACAACGACGACGCCTGCACCGGCTACATCGTGCAGCTGCCCTTGCCGAAGCACCTGGATGAAAACCGCGTGCTGGAGCTCATCGACCCAGCCAAGGATGCCGATGGTCTGCACCCGATCAACCTGGGCAAGCTGGTCCTCAACGAGGATGCCCCGCTGCCGTGCACGCCGAATGGCTGCATCCACCTGCTGCGCCGCTTTGGGGTAGAGCTCGATGGCGCGAAGGTCGTGGTCATTGGCCGCGGTGTGACCGTGGGCCGCCCGATCGGCCTGATGCTCACCCGCCGCACCGAGAACTCCACGGTGACGCTGTGCCATACCGGCACCAAGGACCTCGCCGCAGAAACCCGTGAGGCCGATGTCATTATCGCGGCCGCAGGCAAGGCGCACATGCTCACCGCCGATATGGTCAAGGAAGGCGCTGCGGTTCTCGACGTCGGCGTATCCCGCGTCGACGGCAAACTCGCCGGCGATGTGGCTGAGGACGTCTGGGAGAAGGCTGGCTACGTCTCCCCGAACCCGGGTGGCGTGGGTCCGCTGACCCGTGCGTTCCTGGTCAGCAATATCGTCGAGCGCGCCGAAAAGCTCGCCGCTGAATAACGTTCACTATAAGAACGTGCACTGTAAACACACGTCTAACTTGAGCATGTGAGTAGCAAGAATGACGGATCAACCTGCACAGTCACAGGCGACCCCGCAGCGCCAAGCGCGACGAGTTCCCCGGCCCTCGGCTCAGGGGCGAGCCCATGCGCAGGCTGAAGGCCAAGCCCCCAGCCGCGTGCGCAACCGTGGAGCCAACCAGGCCCGCGGGAAAGCTGTGCCGCCGGTATCCCTGTCCAATCCCCACGACGCGCACCTGAAACCTTCGGCGCTGCCGCCGGCGGTGCAGTGGGTGGCCATTGGACTGTTCGTGGTGGCGGTCGCGGTCTCGGGTTTTTATGCCGTGTTTGAGCACTGGCGCCGCGCCACGCTGCTGTTGGGCGGGGCGCTGGTGTGGCTTACGGTGGTGCGCCTGACGTGTGATTCCTCGCGAGTCGGCGTGCTTGCGGTACGCTCCCGGCGCTTCGATGCCTGGTTTACCGGCATCTTGGGCGCGGCGATGGCGTTCTTGGCTTTTTCCATTGACGCGCTGGGATCGTGACGCGCTGGGATCGTGATGCGTGTGGCTCCTGAAAAGAGCCACACGGCTCTTTAGATATAGTATTCGTCGCCGACGTAGGCAGGGCCCACATCAAGGCCATTCGGCGCGGAGAGCAACAAGAAGTTGCGCAGGATGCGATTCATCTGCCGAGTCTCCGTTAAGAAGGCGTCGTGCCCTACGGGCGAGACAATCTTGGCCATCGCCAGCAGGTGGTTAACGTTGCGGGAGATGTGCTCCTGTTGGTGATAGGGGTAGAGGATATCGGTGTCCACGCCCACGACCATCGTCGGCACTTGCGATGCCGCCAGTGCTTTGATGAGCCCACCGCGTCCGCGGCCGACGTCGTGCCGGTTCAACGCCTCCGTGAGCACCACATAGGAACCTGCATCGAAGCGCTCGGTGAGTTTCGCCCCCTGGTAATCCAGGTAGGAGTTCACCGCGAAACGCTGGTTGAGCTCTCGGTGCGGGCCCAAAGGGTTTTCGCCCTGCTGTGGCTGGGCACCAAAGCGTTCATCGATCTCCTGCTCGCCGCGATACGTCAGGTGCGCAATGCGGCGCGCCGCCGCCAGACCATCCCGCGGCGACTTATCGGTGAGGTAGTAATTTCCGCCGTGCCAGAACGGGTCGCGCTCAATGGCGGAAATCTGCGCCGATTGGATACCAATCTGCCACCCCGAAGCCCGAGCCGATACCGCAATCACGCACACCGCCGACACGCTTTCTGGGTGCAACAAGCTCCACTCCAGCGTGCGCGCACCGCCCATCGAGCCGCCGAGTACCGCGTGCACACGCGAAATACCCAACTGCTTCAGGCAGTCGTGCTCAGCCTCCACCAAGTCCCGAATCGACAGCGCCGGGAAGCGCCCGCCCCACGGCTTGCCATCCGGGTGCAACGATTTCGGCCCCGTCGATCCGTTGCAGCCGCCGAGCGCATTGGTGGCTATAACGCACCAGCGCGTCGTATCTAGGGCCTTGCCGGGGCCGACCAGGTCGGACCACCAATCCACCACGTTGGAATCACCGGTCAGCGCGTGCTCAACCACCAAGACGTTGTTGACGCCGTCGGGGTCGCCGGCGAAAGCACCCCAGCGTTGGTAGGCCACGTGGGCGTCGGCAAGCACGGCGCCTGCTTCCGTGGTGAAGTCACCGATGGGGACGACGGCGAGCTCGCCTTCGGGCGCGAGTTCCGGAATCGGGCTAACCAATGGCCGAGAACCCACGCTCGAGGTCGGCGATGATGTCGTTGACATCCTCGATGCCCACCGACAGGCGCACCGTGGCCTGGGTAATGCCCGCGGCCTTGAGAGCGGCCTCGTCGGACTGGGAGTGCGTGGTGGTCGCCGGGTGCACCACCAGCGAGCGGGTATCGCCGATGTTGGCCAGGTTGGAGTGCAGCTTCAGCGCATCGATGAACGCCCAGGCCTCCTCGCGGCCGCCGTCGATGTCGAAGGAGAGCACGGAGCCGGTGTAGTCGTAGCTCAACTTCTCCTTGACCTGCTTGTACGGGGAGGAGTCCAGGCCGGCGTAGTTGACGGTGGTGACCTTGGCGTGGGACTCCAAGTACTCGGCCACGGCCTGAGCGTTGGCATTGTGCTTCTCGACGCGCAACTGCAACGTCTCAATACCATTCAGCGTCAGCCAGGCGTTGAAGGGGGAGATGGCGGCACCCGTATCGCGCAACAGGCCCGCGCGCGCCTTGACAGCGAAGGCTGGTGCGCCCAGGTCGGCGTACTTGAGGCCGTGGTAAGCCTCGTCTGGGGTAACGAAGTAGGGGAAGACCGGCTCGCCGTCGCGCTCGACGGTCCAATCGAAGGAGCCGCCATCGATGATGGCACCGCCGATGGCGGAGCCGTTGCCGCTGTAGAACTTGGTGGTGGAGACGACGACGATATCCGCGCCCAGCTCCAGCGGGCGGGCGAGTGCGCCGGTGGCGATGGTGTTGTCCACGATGAGCGGGACCTGGTTCTTGTGCGCAACCTCAGCGATGGCGGGGATGTCGAGGACATCGGCGACTGGGTTGCCGAAGGTCTCTCCGTAGAAGGCCTTGGTGTTCGGTTGGACGGCGTCCTGCCAGGAGGCTGGGTCATCCGGGTTCTCGACGAGGGTGACGTCGATGCCGAGGCGCTTCAAGGTAACGGTAAAGAGGGTGGAGGTGCCGCCGTAAAGGCGCGGGGAAGTAACAATGTGGTCGCCGGCGGAGGCCAGGTTCAAAATGGCGGCGGTTTCGGCGGCTTGGCCGGAAGCAAAAGCTACGGCGGCGACGCCGCCCTCGAGGGAAGCGAGGCGCTCCTCGAGCGCATCCTGCGTGGGGTTGGTCAGGCGGGTATAAATCGGGCCGGCATCCGAGAGGTTAAAGCGGTTGGCGGCGTGCTCGGCGTCGTTGAAGACGTAGGACGTGGTCTGGTAAATCGGCACGTTGCGTGCGTTGGTGGAGCCGTCCAGGTTCTGGCCGGCGTGGAGGGCGCGGGTGGCAAAGGACCACTCGTTGACTGCGGAATTATCGTATTTGGTGCTCATGTCACAAAAGGCTAGACCAAGCGGTTCAGTGCTGTTAGTGGCTTTCTAGAAACCGCAGGCAAGCCCGAGAATAAAAATAGACCGAGCGGTTGGTTTGGAGGCCTGTGTGTGCTGTAGATCTCCATGCAGTGCGAAGGCTCAAGGCCGCTGTTGGATGTCGATGCTTTCCCCAACGAGCAGGCGCTGGTAGCCGGTTACGCCGGCGCGTTGGAGCATGCCGTCGGTGATCTGCTTGCCGGCGTCGGACAGTACGGCGTCATGGATGGGTACTGTCACGCGCGCACCGATGCGCATGGCGTAATCCGCGGCATCCGCCCCGCGCACCCACGGCCCGGCGATGGGGAGCAGGAGGACGTCTACCGTGCGTCCTTCCGAGGTAACCCACTGGTCGCCGGGGTGCAGCACTCCATTGAAGAAATAGCCCAGGTTCTCCGGACGTGGGATGTTGGGGTGGATTTCCTCGTGGAGCCCGCCCACCGCGCGGATTCTCAGGCCCAGGACTTCGAACTCCTCGCCTGTCTGGACTGCGGTCCCGGAACCGATGGCGTCTACGGCTTCCTGCGTCCCCCACACCGGTAGGCCGCTCGCGCGCACGGCGTCGACGTCGAGGTGGTCGCCATGTGCGTGAGTGAGCAGCACCGCGCCGGCATTATCCAGGCAACTGAGGTCTGAAAGAGGACCGGGATCGATGATGATGCGGCCCTGGGGCGCTTCGACGGCCACGGCGGATTGTCCATGTAACGAAATCTTCATGCCGCCAACGCTAGCGTGGCGCAGAGTGGCTGCGCCACGGATTATTACGCTAGGGCCTGCTTAACCAGCTCCAGCGCGGCGGCGAGCTCAACATCGCTCAAATGCCCGAAGCCCAAGACCACGCCTTCCTCGGCGGCCACGCCGCCCCAGTAATCGCTGAGCGGGGTGAGCGTCAGCCCTAGGGAAGCCGCGCGGTCGACCACAGCGTTGTCGCATAGCAACACCGCATGGAGTCCGCCGTGGATGGGCAGAAGGGTAGCGGGAGCGTCTTCCAGCGCGGCTTGGACGAGGTCGCGGCGGCGCTTGTAGGCGCGGCGCATCCGGCCGGTATGCCGCCGCAGCGCACCGCTGGCCAGATAGTTCGCCAGCGCCGCCTGGGGAATTGCGCCGACGGGCTGGCCGAAGACCTCCCGCACGCGATCCACCGCCGAGCGTAAGCTCGGTGGCACGACCAGATAGCCGCAGGCAATCGACGGCGAAATCACCGAAGAAAACGTTCCCAGCAAGACGGTGTGCTCTGGGGCGAGCGCGGCCAGGGCAGGAAGAGGTTGGCCGACGTAGCGCAGCTCGGAATCGAAGTCATCCTCGATGATGAGCACGTCGTTGCTGCGTGCCCATTCGACGAGCTCCGCGCGCCGGGCCGCCGGCAGGGAACCGCCATAAGGGTGCTGGTGGGAGGGGGTGACGATGAGAACGTCGAGGTCAACGGTGGGGACGGTGACGCCGTGGGCGTCGGTGGGGACGTCGACAAGCGTGTGGCCCAAAGCCTGGGGGACGCGGCGCAGGCTGGGGTACCCGGGGGACTCCACGCCCACGCGCAACTGGCTGCCCAGCGCGCGCAGCAGCACCGACAGCCCGTCGCGGGCGCCGGCGGTGATGACGACGTAGGCCGGGTCGACGGTGAGCCCGCGCATGTGGCGCAGGTGCGCGGCCGCTTCGCGGGGGAGATCGCCGGAAGGATTCACCGCGGCCTTGCGCCACGCCGCCCTCCATTCGGGGGTGATGATTCCTTCGGTATCGGGCAAACCCGGCGTCAACTCTACGCGCGGTGGGGTAGGGGAGGGCCGCGGTGCCGGGGCGGGCTGTGGGGTGCGTCCGTGGGGTAGGTGAGGGTTGATGATGGTGCCCGAGCCCACCGACGCAGTGAGGTAGCCCTCGGCGGTGAGCTGTTCGTAGGCGGTAACCACGCTGCCTCGGGAAATGCCCAAATCGCGCGCCAGCGAACGGGTTGACGGAACCTGCTCTCCGGGCAGCAGAATGCCCGCCGCGACTTGGGTGCGGAGGGCTTCGGCAATCTGCACCGGCAGAGCGCGCGTATCAGATGGATCGAGGCGGAAAGTCACGACCCCATCATAAGTGGTCTAATTCAACACTCTAAAAATGGCTCTTGTCTTGGACCAATTTCCTGGTCCACTATGTGAGCCATGACTGAACAGAAGATTGAACAGGGACGCGCCACGACGCGCGTCAAGCGTGGACTGGCTGACATGCTCAAGGGCGGCGTCATCATGGATGTCGTGACCCCGGAGCAGGCTCGAATTGCTGAAGATGCGGGTGCGTCCGCCGTCATGGCGCTCGAGCGCGTACCGGCCGATATCCGCGCTCAGGGCGGCGTGGCTCGCATGTCTGACCCGGACCTCATCGAGGGCATCGTCAACGCCGTGGATATCCCGGTGATGGCGAAGGCCCGCATCGGCCACTTCGTCGAGGCACAGATTCTGGGTGAGCTGGGCGTCGATTTCATCGACGAGTCCGAGGTGCTCAGCCCGGCCGACTACGTTAACCACATCAACAAGTGGGATTTCGACGTTCCTTTCGTGTGCGGCGCGACGAACCTGGGCGAGGCCCTGCGCCGCATCACCGAAGGTGCGGCCATGATTCGCTCCAAGGGCGAGGCTGGCACTGGCGACGTCTCCGAGGCCGTCAAGCACCTGCGCACCATCAAGGGTGAAATCGCGCGCCTCCAGAACCTGGATCGCGACGAGCTCTACGTCGCAGCCAAGGAACTGCAGGCACCGTATGACCTTGTTGCTGAGGTTGCGGAGACCGGCAAGCTGCCGGTCGTGCTGTTTGTCGCTGGTGGTGTGGCCACGCCTGCCGACGCCGCGCTCGTCCGCCAGATGGGCGCCGAAGGCGTCTTCGTCGGCTCCGGCATCTTCAAGTCTGGTGAGCCTGCGAAGCGCGCGGAAGCCATCGTTAAGGCTGCCACCCTCTATGATCAGCCAGCCGAGCTGGCCAAGATTAGCCGCGGCCTGGGCGAAGCCATGGTGGGCATCAACGTCAACGACATCCCCGCCCCGCACCGCCTGGCCGAGCGCGGCTGGTAAACGCGGTGCGCGCGATGAACATAGAGCGCGCAACGGGCACGATGGCGGCAGACATGGCACACCCGCTCGTCGGAGTGCTTGCGCTGCAAGGCGGAGTGGAAGAGCACATCGCTGTGCTGGTGAGCCTCGGCGCTAAAACACGCCGGGTGCGCTTGCCGCAGGATCTCGACGGGCTGGACGGAATCATTCTGCCGGGCGGAGAGTCGAGCACCATCGATAAGCTGGCGCGCTCCTTCGGCGTCGCGGAGCCGTTGCGCCGAGCCGTCGAGGGCGGGCTGCCGGTTCTTGCCACCTGCGCGGGGCTTATCTACAGCGCTCGCGACCTGGAGAACCCCGCGCCGGGCCAGCAGACGCTGGGGCTTATCGACGTCACCGTGCGCCGCAACGCCTTCGGGAACCAACGCTTCTCCGAGGAGCGCGTCGTTCCCGTCGCGATGCAAAGTCAGCGACCCGATGTAGAGGCCTCCGAGGCCGGGACGCGGCGCACCGAGTCCCGAGACGCCGCGGCGCATGACGACACCGAGGCTCCTGACACAGGGGCCCGAAGCATCACGCTAGACATCGAGGCGAGCTTCATCCGCGCGCCCATCGTTACCCGCGTGGGTGAAGGCGTCGAGGTCATCGCCACGGTGCCTGCCCCTGCGCGTGGTACTGCGGCTGGTGGCGCGGCAAGGGCTAGTGGCGCGGCAAGCAGCAGTGAAGTTCTCAGTGCGGGTGCGAGCGCTAAATCTGGTGTGGCGTGCGCAGATAGTGCCGGGCATGACGGGGAGCTAACTCGTCTTACTGCGGGACACGAAGTGATCGTCGGTGTGCGGCAGGGGCACGTCACAGCGCTGAGCTTCCATCCGGAAGAAAACGGCGACTCGCGCCTCCACGCCGCGTGGCTCGCGTCCTTTGCCTATTAACTCTTTCTGTCCGCACCCCTTTCTGCCCGCGAGCTCTTTCGGCAAATACCTATCACTCGATAGTGCTCTGGGCTACATTGAGATGTGCCAGCCGAACACATCACTCCCAGAAAGGCTCCTCGCCGTGAGCACACCTGCCCCAGAACAAGTCCGCGAAGACATCCGCTTCCTCGGCCGGGTGCTCGGCCGAGTTATCGCGCAGCAGGAGGGCGAGGACGTCTTTGAGCTCGTCGAATCCACCCGCCGCATGGCCTTCGACATCGCGCACGGCGATGCCAAGCCGGAAGATCTCGTCGCTATTTTCCGCGACCTCGACATCACCAAAGTCAACCTCGTGGCGCGAGCGTTCAGCTATTTCGCGCTCATCGCGAACCTAGCGGAGGACTTGGATGACGAGTCCGTCGAGGCGCCGGTTTCCCTGCGCAAGACATTCGCCAAGCTCAAAGAAGAAGGCGTCGCACCTGTCGACGCCGCCTCCGTCATCCGCGGTGCGCACGTTGCCCCCGTTCTCACCGCGCACCCCACCGAAACCCGCCGCCGCACGGTTTTCGACACCCAGACCCGCATCAAGAACCTCCTCAAGGAAGCACACCGCGGCGGCGACATGGCGGCGATTGAGAAGGAAATGTACCTGCGCATGACGCTACTGTGGCAGACCGCGCTGATTCGCATCGCCCGTCCCACCCTTGAAGACGAAATTGACGTCGGCCTGCGCTACTACAAACTCTCGCTGCTCGAGCAAGTTCCTGCCCTCAACCGCGCTATCCGTCACGCCATGCGTGAGACCTTTGGCCAGCAGCTTCCCGATTCCCCCGTCGTCCGCCCTGGCTCTTGGATTGGCGGCGACCATGACGGCAACCCCTTTGTCAATGAGCACACCCTGACCTATGCCACCCGCAAAGCCGCGGCGACGGTGCTCCAGTACTACGCCGACGAGCTCGGCGAGCTGGAGCGCGAACTCTCTCTATCAGACCGCTATTCCTCCAGCTCCAAGGAGCTGGGCGCGCTTGCCGACGCCGCCCACAACGACGAAAAATCTCGCGTCGACGAGCCCTATCGCCGGGCCATCTTCGGCATCCGGAAGAAGGTGCTGGCGAGGTTGGAAGGGGAGGCGTCGCCAAGCGCCTATGCGTCTCCGGAGGAGCTCAAGCGGGACCTGGATGTGATCGACCGCTCGCTGCGCCAGTTCAACGATGACATCATCGCCGATGACCGCCTTGCCCGATTGCGCTCGGCGGTGACCACGTTTGGATTCCACCTCTCGACGCTGGATATGCGCCAGAATTCGGAATCCTTTGAGAACGTCCTCACCGAGATTTTCGCCGCAGCCAGCATTACCTCGGACTATCGCGGGCTGGGGGAGGAGGAGAAGGTCGCGCTGCTGGTGCGGGAGTTGCAGACAAATCGTCCGCTGCTCTTCCCGGGCACTGAAAAGGAATTCACCGAGGATACAGCCAAGGAGCTGGGGATTTTCCGTGCGGCGGCCCGCGCTGTGCGGGACTTTGGACCGAAGTCGGTGTCGCACTGCATTATCTCTATGACGGGAACGGTCTCCGATATTTTGGAGCCGATGGTGCTGCTCAAGGAGGTGGGGCTGAACCAGGTAGATGTGGTGCCGCTGTTTGAGACCATCGAGGATTTGAAAGCGGGTGCTGGCATCCTGGAGAAGCTCTGGCAGGTGCCCGTGTACCGCGAGCATCTGCGCTCGCGCGGGGATGTGCAAGAGGTTATGTTGGGGTATTCGGATTCCAACAAGGACGGCGGGTATCTGCAGGCGAATTGGGCGCTGTACGACGCCGAATTGGCCCTAGTTGAGCTGTGTGAGCGCCACGGCGTGGAGCTGCGTTTGGCGCATGGCCGTGGTGGTGCGGTGGGCCGCGGCGGTGGCCCGACGTATGATGCGATTTTGGCGCAGCCGAAGGGCGCGGTCTCGGGTTCGGTGCGTATTACTGAGCAGGGCGAGGTGATTTCTGCGAAGTATGGAGCTCCGGAGACCGCGCGCCGTCATTTGGAGGCTTTCGTTTCCGGTGCGTTGGAGGCATCGTTGTTGGATACCGAGCCGATTGCGGATCCCGAGCGGGCCTACGACATCATGCGGGAGCTGGCGGACTTGAGCGGTACGGCGTACTGCCAGCTGGTTGATGACCCCGGGTTTATCGCCTACTTCACCCAGTCCACTCCGCTGCACGAAATCGGCGAGCTTAACCTGGGCTCGCGCCCGACCTCGCGTAAGCAGACCACCGCGATTACGGATTTGCGAGCGATTCCCTGGGTGCTGTCGTGGTCACAGTCCCGCACCAACATTCCGGGCTGGTTCGGCGTGGGCAGTGCGGTGACAGCGTGGGTTAAGCAATCCTCCAGTGGTGAATGTGGAGTAGGACTGGCCAGCGTAGAAGAAGTAAATGCCACTGCGGATGGAGCAGAAACCGGAAAGGCCGGAGTAAAAAGCGGCGATGGAGAAGTGGAGAAGCGCTGGGAGGAGCTGCGTGAGCTGTACCGTACGTGGCCTTTCTTCCGCTCCGTGTTCGCCAACATGGCGCAGGTCATGGCCAAGGCGGAGATGCAGCTGGCACGCCTCTATGCCAACCTGGTTGATGACAAAGAAACCGCGGACCGTATCTTCAGCCTGATTTCCGCGGAGTTTGAACGCACCCGCGAGGTCTACCTCAAGGTCACCGGCAACGCGGAGTTGGTCAGTGAGAACCAGCGCCAGGCGCGGTCGCTCAAGCGGCGCTACCCGTACCTGCTTCCGCTCAACGCCATCCAGTTGGAGCTGCTGCGTCGCTACCGCCGCGGCGACGATCAGTTCCTGGTGTCCAAGACCATCCAGGTCACGATGAATGGTCTCGCCACAGCGCTGCGCAACGCCGGCTAAGCCGGCACGCCCGCCAAACCGACCGCCCAGCCAACCGGTACGGCCAACCGGCACGGCCAACCGGCACGGCCAACCGGCACGGCCAAAATTCCTGCGGGACAGGCTTGAGCGCATGATCAGTTCCATGAATTAAGCCGGCACGCCGAATGCCCCGCGAGGAGGCGGTTTCCTGCGGGGTACGACCAAACAGTGCTGGAAGAATGCCCTGGCGCTGGTAGCGGCGTTGCTTGCACTGCTACCTGCACTGGCGGGACGGGGCACACCGGTGCCTTAGCGGGCATTGGGGGTAGTTGAAGGGGGGGCTAATTGAAGGCGCTGGTGAAGACCGGTGCGGCGTCGTATGGCGGGATCCATGCCACCCGCCCGCCGATACGGTCCATGTGGCCGCGTGAGGGCGGGGCATCGGGGTCATCGTCGTTGACTCCGTTGTGGTACGGACACAGTGGCACCAGGTTGAGGATGTTGGTGGGCCCGCCGCGGGCCCAGGCTTTGATGTGGTGGATTTGGCATTTCTCAAAAGGAACCTTGCAGCCCTCCCATGCACAGCACGGATTCTCCGCAGCCAAGGCGAGGCGCTGCTTCGTGGTGGCGAAGCGCTGGAAGCGGAAGACATCGAGCGGGCCGTGCTCGCGGCTGACAGCCACGATGATCCCCTTGTCCAGCAGAGCGCGCTCCACTAGCTGCGAACCGGTCATCGTCGCGCCACTTGTTGTGCGGACGATGAACTCTTCGCCATCCTTGTCGGTATTGCCCTTGAGCAGTTCTGCGTAGTCATCGAGCTGCAGGACCGCCATGGTGGCAACCTCAGTTTTGACGCCACCGCCCTCCAGATTCTCTAAGAAGCTCTCGCCGGGGCGTTCCTGGTCGATGCCTTCGAAGACGCCGGTCAGCTGCAGCGAGTCCGCGGTGACCGTGAGCGTGGCCAGGCCGTTGCCATGCTGGGTGAGCTTGGCGCGCTCGGCATACGTGCGGGGCTTGCGCATCATCCGCAACCGCTTGCGCGCTACCTTTTCCACCAACTCAGCGCTGGTCTGGCACAGCTCCACCCGCAAATCCCACGCTTTGTTGTGGTCCCGGACTTTGGCCACGAAGTGCTCGATAAGCTGCAAGGTCACCAGCCCGTGCCCGCGCCGGCGGGCGGCTGCAACCGCCGTGCGCTGCTTCTTCGTCGAGGAGGTATGCCCGAAGTAGGTGTGGTGAAGAGAGAGGAACACGGTGGCGTCGGCAGGCGTGGCGCCAAGGGACACCAAGTCAGATTCAGACAGGCCCGCGCACTCGGCCACCAGGTCAATGGCGCGGCCGAGTGCGGCGAAGTATGTCTGCAATCTCATACTCCGCAGCCTAAAAGCACCCCATCCTGCCGCCAAGCCCCGGACTAGCCATCCGACGAAATCTGTGGATAACTAGTCGGCACTAGGCGCCGGCAAGGCCGCGGCGCTTGAGCAGCGGGGCGACGTCCTTGTCGCGGCCGCGGAACTCGCGGTAAGCCTCCGTGAAGTCGCGGGATGCGCCCTTCGACAGGATGACATCGCGGAACTTTTGGCCGGCCTCGCGAAGGTCGGTTTGCTCCTTGAACCACTCGAAACCATCGGCATCGAGGGCCTCGGCCCAGAGATAGGAGTAGTAGCCCGCGGAGTAGCCACCGGCGAAGATGTGGTTGAAGTAGGTCGAGCGATAGCGCGGCGCAATGAGCTCGTTGTCTAGCCCGGCCGCGCGCAGGGCCTCGGCCTCGAACTCGGCGATGGCCTCCGGTGTAGCTTCCAACTCGGCGGCCTCCGACGCGCTCAGGGAATGCCACGCGAGGTCGATGATCGACGCCCCCAGATACTCCGAGGTGGCGAATCCCTGGCCGAACTCGGAGGCGGCGGAGATGGCGTCGAGAAGCTCGTCCGGAATAGGTTCGCCCGTCTCCACGTGGCGGGCGTACTCCTTGACCAAGTTCTTATCCAGTGCCCAGTTCTCGTTGATCTGCGAGGGGAATTCCACCCAGTCACGCGGTACGTTGGTGCCGGCGAAGGTGGGGTAGCGGACGTCGGAAAGCAGGCCGTGCAGGGCGTGACCGAATTCGTGGAAGACAGTGCGGACCTCATCCATGCTCAGCAGCGGTTGGGAGCCGTCGGCGGGCTTGGTGATGCCCATGACGTTGACGATGACCGGCTTGCGCTCCAGCAGTCGGGACTGCCCCACGAACTCGCTCATCCATGCGCCGCCGCGCTTGGTGGGGCGCCCGAAGTAGTCGGTGAGGAGGAGACCGATCCCGTGCGAGTCCTTTTCCCCGTGCGGGACGGAACCGTCCCGCACCTCCCACACGCGAACCCCCTCTGCGTAGCCCTCGAGGTCATCGCGCGGGATAACGGTGATGCCGTAGAGACGTTCGGCGGCGGCAAAGACGCCCTTCTCTAGGACCTGGTCCAGCGGGAAGTACTTGCGCAGCTCCTCCTCGTCGAGGGAGAAGTCGCGGGCGCGGACCTTGGATTCCCAGTAGGGCCAGTCGGCGGCGGTGAATCCCTGGCTGTTGAGCTCAGCCTCTTCAGCGAGGAGCTTCTGCTCGCCTTCGGCATTGGCCGCGGCGGCGGGGGCGAGGTCGAAGAGCATGGTGCGGGCGGCGTCGGCAGTCGCGGCGGTTTCCTCGGCGATCACGTAGTCGGCATGAGAGGCAAAGCCCAGCAGCTCGGCCCGTTCGGCGCGCAGTTGGACGGCCTCGATGAGCCCCGGGATGTTGTTTTCGGATCCCCTGCTTGCCGACGCCCCATACAACCTCTCCCTCGCATCCTCCCGCGCCAGGCGGCTTAGCTCCGATTGCACGGTTGGCAGCTCCAGCGGGATGGCATAGCCCTCGCGGCCAAGCGCCTCAGCGTCGGCTTTGGCGGAAGCGATGCGCTCGGCGGGCAGGCCTTCGAGTTCCTCCTCGGTGAAGGAGACCGCGCGCTCGCGGGTAGATGCCATGAGGTTGCGGCCAAATTCCTCCGACAGTGCAGAAAGGCGCTGGTTGATCTCAGACAGGCGGGCCTTGCCAGTCGCATCGAGATCGGCACCCTTGCGGGCAAAGGTGCGCAGGAGGTGGTCGTGGAGGCGCTGGCCTTCTGCGTCGTCGGCAGGCGGCGTCGCCTCCTTGATGCGCGCGTAGAGCACCTCGTTCTGGTACATCGCGTCGTAGTGCGCGGACAGGCGCGGGTAGATGTCGGCGGCGATCTCCTCCATCTCCTCGGTGACATCCGTACCGGAGAGGTTGCCGAAGACGGCCATGACGCGGTCGAGGTCCTGGCCGGATCGCTCGAGCGCCTCCACGGTGTTTTCCCACGTAGGCGCGGCGGGGTTGTCGGTGATGGAGGCGATCTCGGCGTCGTGAAGCGCGAGTGCTTCGTCGAAAGCGGGGCGGTAGTGCTCTACCTTGATCTCCGCAAACGGCGGGAGCTGATAGGGCAGCGTAGAGGGGGTCAGTAGTGGGTTAGTCATAAGAAACCACCGTACCTAATAAGCCCGTCCCTATGTGATGGCTTTCACTATGAGCCCATGAGGACTGGCGTGCGTTCCCTGCGTGGAGTGGTGGCACGGTACACCAGGACGATGTCGAGAACCAGGAACGCCGCCAAGGTGATTCCTAAGAGCGGCAGGAAGACGCCCACGGTGGCCGCGAAAAGCGCGCCCAGTCCTGTGGTGGCCCAGGAGAAGTGGGCAGTCGGGAGGAAGCGTGGGCGACGTTTCCACCACATGTAGTACCCCAGCACCACGAGAGCGGCGGTGGCGAGACCCAGCGTGAGTAGCGCAATCTGCAATGGCAGCCCGAACATGATGCCCATGTGCAGGTAGATGCCCCAGCTGCTGAGCTTGCTAAACAGCGGCAGGCTGGAGAAAGGCTGGCGGTCGATGACGTCGCCGGTGGCGCCATCTACCGAAATTGCATCGGAGGTGGTGCGCCATTCCACCCAGCGTTCGCTGACCTGCCAGGCGGAGTGGGCGTCCTCCGGTGGGTACATACGTAGCGGGCCGGTGAGTCCCTCGGCGCGACCGGTGGCGAAGACGCGCTCGGCCTCGGCAGCTATGTTCGTGCTTGACGATGCCCCTCCAACCCCATGCCCTTCATGACCTTCATGCATGGTGTGCTCATGCGTTTCAGCGGTGGTGCCGGGGAGGGCAGTCTCGATGGGGGTGGCCTTCCACTGCATGCGCTCCACTAGGGAATCAACGTTGTCGCCGGCCAGTCCCGACCACGTGATACCGGTGGCAGAGAGACCAAGCAGACCAATGAAGATCCAGGCGCCGACGGTGGAATGCAGACGGGTGGCCTTCCAGCGGGCAGAGCGCTTCGGCTGCTGAGCGGCGTTCCCGGTTGCCTTGTTCTTCGGGCGGCGGCGAATCCACCACATATAAAGACCGCCGCAGGCCATGACCCATAGCCAGGAGGCGGCCAACTCTGAGTAGAGCTCACCGACCTTGCCCAAGTGGAAGCTTTCGTGCAGGGAGGAAATCCAGCGGCGTAGCGGCATCTCGCCCAGGCCGGAGTAGGTGGTGTAGTCCCCGATGACCTCGGCGTTGGCCGGATTGATGAAGACGGTGCGCTGGAGGCTTTCATCGATACTGTCATCAGACACCAACACGCGCGTGGAATCCGTGGGGTTGGTTGCTGGCCAGACTTGGGACACAGGCATGTCTGGGTGCTCGTGCTGTGCGGCCTGGATTTGTTCTTCCAAGCTCACGGGGTGCTCGACCGCCGGAACGGAGATGACATCGTGGTACACCACCTTCTCCAGGGTGGGTGCCATGGCATAGAGGCAGCCAGTCAATGCCGCAACGAGGATGAAGGGGCCGACGAACATACCGCCATAAAAGTGAATGCGCTGAATGAAAGATCGCAGAGCCGTCCGACTCATAGGTAGTGCTCTTTTCAGTGTCTTTGGTGAAGGCCCCTGCTGAACGTTCGCGGGGCGCTCAGCAAAGGGCGATGGACAGGCGCTGATATCAACTGCACTACTAGTCGGAGGTGATGGCTTCTCGGTTCCCAAGTAGTGAAAAACTTTTTAAATAACTGGGGGCCTCGGCGTGAAAAGGATGAAAACCCCGCGAGATAAGGCGCGAGAAGCAAGAATCAGTCAAGAAAAAGCTCTCGCAGCTCAACGGGTAAAAATAGCGTCGCGGAGTGCTGTTTAGGCCTGTTTGTGGTTAATGAAGCAAGAAAAGACCGCCTCGAACTCCAGGGAGGAGACGAAGCGGTCTTTTGTTAAGTGCCTAGCGCAGAATTACTTCTTCAGGCCATCAATGATGTCGTTGAAGGCAGCGACAGGGCGCATGACCTCGGCTAGCTTCTCCTCGTTCGGGGCGTAGTAGCCGCCGAGGTCGACGGGGGAGCCTTGGACGTCGAGAAGCGCCTGCTCAATCTCGCCTGCCTTGGCCTCGAGGGCCTCAGCAACCGGCTTGAAAGCCTCGGCCAGCTCGGCGTCGTCGGTCTGTGCAGCCAGCTCCTTGGCCCAGTTGAGGGTCAGGAAGAAGTGGGAGCCTCGGTTGTCGTTCTCGCCCACCTTGCGGGACGGGGACTTGCCCTCATCCAGCAGGGTCTCGGTGGCCTTGTCCAACGCTGCGGCCAGGACACCTGCCTTGGCGTTGCCGTTGGTGTTGTGCTCGTGGCGGAAGGACTCAGCCAGAGCCAGGAACTCACCGAGGGAATCCCAGCGCAAGTGGTTCTCCTCCTGGACCTGCTGGACGTGCTTCGGAGCGGAGCCGCCGGCACCGGTCTCGAACAGGCCACCGCCAGCCATGAGCGGAACCACAGACAGCATCTTTGCGGAGGTGCCCAGCTCGAGGATGGGGAAGAGGTCGGTGTTGTAGTCACGCAGGACGTTACCGGTCACGGAGATGGTGTCCTCGCCCTTGCGGATGCGCTCGACGGAGATCTTGGTCGCGGTGACCGGATCCTCGATGGAGATGTCGAGACCCTCGGTGTCGTGATCCTGCAGGTACTTGTTGACCAGCTCGATGAGGTTGGCGTCGTGGCCGCGCTCCGGGTCGAGCCAGAAGATGGCCTTCATGCCGGACAGGCGGGCACGGTTGACGGCCAGCTTGACCCAGTCCTGGATCGGGGCGTCCTTGGTCTGGCAAGCGCGCCAGATGTCGCCCTCCTCCACGTCGTGGGAGATAAGGGCCTCACCCTTGGAGTTGCGGACCTCAACGGTGCCGGCAGCCGGCACCTTGAAGGTCTTGTTGTGGGAGCCGTACTCCTCAGCCTTCTGCGCCATGAGGCCGACGTTCGGGACGGTACCCATGGTGGTCGGATCGTAGGCGCCGTTAGCCTTGCAGTCCTCGATGACTGCCTGGTAAACGCCGGCGTAGGAGGAATCCGGGATGACGGCGAGGGTGTCCTGCTCCTCGTCGTTCTTGTTCCACATGTGGCCGGAGGTGCGGATCATAGCCGGCATGGAGGCATCGATGATGACGTCGGACGGAACGTGCAGGTTGGTAATACCCTTGTGGGAGTTGACCATGGCGAGGTCCGGACCGTCGACAAGCGCGTCGTCGAAGGCAGCCTTGATCTCAGCACCGTTCTCGAGCTTGTCCAGACCCTCGTAGATAGCGCCCAGGCCGTTCTCGCCGTTGAGGCCAGCAGCCTCGAGCTCCTCGCCGTACTTCTCAAAGACATCAGCGAAGAAAGCGCGGACGACATGGCCGAAGATGATGGGGTCAGACACCTTCATCATGGTGGCCTTGAGGTGAGCGGAGAAGAGCACGCCCTCTTCCTTGGCACGGGCAACCTGAGCCTTGAGGAACTCGTCGAGTGCCTTGGCGGACATGAAGGTGCCGTCGATGACCTCGTCCTTGAGGACCGGCAGCTTCTCCAGCAGGGGCTGCTCGCCCTCGGCGGTCTTCAGAACGATGGAGAGGGTGTCCTCCTCCGGCATGATGACGGACTTCTCGTTGTGGCGGAAGTCGTTAGCGTCCATGGTGGCCACGTTGGTCTTGGAATCAGCGGACCACGCGCCCATCTTGTGCGGGTTCTTCTTAGCAAAGTTCTTGACTGCAATCGGGGCGCGGCGGTCGGAGTTGCCCTCACGCAGAACCGGGTTCACAGCGGAGCCCTTGACGGCGTCGTACTTCTCCTGAGCCTCTTCGTACTCCGGGAGATCAAAACCGGCTGCCTGCAGCTCAGCGATGGCCTTCTTCAGCTGCACCAGGGAAGCGGAGATGTTCGGCAGCTTAATGATGTTGGCTTCCGGCGTCTTGGCCAGCTCGCCGAGCTCAGCCAGGGCATCGGAGACCTTCTTGTCACCAAGGCGCTCCGGGAACTGGGCCAGGATGCGGCCGGCTAGGGAAATGTCGCGGGTTTCCACCTCGATGCCTGCGGTGGACGCGAAGGCCTCCACGACGGGCTTGAAGGAGTAGGTCGCCAGCAACGGCGCCTCGTCGGTACGGGTCCAGATAATCTTTGCCATGGTTCTCCTAAAGAAGTTGAAAACTGTTCAACCTCACAGGATACCTGTCTTATTTTCTCGCGGTGCCGGTCCCCCTGTGACTCGCGCCACCCGCGGGAGGGGTCTGTGTACTTGGCACAACCTTTCCGGCTGGACTTACGAGCTCGGGAAGGGAAGTACTAAGGTCTGCCCCCGTGAAACCGATGAATACCAGTATCCAACGCCGCCCCGTCCCGCGCCAGACGGAAATCTCCGCGACGCGCCGCACCATCGTGATGATCGCCATGGCGCTGGGCGCTTTTGCCATCGGCACCACGGAGTTCACCTCCATGGGCCTGCTGCCGCTCATCGCGGATGATTTCGGTATTACGGAAGACACGGCGTCGGTGGTTATCTCCGTCTACGCGCTCGGCGTCGTGGTGGGCGCGCCGGTCATCGCTGCACTCACGGGCAAGCTCCCACGCCGCCGCCTCATCATCCTGCTGATCGCTTTCTTGCTCGTGGGTAACCTGCTGACAGCCTTGGCCCCGAACTACGGTGTTCTGCTGGTGGCGCGCTTCATCGCGGGCCTGCCGCATGGCGCATACTTTTCCGTAGCTAATCTGGCGGCGGCCTCGATGGCCCCACCGGGCAAGCAAGGTTTTGCCATGTCGATGGTGGGCATGGGCCTTTCCGTTGCCACCGTGATCGGTGTACCGGCAGCCCAAGCCCTAGGCCAGGGACTGGGCTGGCATTCGGCCTACTACTTGGTGGTGGTCCTTGCAGCCTTAACGATGGTGCTGCTCTTTTTCCTCTTCCCGCACATGACGCGTATGCCGGAAACGGATATGTTCACCGAGCTCGGCGCGTTGAAGAACAGCCAGGTCCTGCTCACCGTGTTCCTCGGCACCGTCGGCTTTGGCGGCATGTTCGCCGTCTACACCTACATCACGTGGACCATGACGGAGGTCGCCGGTATGGACCCGAACCACACCTGGATTGTGCTCATGGCCTATGGCATCGGTATGACTGTCGGCAACGTTGCTGGCGGTGCGCTGGCGGACCGAAACCTGGAATTCGGCATTATCTTTGCTCTCATCTGCATGGTCGGTGTGTCCGTGGCCTTCTACTTCTTGGCGCACAACGCCTGGGCTGGCACGATTGCCTTTGGTGTCTTGGCCTTCTTTGGCTCCATTCTCGTGCCCTCTCTGCAGCTTCGCCTCGTCAACGTGGCGGGGGATGCGCAGAGCCTCGCGGCGGCCTTGAACCAGTCGGCCCTCAATATCGCCAATGCGGCGGGTGCTGCTATCGGCGGTGCGGTCGTGGGCGCAGGTTATTCCTATAACTCCACCGCCCTCGCTGGTGCGGGGTTGGCGGTGGCCGGCTGCATCACCTGGGTTATCACCATGTGGGACAAGCGCCGCCGCGGCCTTTCCGTGAAGATTATTGAACAGAGTTAGACTGGCCGGCATGAGTTTCACCATCGCCTCCGTCAACGTTAACGGCATCCGCGCGGCCTGCAAACAGCGCAATGAGAACAACCCGGGTATGAACGCGTGGTTGGAGACCACGCCGGCCGACGTCGTCCTCATGCAGGAGGTGCGCGCCAACCCCGAGCAGACCCAGAAGGCCCTGGCCCCAGCCCTGGAGGCCGGATGGAACCTGGTGCAGGCCGAATCCGTCGCCAAGGGCCGCGCGGGTGTGGGAATCCTATCGAAGCACGCGCTTGGCGACGTCTCCGTGGGCTTCGGCTCCTTCGCCGAATCCGGCCGCTTCATCGCCGCCACCGTGGAAGGCGTGCGCGTGGCCTCTTTGTATCTGCCCTCCGGCGATACTGATTCCCCGAAGCAGGATGAGAAGTACCTTTTCTTGGATGAATTCTCTGAAGTTTTGGATGAGATGGCAGCGACGTATCCGGAGTCTGTTATCGGCGGTGATTGGAACATCTGCCACCGCGCCCAGGACTTGAAGAACAACAAGCCCAACGAGAAGAAGTCCGGACACTTGCCGGAGGAGCGAGCCTTCATGGACCGCGTTTTTGGCTCTTTCCCGGATGATGAGCCCCAGGAGAAGAAGGGGCTTGGGGACTGGCTCGGCGTGGTGGACTACGAAACCAAGACCGCCTGGGAGGCGGCCAAGGATCCGCAATGGTTTGACGTCGCCAGGCGCCTGCACCCGGAGGCCGAGGGGCCCTATACCTGGTGGACCTACCGCGGCCAGGCTTTCAACAACGACGCCGGGTGGCGCATTGACTATCAGGCTGCCACGAAGGCCATGCTGGAGCGCGCGCAGCGCACGTGGGTGGAGAAGGCGCCGACGGTGGAGGAGCGCTGGTCCGATCACTCTCCGCTTCTGGTGGAGTACAAGTAGCCCACATCAAGTAGTGGTACGATAATCCCGTCTTAACGTCCTTTTCTATTTCGCAGGAGATGCTCATGACCCGCGCAATCATCTACTTTGTCCTCGGCGCTATTCTGCTTGCCCTGGGTATCTGGTGGTGGACCATCGTCGGACCGTCCTTTGCCTTCCTTGGCCCGATCGTCCTCCAGGGTGTTGGCGGCGCGTTCATGGTGGCCGGTTTCGCCGTGATGATGGACGTTATTAGCCCGACCTCCCGCAAGATTTAACCGACGCAGCGCCTCCCCGGCGGAGGCGGCAGAGTAGAGTGATCAACCATGACTGACTCCACTTCTGCATCGACCTCCGCTTCTCGAGTCCTCTCTGGTATTCAGCCCACGGCGGACTCCTACCACCTGGGTAACTACCTTGGAGCGCTCAAGCAGTGGATTGACCTGCAAGACTCCCACGAGGCTTTTTACTTCATCCCGGACCTGCACGCCATCACAGTGGAGCAGAACCCGGAGGAGCTGCGCCACCGCACCGTGGCGGGCGCCGCGCAGCTCATCGCATTGGGCATTGACCCGGCGAAATCCACCCTCTTCGTACAATCCCACGTCCCCGCACACGCGGAGCTGACGTGGGTTTTGCAGTGCCTGACCGGCTTCGGTGAGGCTTCCCGCATGACCCAGTTCAAGGACAAGTCCCTCAAACAGGGCCAGGACCGCACGTCCGTGGGCCTATTTACCTATCCCGTCCTGATGGCCGCGGATATCCTCCTGTATTCCCCGCACTATGTGCCGGTGGGGGAGGATCAGCGCCAGCACCTTGAGCTCACCCGCAACCTGGCGGAGCGCTTCAACAACAAGTACGGCGAGGTCTTCCGTGTGCCGGAGGCCTTCATTCCGGAAGGTTCGGCCAAGATTTATGACCTGCAGGAGCCGACGTCCAAGATGTCGAAGTCGGGGGCAAACCCGAAGGGTATCGTGAACCTGCTCGATGCTCCCAAGACCTCCGCCAAGCGCATCAAGTCCGCGGTGACCGATGACCTTGGCGTGGTGGCCTTTGACCGCGAGAAGCAGCCCGGTGTGTCCAACCTGCTGGCCATTCAGTCCGCGCTGACTGGCGAGAGCATCCCGGACCTCGTGGACAAGTACGAGGGCCAGGGCTATGGCCACCTGAAGGTGGACACGGCGGAAGCACTTGAGGCTTTCACCACTCCGCTGAAGGCTCGCTACGACGAGCTCATGGAAGACCGCGGCGAGTTGGAGCGTATTTTGGCCAAGGGCGCCGAGCACGCCACGGAGATTGCCACCCCGCTCGTGGACAAGGTCTACGAGGCGGTGGGCTTTCTCCCCGCGCGTCGCGGCTGAGTTGGCTAGCATGATGAAGACTGTGTAGAGGATTCTGTAACTTATTTCTGTAATTCATAAAAAGGGGAAAGCCTGTGGCGCCAACGACTCAACCCGATGAGAAAAAGACTGATGATTACGGCATCGAGCGTGCTTATGCCGATGAGCCGGGAGCGGTAGATAAGGTCCGCGAGAAGTCCGGTTTTATCGACCACATCATGAAGATGCTGGATCGCTACGGTAGCCAAGGCGGCAACCAGTTCGCGGCCGGAATTACGTATTTCTCGGTTCTTGCTATCTTCCCCATCTTCATGCTCACGGTGGCAGCCATCGCCACCGTGTTGGCCAATCGCCCCGATCTCATGCAACAACTGGAAGAGCAGATCGCGAACGCCGTGTCGGGCGATCTGGGGGATTCGATTACGGAGCTTCTCCATACCGCGATTGAACAGCGCGGTGCGATGTACGGCATCGGTGGCCTCACCACCCTGTGGTCTGGGCTCGGCTGGATGAATAACCTGCGCATCGGCATTTCGGCGATGTGGATGCAGGATCCGACTGACGCCCCGGGCAACTTTGTGACCAAGAAGCTCAGCGACCTGCTGGGGCTCATCGGCCTGCTCGTGGCCATGGTTATCGCCTTCGGCGTGACGGCGGCGGGTTCCTCCGGACTGACCCAAAAGATCTTCGAGTGGGTTGGTATCGAGTCCTTCCCAGGAATGGGAACGGTGCTGGTTATCGCCGGCATCGTGATCGGTCTCATCGCTAACTTCCTCGTCTTCTGGTGGATGGTGGCTTTCCTGCCGCGCACGAAGGTGCCCACCAAGTCTGGTCTGAAGGGCGCGGCTATCGGCGCTGTGATCTTTGAGGCCATCAAACAGCTGTCCACCGTCATCATGTCCTCCGCAGCGGGCAACCCGGCCGGCGCCGTGTTTGGCCCGGTGATCGTCCTCATGGTGGTCATGTACTTGGTCTGGCGCGTCGTGCTTTACGTCTCCGCCTGGACAGCCACCACCGAGGAGTCCCTCGAGCTGCTGGTTCCGCCGGTTCCGGATCAGGCAGTCATCCGCGTCCGCAACGAGATCCGCCAGGGCCCGAACACGGGCGTGACCTTGGGCGCCGGTGCTGCCCTTGGTGCGGCCGCCGCGGGTGCGTGGGCCCTGCTGCGGCGAAAGTAGGGCGGGATGCTACCAGCGTCTTTTGCCCCGAACCTTTATACGCACTTCACCCTGGATTCGCGCGCGACCTCACGCGAGCTCAGCGTGCAGCTAGCGGCTGCCGACGCCCACCTCGAAGGCCTCGGCTACCTCCCCGAGGACTCCGAACGCGAGGAACTCGCCGTTGCCGCCCGCATTCTCTGCGAGCCCTCGTCCCGAGCCAGCTATGACCAAATGATGGAATCAGGTGCTCGGCTCACGTGGGCGCAGCTCGATGACTACGCCACTACCGGCCGCTGGGGCGAGAGCTATCATGCTGCCACACCCGCCGCGCCTGTTCAGGACGCCCCGCGCGCTACTCCTGGCACCCGAGTGCTTTTGGCCGTCATCGACTACGTCATTGCGGCGATTGGTGTGTCCCTCTTGCTAAGCGTCGGGGTATACAACTCCACTCTCAATGAGGTCTGGCTCACCAGTTTCTCGGGGATCATCACGGTGGCCTATTACATCTGCTTCGAAGTCCTAGTTGGGGCAACGCCGGCGAAGCTGATAGCTGGATACACGGTGCGCGATGTCACCACCCACAACAAGCTCACCTGGCAGCAGAGCATCAAGCGCAACTGGTGGCGCGTGGCCTCCCTCGTGCCGCTCATCGGCCCGCTCATTGCCTTCTTTGGTGCCCTGTACGTGGTGACCACGATTGGTCCGAAGAATGCGCTGCGCGGCCAGCACGACAGTATGGCTAACGCCGAAGTAGTGAAAAAGTAGCAACCACTACGACCAGGAGAGCGACGAGCCCTGCCACGAGCCACCCAATCCAGCCCTGCGAGTCCCCAAAGGATGAAGACCCCGCAGTCGCCTCCGGGGTGGCGGGCGTGGACGGCGTGGTTGGAGCCGGGGTGGTTGGTGCAGATTCCGAGGGCTCCTCTTGTCCAGCCGCGAAATCATCCACAAGCCCTACGCCATCGCCGGGGCGGACGTCGGAGGCTTCGTCGAGAAGCATCTGCGCCTGCTCCCAAGCGCGGAAACCATGCTCGACGGTTGTATCGAGGAGGACCGCCTGCAGGCGGCGCCCGCCGCGATTAATCGCGCCGACGAAGGTATGGTGCGCGTCCTCGGTATAGCCGGTCTTGCCACCAATACCGTCCGGGTCGTTGAGGAAGAGCCCATTGTCGTTCCACAGCTCATAACCGGGCATGTCACCCCAGCCGGGAAACTCCACGTGCTCGGTATCGACGATGCGCGCGAAGGTGTCGTTGGCAAAAGCCGCGCGGTAGATCAACGAGATATCCGCCGCGGACGTCGACATGCCTGCCGCGTCCAAACCGGAGTAGCTCGCCGCCACCGTCGAGCGCGTGCCAATCTCCTGTGCCTTCGCGTTGACTTTCTCCAGCGCCTTCTCATCCCCGCCAACAGCCTGCGCGAGGGCGTGCGCGGCGTCGTTGCCGGAAGCCATGAGTAGACCCTGTAAAAGCTGCTCCACGGTGTAAACCCCATCGGGGCCGAGGCCGACGGCGGAGCCTTCGACGGAGGCGTCGTCAAGCGTGGCGGTGATGCGCTGGTCCAGGGGCAGCTCTTCGATGACCACGAGCGCCAGCAGCGCCTTGATGATGGAGGCTGGACGGTAGCGCCCGTTGGGATCCTTCATGGCGATGATTTCGCCAGTATCCAGGTCGCTAACCATCCACGCCGAAGCCACAACGTCCTTATTGACCCGAAAACCGCGCGGGGCTGTCACACCGCACGCAGCGCCCTCAACCGCGGGAAGGGGAGTGGGCGCTTCCTGGCCAGGTGCCAACCTCTCAGAGGTGGTCGTCGGTTCCTCGGGAACAAGGGAATGCGGGCAGGAGTCGGTATCCGGCGCGGTGGTGCGCGTGGGCGATGAGGACTCTTCCTCTTCTGCAAACGCGGGCGGCGTCGCGGCCAAGGCGAGGGCAGTGAGGATCGCGGGGACATGTTTCATAGCGTGCTTAATCCTAGACCGCGTCCTAGGATGATCCTCATGCATGACGCACCTCTGATTAGCCCCGAAAATAAAGACTCCGGCGCTGAGATTTTCGCCGGCCTGCCCAAGGTGACGCTCTTGGCGCCGTTGCCCACGGATGCTTCCACCCCAGAGGAGCTCCGCGCGGCCACGCACGCTGTTGTGCAGGCGCTTGCCAGCGACCACGTGGTCTACGCCGAGCTCCGCCTGCGCCCCAGTGCTTTCTCCTTCGGTGCCGCCGAGGCGCTCGCTGCAGCGCGGGAAGGACTCGACGTTCCCGGAATTGATGCTCGCCTCATCGCTGAGGGCGATGCCAATAGCTGGGATGTAGGCGAAGGCGTTGCCGGTGCTGCGCTGACAAAGTTGTCTGCGGCTGAGAAGCTCCGCGCAGATTTCATCCCGTGGGAGCGGGACGTTGCCTCCTATGAGGATGCCGTGGTGGCTGTGCAGGCGGGTGCGACACGCCTTGTGCACGCCACTGATCTTGTCGATGACTTCAGCGCTGATCTCGACGGCGTTCGCCCTGGCAAGGCATCCGCGTGGGTGCGGGATCGCCGCATCGCGTTGACCTTCGCGCCGCTGGAGGAGCTGCCCGCAGAGGAGCTGGCTGACCATCCTCTGCCGCTGCTGCAGCAGCTTGGCTTTACCTGCACCGTGGCAGGCGAGAAGCTCAGTGACGTTTTCCTGGCCCTGAGCGAGACCTTCGGCTATGGGCTGGAGGAGTTCTTCGATCTCACTATCAAGGCGATTGAGAACTCTTTTGCCAGTGAAGAAGACCGCCAGCGCCTCATCGAGCAGGAAATCCTACCCGCCTACGAGGAGCTAGCGGATCCGGAATTCGCGGAAGACGCTTCTGATGTGAACGCTTCCGAAGCGGAAGAAGACAGCGAGTCTTCCGAGTAAAAACTAGAAGCGGGAGAAGCGCTTCGTCAGCATTTCCTCCAGGCCCTTCCAGGACTCCGCGTGCTCGGTGTAGGGCTTGGAGGGCACGTAGCCTGCGTGCTCGGTGGAACCCAGCATGTAGCCCAGGTAGTCCTGGAAGCGCGGGTTCTGCAGCATGTAGGAGTTGATGGAGTCATCCCCGGCCCAGTCGGCGGCATCTGCGCAGACCTCGTAGCAACGGCTCATCTGGTCCGTATCAACGGATTCGGGGCCCTTTTCAATATCGCGGACAATGCCGTAGAAGCTGTACTGGTTATCCGGGTGAACGGTGACCTCGAGCTCACCAGCGTTCGCTGCGGCAACGACTTCCTCCCAGGTGGATACCTTTGCTAGGTCGTGGTCATCGTTTTCCATGATCCAGCGCACCAGCACCTTGGAGCTGGGGAAGGTGAAGATTTCGCCCCACTTGCCCAAGAAAACCGGCTTGCCGTCGAGGTAGGTGCGCAGGGTGTAGACCGTCCTCTGATCGGCGGTGATCTTCACCGGGTCGATGCCCGCGGCTGCCCAGGGGGAGCTGTCATAAGGATCGGCGGATTCTGCGGCGGCCTTGCGCTCTTCCTCGGCCTTCTTGCGGGCTTCCTCCGCTGCTTCGCTGGCGGCGGAGATGCGGGTGGCGGCGTTGGTGGTTGCATCCTGGGTGAAGTCAGAGGAAGGAACGACCTTGACCACCTTGTCGAGGTCTTCGATGACCGAGCGCCAGTTGCTGTGGATAACGCGGCCCACGCCGGACCACTCACTCATGCCCTGTTCACCGGCGTAGTGATCGGCTCCGCGGGCAGGGTTGCGCAGGATGGAGTGCGATGCGAAGAAGATGACGGTGTGTTCCGCGGCGCAGACCTCCGCTAGTGCCTGTGCAATCTCCAGGCAGCGTGCGACGGTGGACACGTTCTCGTGGCTGGGGCGGCCGGCCAGGTGCTTCGGCATGCCGATGAGGTCGTAGACGCGTTTCTTTTCTGGCACGACACGGTCCGCCGCTTGGGAATTAAAGGCTTCCCACTTCGGGTGGTCGAGCAAGTCGTGCTTCGTGCCGGATTCGAGGAAGCAGAGCATCTCGGCTTCGGTGTTAAAGAGCAGGACGGATTCGTCGTCACCGAGAAAGGCCTGCCACTCGGAACCGTTCTGGCGCCACTTTGGCGCCCATAGGGTATAAAAATCGCCCTCAGAAAGGGAGAGCTTGATGGGGACAATAGCGCGGGTGTTCATGGGCAAATAGTCTACCCTGTGGGCCTCCAGAAGCCTTTGAAAGCCATCCCCATGTTGTTGGTGCGCAGTGGATTGGTTTGCACGGGGCTGCCGGCCTCCACCATCTGCCCGTCACCGGAGTACATAGCCACATGCCCATCCCACACAACGAGGTCGCCGGGCTGCAGCTCATCCGCGCTCACCTGGCGGCCCACGGTCTGACTTTCAGCGGTGCGCGGCAGTTCCACCCCAGCCTGGCGCCAAGCCCATTGGGTTAGCCCCGAGCAATCGAAGCTGCCGTTGCCGGTGCCGCCCCAGCCA
Organism: Corynebacterium sp. HMSC072D12; assembly: GCF_001813925.1. Lineage (NCBI taxonomy): Bacteria > Bacillati > Actinomycetota > Actinomycetes > Mycobacteriales > Corynebacteriaceae > Corynebacterium > Corynebacterium sp. HMSC072D12. Next base: position 126,452 of record NZ_KV814392.1, read on the forward strand.
TAGGGTGTGCCCAGCTGGGAGAGTGCGGCTTGCACCGCGGCCTGGCCTTGTGCGCTTCCTTTGCTATCAGAGGACGAGGACGTGGTCAGCGCGTGGCGTGCTCCGCCTTCCTCCTGCGGACCGCGCACTGAAGGGCGCACCGCGCGTTGTGCAATGGGCACGAGGGGTGCGGCCGCCTGAAGGAGTTCCCCGGCCAGCTGCTTTACGCGCAGCATCGCCTTGCCGACGTACTCCATTGCCAAGGCCTGCAAAGCCGAGCGGGCTGCGGCCTGCGTGGCTGGGTTGGGGATGAGTAAGCCCAAGGCTAAAGGCAGTCCGCGCTGGAGCAACTCGAATCCCAGCCCGATGAGGTCCCTGACGGCCGCCGAGATGAGCCCGCGCGCGGAATTTAGCGCAGAGCGCGCCGTAGAGAGGTCCTCGGTGGCCTGGCGTGCGGCGGCGAAAAGCGCCCGCGGATCTCCGTGCGCTATCTCCGCTAAGGGCCCGGCAGCAGTGAGATCGGGCACAGTGGGCAGGGAGACATCGGGAAGCTGTGCCGGCTGCATCCGAGCGATGTGAGCGATTGCTGACTCCAACATCACAGACCTCCACAGGCGCTAGCAAGAGCACCGTCAGCGTCCTCGGCCTCGCGGGCCATGCGGAAGCTGGAGTCCGCCACAGCTCCGGCATCCGCCCTGACCTGGGCAAGGCGGGCAGCGAGGTTTTCCATGGCGGAGTTAAATGCGCCGGTGAAGCCACCCAGAACGGAATCAATAGGTAACGCAGGAGGGGGAGTGGCGGAGGCTTGGGAGACGGTGGCCAGTTCGTGTGCCAGCCGGCGGGTGTATTCGGTGTCAATAGTGAATGTGTCAAAGCTAGTCATGCCTTTTTAGACTGCGCCGCCCGCTGATCGGTTCCCGGCGGATTCTTATACAGTGAAGGGCATGGATATCCACGTAGTAGACCACCCCCTCGCCGCCTCCCGGCTCACGCTGATGCGTGATGCCCGCAGCGATAACACCGCTTTCCGTGCCGCCCTGCGAGACCTGGGCACCATGCTGGTGTATGAAGCAGCCCGTGATTTGCCCGTCGAGCATTTTGATTGCGTCACTCCCGTCGCCACGGCGGAGGGCACCCGCCTGCAAAACCCGCCGATCATCGTACCCATCATCCGTGCTGGTCTGGGCATGATTGACCCGGCCCTGTCCATGATTCCGGATGCCCAGGTCGGCTTCATCGGTATGGCGCGAGATGAGGAAACCCACGAGCCGGTGCCTTATCTGGAGGCCCTACCGGAGGATCTCAGCGGCCGCAGCGTCTTCGTGGTTGACCCGATGCTCGCCACGGGTGGTTCCCTCCTGCACTCCCTGAAGCTCCTTGCGGACCGTGGCGCTACCGACATCACGGCGATCTGCATGGTCTCCGCCCAGCCGGGCGTTGATGCGCTGGCTAACTCGGGCTTGCCAGTTCGCTTGGTCACTGCAGCGATTGATCCGGCCCTCAACGAGGACGCTTATATCGTGCCGGGGCTGGGTGACGCCGGCGATCGCCTCTATGGCCCCCGCAATATCGACCTGTAGCGAAACCGTCGGTCAGGGCAGACCGCTCAGTATATCTAGCGTGTGACCTGCCCGGCTAACTGAACCGCATGGTCTAGTTGTAGACTCTTCCCAAGAGGAAACCACGGAGGAGGAAGCAGTGATCTCGGACTACGTCAGTGAGTGGTTCAGCAACCACCGCGCGGAGGTCATCGCGTGGCGCCGCCATATTCACCGCCACCCGGAGACTTCCAATAACGAGGTGGAAACCACCCGCTTCCTGTCCCGCACCCTGCGCGAGTACGGCTTGGAGCCGCATCTTTTCCCCGAGACCGGCCTCATGGTGGACATCGGCCCCGATACGGAACTCGGGCGCCTTGCCTTCCGTGCCGATATTGATGCGCTCCCCGTCACCGAGGTTACCGGCCTCGAGTACACCTCCGAGGTCCCCGGCGTCATGCACGCGTGTGGGCATGACATACACACCACCATTGCGCTGGCCACGGCCTGCGCCCTGGCGGACCTTAATCGCGAGCATCCGCTAGATTTCGGTGTTCGTGTCATCTTCCAGCCCGCCGAAGAAGTCTGGGTAGGCGGCGCCACCGATGTCATCGAGTGGGGTGCGCTCGAAGGCGTGAACTCCATCTTTGCCGTGCACGTCGAACCAAAGCTGCGCGTCGGGCGTATCGGCGTTCGCGCTGGGGCGATCACCTCCGCGACCGATGTTGTGGAAATCAACGTCTCCGGCCCCGGCGGGCATACCTCGCGCCCGCACTTGTCGGCGGACGTCGTCTATGCGCTGGGCAAGCTGCTGACGGACCTGCCAGGTTTGCTCTCACGCCGCGTCGATCCGCGCACCGGCACCGTCTTGGTTTTCGGCCAGGTGAATTCCGGCTATGCCCCGAACGCAATCCCTGAGACCGGCTCTGTGTCTGGCACTATGCGCACGGCAGACATCGGAATCTGGCGGGATATGCAAACGCTCTTCTCCGAGTTGGTGGAACAGGTGCTAGCGCCCCTGGGTGTGGAGCATGAGCTGGTCTACCACCGTGGGGTTCCGCCCGTGCTTAACGACGACGTCTCTACCGCCCTCCTTGCCAGCGCTGCCCAGGCCATTGACCCGCAGGCTGTGGTTCAGGCCCCGCAATCCTCGGGCGGTGAAGATTTCTCGTGGTACCTAGAAAAGGTGCCCGGCTCCATGGCTCGCCTTGGCTGCTGGTCCGGTGAAGGCGAGCAGCATGATCTGCATATGGGTGATTTGGCCCCCGATGAGAGAGCCATCGGCGTGGGCGTCAAACTCTTTGGCTCCGTAGCGGAGCAGTTTGCCAACGTGGAGGATTAAGCGCCTAAGCACTACACTGTGACAAGGATTTCCCAGAGTTCTTATAGGCAGAATTTTAAAAAAGGAGCGACAGTGTCACAGGAAGCCCCCCGCATCGTAATCATCGGCGGTGGCCCCGCAGGCTACGAGGCTGCGACCGCCGGCGCCAAGTACGGCGCGCACATTACGTTGATTGAGGAACAGGGCCCCGGTGGCTCCTCCGTTCTCTTGGACTGCGTGCCCTCAAAGTCCTTCATCGCTGGCGCCAACATTCGCACCGACTTCCGCCGCGCCGATGACATGGGCCTGAACCACCAGCTCAGCTCCTTGCAGCTGAGCCTGGAGGCCCTCAACGGCCGTGTTCAGGCGCTGGCTGCTAACCAGTCCCGTGACGTCCGTGCGGGCCTAGAGAAGATCGGCGTCAAGGTCATTGATGGGCGCGCTGCCTTTTCTGAGGATCAGCATGGCGTGAAGGGGGCAGCGCACAAGGTTGATGTCACCCATAAGGATGGCACCACTGAGACCCTCGACGCGGACCTCGTCCTCGTTGCTACCGGTGCCACCCCGCGCATTCTGCCGGGCGCGCAGCCGGACGGCGAGCGCATCCTCACCTGGCAGCAGGTCTATGACCTCAAGGAGGAGCCGGAACACCTCATCGTGGTCGGCTCCGGCGTGACCGGTGCTGAGTTCGTTTCCGCCTTCGCCGAGATGGGCGTGCGCGTGACCATGGTGGCTTCCCGCGACCGCATTCTGCCGCACGACGACGCCGACGCTGCCGACGTCCTCGAGACCGTCCTGGCCGAGCGCGGCGTGGAGCTGGAGAAGAACTGCCGCGTGGAGACCGTCTCCCGTACTGAGGATGGCAACGTCGTGGTCAAGACCCAGGATGGTCGCGAGATCCACGGCTCCCACGTCATCATGTCCATCGGTTCCATCCCGAATACCAAGAACCTCGGCTTGGAGCACGTTGGTGTGGCTACCACGAAGTCCGGTCACATCGAGGTTGACCGCGTTTCCCGCACCAATGTCGCTGGCATCTATGCCGCCGGCGACTGCTCCGACCTGTTCCCGCTGGCTTCCGTTGCTGCGATGCAGGGCCGTATCGCTATGTACCACTCCCTGGGTGAGGGCGTGTCCCCGCTGCGCCTGAAGACCGTAGCAACCGCCGTGTTTACCCGCCCAGAAATTGCTGCTGTGGGCTTTACCCAGGCGGAGATTGAGGCCGGTGAGGTTGCCGCCCGCACCATCACGATGCCGTTGAATACCAACCCGCGCGCCAAGATGCGCTCGCTGCAGCACGGCTTTGTCAAGCTCTTCTGCCGTGCGACCTCCGGCCGCGTCATCGGTGGCGTGATTGTTGCTCCGACCGCCTCCGAGCTCATTCTGCCCATTGCGGTCGCCGTGACCAACCAGCTCACCGTGAACCAGCTAGCGGATTCCCTGGCGGTCTACCCGTCCCTGTCCGGCACCATCACGGAGGCGGCCCGCCGCCTCGTTGCTCACGATGACCTTGAGTAAAGACCTCGCGTAAATCAGACCCGGGTCTGATTTATCTACGGCCCGCTCTTATAAGCCCAGTGTGCTCACCGCATGCTGGGCTTCTTCCATGGTGAACTGCTCTCCGTATTCGCTGGTGAGCTGCTCTAACAATGCGGAGCCGGACATTGGCATGAGCTCCTGATAGCTCTCTGCTGCCTCGACGGCTTCGGCCATCCAATCAGCATTGACGGTGTCTACGGCGTATTGAGCTTGTTCTGGCGTGAACTTCTCCCCGTACTCGGAAGTCAGTTGCTCATAGAGCTTTGCCTTGGAAAAGGAGGAGAAATCGAGGTAACTCTCTGCGGACTCGAGTGACTCGGCGTTCCAGTCCACATCCAGCTGATCCATGGCGTACTGCGCCGCCTCGGGTGAGAATTGCGAGCCGTATTCGCTCGTGAGCTGGTCATAGAGCTTAGCTTCGGAGAATGAGGAAAAGTCCAGATAACGCTTCGCCGCGCGCAGAGCATTCTTGTGTTCTGCGGGCACGGTGTTGTCATCGCTGCCGGTACCGCCTCCGGCGGTTTCCACGTCAGCTACGGCGTGGTTGATATCGAGCGTCGGGGTGCTCAGCGCAGACTCCAGCGATTCGGCGGCAGTGATGCTTGTGCTTGGCTCCGGTGCGGCGGTGTTAGTCGGGTCATCGCTATCAGAACCTGCATTGAGGGCGATGCCGCCGAGCATGAATACCGCGACGGCACCCGCACCCCACTTGAGGCAGCCGCCCTTCTTTTTCTGTGGTGCCGGTTGCACCGGGGTTGGTGCCGGAGAGAACTGAGGAGCTGCATAAGGGGTGGACATGAGAGAGAACCTCCTGCGTAGGTGAGGGAAGAGAGCTCGGCGGGGTGCCGAACAGCTCCTATCTTGGCAAGCCCACCGGACATCGCAGTAGGAAATTCGAAAGCCTAGGCGAAAATGAAAGAACTATGAGGTGGCATAAGCCGAAACCGGCGTGGCATTGAGGTCGAGGCTGACGGGCCGCCCCACCTGTGGGAAGGCACGCTGCGGGCACGCTGGACGTGGGCAGGCAGCGCAGCCAGGGCCGATGGGGGTCGCCTCAGAAGGGGAAAGGTTGAGCGCATCCGCGTAGACCACGCGATCCGCCTGTGCGATATCGCAGCCTAAGCCCACGACGAATTCTTTGCGCGGCGTGCCCCAGGCCTGGGCCTGGCCTTGGACGAAGCGCGCAATCCACAAGTAGGTGTGGTCATCGGGCATCGAGGCCACCTGCCTCGTGATGCGGTTGGGCGTTTCAAAAGCGCGGTGCACGACCCACAACGGGCAGGAGCCGCCGCTGCGGGCGAAGTGGAAAGCGGTGGAGGACTGGCGCTTGGAAATATTTCCTGCGCGGTCGGTGCGGATGAAGGAGAAGGGAACACCTTGGTGGCCGGGTCGCTGTAACGTCGACAAGCGCTGCGCGGTGGTCTCGAAACCAGTGCCAAAGGCCGTCGCGATGACGTCGATGTCATAGCGCGTTTCCTCCGCAGTGGCGAGGAACTGGGTATAAGGCATGGTCACGGCGGCGGCAAAATACTGCGCGAGGCCCAGCGTGCCAATAGTCTGTGCTTCCTCGCCCGGCAATTCGGCGACGAGTTCCGCGCAATGCTCCGGGTAGGCCAGCAGGCAGTACTGGAGCGCCATTTCGAAGACGAGTTGGGATTCCGTAAGGCCCGCGCGCAGGTGCAACTCGCGGTCGTGGAAGGTGCGGCGCCGTGGTGAAGAGGAGGAGAATCGCGTTGTGACACCGAATTCATCCTGCAAGACGGAAGCTAAGCGCCCGCGGCGCAGGACTCGGTCTCCGAGCGAATCGGAGAGCTCCTCGGCGGCTATGTCGAGGCTATGGACGTAGTTGTGGGCGTCGTAGAAGAAGTCACGGACCGCTTCGAAAGGGCCGGGTTCGGCGGGGGTGTGTGCGGCGGCGTCGACAAGCCGGGGTAAAAGTTCGGGGAAGCGCCCGCTTAAGTCAGTAAGGGTGGCTTCGGTGGCTTCGGGGAAGAGCTGGCGCAGCTCGGCGAGAGCGCGCAGATCGCGGTCCCCTGCAAAGTACGTGGCGTCAACGCCGAAGCGTTGGGTCAGCTGCATGAGGACGGTGACGGTGAGGGGGCGCTGGTCATTTTCCAGCTGGTTGAGGTAGCTGGTGGATAGCCCCAGCTGCTTCGCCATGGCGGCTTGTGTGAGTTTGCGTTCCTTGCGTAGTGCGTGGATTCTCGCCCCCGCGTAGTGCTTGGTCACCGTCTGCTTCCTCCTAAAAGATTGCGCTAGCTGGGGATTCCACAAGTTTTGCAATTAACGCAAATCCCTGCAACAGATAGTCACAGTTTACACATGTGGCAGGTCACACGGAGCGAGGTTAGTGTGATGCCTATCGCAATCGTTGTTCTGGTCTAGGAGGGAATCCCGTTGATTAACCACGAAGTACGTACCCACAAGTCCGCCGAGGACTTTCCTATTGAAGAGCACTTGGCCTACAAGGTTGCCAAGGTAGCTGCCGATCCCGTCGAGGTTCCGGCCGAGACCACCGAGATGATCATTAACCGCATCATCGATAACGCCTCCGTGGCTGTTGCCTCCGCCACCCGCCGCCCGGTGACCTCCGCCCGCGTCATTGCGCAGGCCCACCCGGTGCAGGAAGGCGGCGCCACCATCTTCGGCGTGGACGGTAACTACTCCGCCGAATGGGCTGCGCTGGCCAACGGCACCGCCGTGCGCGAGCTGGACTACCACGACACCTTCCTTGCTGCCGACTACTCCCACCCAGGCGATAACATCCCGCCGATTCTCGCCGTGGCTCAGCACAAGGGCCTGACCGGCAAGGACCTCATCCGTGGCCTGGCTACTGGCTACGAAATCCAGGTGAACCTGGTCAAGGGAATCTGCCTCCACGAGTGGAAGATTGACCACGTGGCACACCTTGGTCCGTCCGTCGCCGCGGGTATCGGCACCATGTTGAACCTCGATGTGGACACCATCTACCAGGCCATCGGCCAGGCACTGCACACCACCACCGCCACCCGCCAGTCCCGCAAGGGCCTGATTTCCTCCTGGAAGGCCTACGCCCCAGCCTTCGCGGGCAAGATGGCCATCGAGGCAGTGGACCGCTCCATGCGCGGCGAGGGTGCCCCGGCCCCGATTTGGGAAGGTGAGGACGGCTTCATCGCCTGGATGCTGCACTCCCCGGAGCGCACCTACACCGTCCCCCTTCCGGCGGAGGGTGAAGAAAAGCGCGCCATCCTGGACACCTACACCAAGGAGCACTCCGCGGAGTACCAGGCACAGGCCCCGATCGACATGGCCTTTGCCCTCAAGAAGACCCTCGCGGAGAAGGGCCTGAAGACGGAGGACATCGAGTCCATCGTCCTGCACACCTCGCACCACACCCACTACGTCATCGGCACCGGCGCTAACGACCCGCAGAAGATGGATCCGAACGCCTCCCGCGAGACCCTGGATCACTCCATCATGTACATTTTCGCCGTAGCCCTGCAGGACGGCGAGTGGGACTACGAGACCTCCTACTCTGACGGGCGCAAGCACCGTCAGGACACCATCGACCTGTGGCACAAGATTTCCACCGTTGAGGATCCAGAGTGGACCCGCCGCTACCACTCCAACGACCTGGATGAGAAGGCTTTCGGCGGCAAGGCCGTCATCACCTTCAAGGACGGCACCGTCATTGAGGATGAGCGCGCGGTGGCCGACGCCCACCCGCTCGGCGCCCGCCCCTTCGGCCGCGAGGAGTACATCAACAAGTTCAAGAAGCTCGCCGCCGGCAAGGTCTCGGAGGAGGAGCAGGAGCGCTTCCTCGCCGCCGCCCAGAACCTGGAGAACCTCACCGACCTGAACGAACTCAACGTTCGCCTCACCGACGAGGCTATCGCCACCGCACCCGAGACCCCGAAGGGACTGTTCTAAATGGCTGGCCTATTTGGCTCCACTATCAGCAATGCAGACAAGCGCAAGAGCTTCCGCGAGGCACTGAACGCACCGGAAATTACCACTTTGCCGGGCGCCTTCAACCCGCTGACCGCGCGGCTTATCCAGGATCTCGGTGGCTTCGGCGGCGTGTACGTCTCCGGTGCGGTGCTGGCCAATGACCTGGGCCTGCCGGATATCGGCCTGACTACGCTCACCGAGGTGGCGCAGCGCGCTGGGCACATTGCCCGTGCCACGGATTTGCCTGTGCTTGTCGACGCCGACACCGGCTTCGGCGAACCCATGTCCGCCGCCCGCACGGTTGCCGCGCTGGAGGACGCTGGCCTGGCCGGCTGCCACCTGGAGGACCAGGTCAACCCAAAGCGCTGCGGTCACCTCGATGGTAAGGAAGTCGTGCCGACGGATCTCATGGTTCGCCGCATTACCGCCGCCGTCAATGAGCGCCGCGATGAGAACTTCATCATCTGTGCCCGCACCGATGCCGCCGGCATCCACGGCATCGATGAGGCCATCGAACGTGCCAAGGCCTACGCCGATGCCGGCGCGGACCTTATCTTCACCGAGGCCCTCTACTCGCCGGAGGACTTCGAAAAGTTCCGTGCCGCCGTGGACACCCCGCTGCTGGCCAACATGACGGAGTTTGGCAAGACCGAGCTGCTGTCGGCTAAGCGCATTGAGGACTTGGGCTACAACGCCGTCATCTGGCCGGTGTCCACCCTGCGCGTGGCCATGGGTGCTACCGAAGAATTCCTGCGCGACATGCAGGAGACCGGACTGCAATCCGAGGAGTGGCTCGAGCGCATGCAGCACCGCTCCCGCCTCTACGAGCTGGTGCGCTACGACGAGTACAACGCCTTCGACCAGAGCGTGTTCACGTACTCCAAGGACAGCTACAAGCCCACCTTTGACTAATCCCCCGGCCTAGCCCACACGCTAGGCCCCCCACTTAAGGAGAAACACCATGTCTGAAACCCCAGAGATCCGCAAGGGCCTGTACGGCGTTGTCGTCGACGAGACCGCCGTGTCCAAGGTTGTCCCGGAGACCAACTCCCTGACCTACCGTGGCTACCCGGTGCAGGAGCTGGCCCGCTACTGCTCCTTCGAGGAGGTTGCCTACCTGCTGTGGAATGGCGAGCTGCCGACCCAGGATGAGCTGGTCCGCTTCTCCGCCCGTGAGAAGGCACTGCGTCACCTGGACCGCCACCTCATCGACCTGATCACCTCCATGCCGAAGTCCTGCCACCCGATGGACGTGCTGCGTACCGCAGTCTCCTTCATCGGCTCCCAGGATCCGGAGGAGTACACCAAGGACTCCGAGCACATCCGCCGCACCGCGCTGGAGCTTATGGCGAAGTTGCCGACCATCGTCGCACTCGACATCCGTCGCCGCCGTGGCGAGGGATACCTCGAGCCTTCCCGCAAGAAGGGCTTTGCGGAGAACTTCCTGTGGATGGTCTTCGGTGAGGAGGAAGGCTCCCCAGCCCTGTCGCGCTCCGATATCGAGGCCTTTGATAAGTCCCTCATCCTCTACGCGGAGCACTCCTTCAACGCTTCCACCTTCGCTGCCCGCGTGGTGACCTCCACGATGTCCGATACCTACTCCGCTGTTACCGCCGCCATCGGCGCCCTCAAGGGCCCGCTACACGGTGGTGCTAACGAGGCCGTGATGAAGAACTTCCTGGAGGTCGGTGACCCGGCCAAGGCAGAGGAGTGGACGCTCAACAAGCTCAAGAACAAGGAGCTCGTCATGGGCTTCGGTCACCGCGTGTACAAGAACGGTGACTCCCGTGTTCCGACCATGGAGGCTGCCTTCCGCGAGCTGGCCAAGGATCACGGCCAGGAGCAGTGGGTGGAGATGTACGAGAAGATGGCTAAGACCATGTACGAGAACACCTCCATCAAGATCCAGCCGAACCTGGACTTCCCGGCTGGCCCCGCGTACCACATCTTGGGCTTCGACATCGAGTTCTTCACCCCGATCTTCGTGATGGCCCGCATCACTGGCTGGACCGCACACATCGTGGAGCAGAACGAGAACAACTCCCTCATTCGCCCGCTGTCTGCTTACAACGGCAAGGAGCAGCGCTCCGTTCCTCCGAAGCAGATCTAAGAGAAGCGGACCTAGTCAGCGTAAAACCAGCGCACGAAACTTTCTTCTCGTGGGCTGGTTTTCTTCTTTGTCCGACTATGTGCAGCGTGTGGATTCCTGTTGACATATAAGCCGATTCTCGCCCGCGTTGTCGCCTCGGACACTATCCTTGTCTTCGTATTGTTCCTATCTGAAAGGATCACTCCTAGTGTCTGATACCGCCCACAAGTCCTTCTCCAAGATCTTGGTGGCCAACCGCGGTGAGATTGCCGTGCGTGCCTTCCGCGCCGCCTTTGAGGTCGGTTCCAAGACCGTTGCAATTTATCCCAAAGAAGACCGCAACTCCTTCCACCGCGCCTTCGCGGATGAAGCCGTGCGTATCGGTACCGAGGGTCAGCCGGTCAAGGCTTATCTCGATATCGATGAGGTTATTCGCGCCGCCAAGAAGTCCGGTGCGGATGCCATTTACCCGGGGTATGGCTTCCTTTCAGAGCGTGCAGATTTGGCTCGCGCCTGCCGTGACAACGGCATCAAGTTCATCGGCCCCACGGCTGAGACCCTCGACCTGACCGGCGATAAGGCCGCCGCTGTGGCTGCAGCTGAGGAAGCAGGGCTGCCTACGTTGAAGGACTCGAAGCCCTCGACGGACGTCGACAAGCTGGCGGAATACGCCAAGGACTTTGAGTTCCCTGTCTTCGTGAAGGCAGTGGCCGGCGGCGGTGGCCGCGGCATGCGTTTCATTGAGAACGAGGCGGAGCTGAAGACCAAGTGCGCTGAGGCCTCCCGCGAGGCGGAGGCCGCCTTCGGCGATGGCAATGTTTACCTCGAGACCGCGGTCATTCGCCCGCAGCACATTGAGGTGCAGATTCTGGCTGACTCCCAGGGCAACGTCATGCACCTGTACGAGCGCGACTGCTCCGTGCAGCGCCGTCACCAGAAGGTCGTGGAGATCGCCCCGGCGCCGACGCTGGACCCGGAACTGCGAGATCGCATCTGTGCGGACGCCGTGAAATTCTGCGAGCACATCAACTACGAAGGCGCCGGTACCGTCGAGTTCCTCGTCGATGAGAAGGGCAACCACGTCTTCATCGAGATGAACCCGCGCGTGCAGGTGGAGCACACCGTGACCGAGGAGGTCACGGGCGTGGACATCGTGAAGTCCCAGATGCAGATTGCCGCTGGCCGCACCCTGGAGGAGCTGGGCCTCAAGCAGGAAGATATCCACATCACCGGCGCGGCACTGCAGTGCCGTATCACCACTGAGGACCCCTCTAACGGCTTCCGCCCAGATACCGGCACGCTGACCCAGTACCGCTCGCCGGGCGGCGCGGGCGTGCGTCTCGACGGTGCAACGGCCGTCGGCGCGGAGATCTCCCCGAACTTTGACTCGCTGCTGGTGAAGATGACCTGCCGCGGTGTCACTTTCGAGCAAGCCGTGGCCCGTGCGCAGCGCGCGCTCAACGAGTTCACCGTGGCCGGCGTGGCCACCAATATCGGCTTCCTGCGCGCTCTGTTGCGCGAGCCCGACTTCGTCAACACTCGCGTGGACACCAGCTTCATTCCGGAGCACCCGGACCTGCTGAAGGCCCCGCCGGCTGTGGACGAATCTGGCCGCATCATCGACTACATCGCTGACGTGACCGTCAACAAGCCGAACGGTGAGCGTCCGACCACCCTGCGCCCCTTCGATAAGCTGCCGGATCTGGACTTTAACTCCGAGTTGCCGCGCGGTTCCCGTGACGACTTGCTGGAGCTGGGCCCGAAGAAGTGGGCAGAAAAGATCCGTAAGCAGGATGCTCTGGCGGTCACCGATACCACCTTCCGCGATGCTCACCAGTCCCTGCTGGCTACCCGCGTGCGCGGTACCGCTCTGGTCACGGCTGCTGAGGCCGTTGCCCGCATGACCCCGGAACTCTACTCCGTGGAGGCGTGGGGTGGTGCTACTTACGACGTCGCCATGCGCTTCCTCAAGGAGGACCCGTGGGTGCGCCTGGATCTGCTGCGTGAGGCCATGCCGAACCAAAACATCCAGATGCTGCTGCGTGGCCGCAACACCGTGGGCTACTCGCCGTACTCCAACGATGTGTGCACCGGCTTCGTGCAGGAGGCTGCTAAGTCCGGCGTGGATATCTTCCGTATCTTCGATGCGCTAAACGACGTCACCCAGATGCGCCCGGCTATCGACGCCGTCCTAGAGACCAACACCACCGTGGCCGAGGTTGCCATGGCCTACTCCGGCGACATGTGCTCCCCGGATGAGAAGCTCTACACGCTGGATTACTACCTCAAGCTGGCCGAAGAGATCGTCAACACCGGCGCCCACGTCTTGGCCATTAAGGACATGGCAGGCCTGCTGCGTCCGGAGTCCGCATCCAAGCTGGTCATGGCTCTGCGCAAGGAGTTTGATCTGCCGGTTCACGTGCACACGCACGATACCGCGGGTGGCCAGCTGGCTACCTACTACGCGGCGGCCCTCTCTGGCGCGGACATCGTCGACGGTGCCTCCGCACCGCTAGCGGGAACCACCTCTCAGCCATCGCTGTCCGCCATCATCGCGGCATTCTCCAACTCCTCGCGTGACACCGGTATTTCCCTCAAGGCAGTCTCTGACCTGGAGCCCTACTGGGAGGCAGTACGCCAGCTCTACCAGCCGTTCGAGAAGGGCATTCCTGGCCCGACCGGCCGTGTGTACCGCCACGAGATTCCGGGCGGCCAGCTGTCCAACCTGCGCGCGCAGGCTACCGCGCTGGGCTTGGAGGACCGCTTCGAGGTTATCGAGGACACCTACGCTGCGGTGAACGAGATGCTCGGCCGCCCGACCAAGGTGACTCCGTCCTCCAAGGTGGTCGGTGACCTCGCTCTGCACCTCGTGGGTGCTGGCGTGGACCCGGCTGACTTCGAGGCCAACCCCACCAAGTACGACATCCCGGATTCCGTCATCGCCTTCCTACGCGGTGAGCTTGGTACGCCTCCGGGTGGCTGGCCGCCGCTGCGCGACAAGGTCCTGGAAGGCCGCGCGCCTGGCGACGTCGCCGTCAAGCCCGTCCCCGAAGAGGAGAAGAAGCACCTGAGTTCGGATGATTCCACCGAGCGCCGTGCCTCCCTCAACCGCTTGCTCTTCCCGAAGCAGTTCGAGGAGTTCAACGAGTTCCGCCGCACCTACGGCAATACCGAGGCGCTGACGGATACCGTCTTCTTCTACGGACTGGAAGAAGGTAAGGACTACATTGTCCACCACTTCCCTGAGGGCTCCAACGACCGCGCAGACCTCAAGCCCATCACCTTGCGTCTTGATGCTATGGGTGAGCCGGACGAGAAGGGCATCCGCAACGTCGTACTCAACGTCAACGGCCAGATCCGCCCGCTCAAGGTTCGCGACAACAACGTTGAGTCCACTGTCGCCACCGTGGAGAAGGCTGACCCGTCCAACGAGGGCCACGTGGCCGCACCGTTTGCCGGCGTGGTGAACCCGACCGCCAAGCCGGGTGACGAGGTCAAGGCCGGCGACCAGATCGCCGTCATCGAGGCCATGAAGATGGAAGCCTCCATCTCCGCCACCAAGGATGGCACCATCGAGCGCGTCGCCATTGGCGCCGCCACCAAGGTTGAGGGCGGCGACCTCATCGCGGTCATCAACTAAAGGCCGACTTAGGTCATGGATGGGTGAGCAGCGTCATTCTTGGCGCTGCTCCCTGGTGGTTTTGGCGGTGGGATGGGATTCTTCCTCACTACATTGACCTAAGTCAGGAGGGCGCCTCGCAAAAGGCATCTGGCAGAAGTCATCTTTGGGTCCAAAAACGCCATCTGCACTGAGTAAAAGGCGTTTTCAGGCGTGAAAACGCCTTTTGACTGATGCCTTTTATCAGACGCCTTTTGCCAGATGCCTCCCGCATGTCGATGGAGGCACGTAGACGTTGCGCGTTGCGAGGGGAGCGAAGAAGCTAGTCGCGTTTTCGCGAAGATACGTGCAGTGTTATACGGAAACCGTCGTTGTGGCCCGACTTGGATCCGCGGTGGGTGAGCAACGTCGCTCTTCGCGCTGCCGTAGGCGCGCCGCGAAAGGTGTCGAGTATAGTCGACACTTCTAGGGGAAATCGAGAAAGCGTCGAGTATAGTCGACACCCTTTTGCGGACTTGTGCTGCTAGAAGCGCTTGAGCATCACGTGGGCATCCGGGCGGCCCGGGACGTCGATGTCGACGAAGCCCTCGGATTCATACAGCTTGCGGGCGCCGGTGTTCTCCGGCTCAATCCACAGCGATACCGCGGGCGCCTCCTGTGCCTCGGCGAGGTCGCAGGTGTTGCGCAGGAGGCGTCGCCCAGCGCCCAAGCCCCTGTAGCGGGACTCCACCGCAAGGAAGAGCTCGGGAATCTCCTCCGGATCCAGGTCGGTGGCCCACTGGGACTCATCAAAAGGATCGGCCTCTGGATTGCCGGTGTAAGCAGCACCCTTCGCTTCAGTGGTGTAGTAGCGCAGCCACGCGCCACCAACGGGCACGCGGTGGCTGGAGACGGCGATGACGCCGCCGTCGACATGGGGCGACCATTCATCGACGTACAGCCCCACGTCAGGCGTGTGGAAGTCCCCGATATGGGCGTCCTCGTCACCGAGGACATCGGCGAGGAAAAGAAGGCGGGAGAGGTAGGTACGGTCGTGCTCCTTGGCCAACCGTACGCCGAACTCGGAATCGTTAACGCTCATGCCTTCCGAGGCTACTTGATCTCTGAATTTAGTCACTAACTGAGTGACTCGAGGGGAGTTGGTGGCGCAATCCTGATGCGCCATTGCTGCATCCCCCCGGAGCGACAAAACAGCACCCCGGTAAGTAGTACTCAGCGGGTAAGTAACCCGGAGCAGAGCTCCACCGGGGTATCACGTCAAAGAGTACTTAACAGTGCTAATCGAGGCAAGGTTTGTCGCAGTTTTGCGCTGTTCTCTGCCGGCAGAGACGCATTAGCGAACTACTTGATCTCCAGAATCGGCTCGCCCTTGTTGATCTGCGTGCCGGTGGACACCTTGAGGTCGGTCACGGTGCCGGATTTGTGGGCCTTGACGGGGTTCTCCATCTTCATGGCCTCGAGGACGACAACGACCTCGCCCTCTTCCACTTCCTGGCCCTCCTCGACGGCGACCTTGATGACGCTGCCCTGCATCGGCGCGGTCACGGTGTCGCCGGACACGTTTGCCGACGCCCCCTTGCCACGACGCTTCTTCGACTTCTTGCGCTTATTGCCACCGCCCAAGAGCAGGTTGCCCGGCAGGGCCACCTCGATACGGCGGCCGCCCACCTCGACGACGAACTTCTGGGCAGCCTCCTGTTCTTCGTCCTCGGGGGGCTCGGTGGTGTCGGTGTATTCGGGCAGTTCGTTTACCCACTCTTCCTCGATCCACTTGGTGTAGACCGTGAAGTTGCCGTCTTCGGCGGTGAAGGCAGGATCGGTGAGGATTGCTTGGTGGAAGGGGATAACCGTGGGCAGGCCCTCGATGCGGTACTCGGCTAGGGCGCGGCGTGCACGCGCAATGGCAGTCGCGCGGTCCGGGCCCCAGACGATGAGCTTGGCCAGCATGGAATCGAACTGGCCACCAATGACGGAACCTTCGCGCACGCCGGAGTCCATGCGCACGCCCGGGCCGGAAGGCTCGGAGTACGTGGCGACGGTTCCGGGGGCTGGCATGAAGCCCGCGGCGGCGTCCTCGCCATTGATGCGGAACTCGATGGCGTGGCCGTGCGGAGCCGGGTCCTCGGAGATGGAAAGCTCGCGGCCCTCGGCGATGCGGAATTGCTCGCGAACGAGGTCGAAGCCAGTGGTTTCCTCGGTAACGGGGTGCTCCACCTGGAGGCGCGTGTTGACCTCGAGGAAGGAGATGAGGCCATCGGTGCCGACCAGGTATTCCACGGTGCCGGCGCCGTAGTATCCGGCCTCGCGGCAGATGCGCTTGGCCGACTCGTGGATGGAGGCGCGCTGCTCATCGGTGAGGAAGGGGGCAGGGGCTTCCTCAACGAGCTTCTGGAAGCGGCGCTGCAGGGAACAGTCGCGGGTGCCCATGACGACGACATTGCCGTGCTGGTCGGCGAGGACCTGAGCCTCGACGTGGCGGGCCTTATCCAGGTAGCGCTCGACAAAGCACTCACCACGGCCGAAAGCAGTGACGGCCTCGCGCGTGGCGGACTCGTAGAGGTCCTTGATCTCCTCGCGGGTGTGGGCGACCTTCATGCCGCGGCCACCGCCACCGAAAGCGGCCTTGATGGCAACCGGTAGACCGTGCTCGTCGGCGAAGGCCTCGACCTCCTCTGCGCTGGCGACGGGATCCTTGGTACCCGGTGCCATGGGAGCGTCAGCACGCTCGGCAATGTGACGGGCGGTGACCTTGTCACCCAGGTCGGCGATGGACTTCGGGGAGGGGCCGATCCAGGTCAGGCCCGCGTCGATGACGGCCTGGGCAAAATCGGCGTTCTCGGAGAGGAAGCCGTAGCCGGGGTGGATGGCGTCGGCGCCGGATTTGGAGGCGGCGTCGAGAATCTTGTTGAAGTCGAGGTATGACTCTGCGGAAGTTTGACCGCCGAGTGCAAAGGCTTCGTCGGCAAGCGTGACGAATGGGGCGTCAGCATCTGGCTCAGCGTAGACCGCTACGGATGCGATGCCGGCGTCGCGAGCCGCGCGGATAACGCGGACCGCGATCTCACCGCGGTTGGCCACGAGGACCTTGGTGATGTTCTTGGTTTCAACTGCCACGGCAGGAACCCTCCTCCATTTTTTCTGATAGGACTGCGTACTATTCTTGCACACCAAAACATGAGGATACCTTCACATCTTGGTTTCGTGTCAAAAAATAAACCCGCACCAGCGTGGATGCGGGGTTAATTCGGCGTGTTTTTAGCGCTCAACGGGCATGCGAACCATGTTGCCCCACTCTGCCCACGAGCCATCGTAAACGCGCGCTGCCTTGAAGCCGAGCAGGTACTTGAGCACGAACCAGGTGTGCGCGGCCTGAGCGCCGACATGCGAGTAAAGGACGGTTTCCGTTGCGGGCTCTAGCTCGCCATAGTTGACTTTGAGCTCGCTGAGCGCGCGGAAGCAGCCGTTGGGGTAGACCGCTCGATCCCACTCGAGGTTGATGGCGCCTGGGATGTGGCCGTGGGTCAAGGTGGTGCCGTAGGCAGACTCACCAGTTCCGTTCTTGAGGGCGGCTTCGCCGCAGAACTCGTCTGGACTGCGGGTGTCGACCACCGTGGTGGTGGAGCCGCGCAGCTCGTCGACGAAGATGCGGGATGATTCTTCGCGGGAAACCTCAGGGTAGGAGGAAGCGGTTGGGTCAGGGACCATAAACGAGGTATCGCGTTCCTCGGACATCCAGGCATCCCGGCCACCATCGAGAAGCCGCACGTCTTCGTGGCCGTACAGCTCAAAGATCCACAGGGCGAATGCAGCCCACCAGTTGGACTTGTCTCCGTACAGGATGACGGTGTCATCGCGCTCGATGCCCTTCGAGCGAAGGAGGGCTGTGAAATCTTCCGCGCTGATGATGTCCCTCGTTGTGTTATCGAGCAGTTCTGTCTGGACGTTGATACGGATAGCGGTGGGGATGTGGCCGATATCGTAGAGGAGTGAATCCTCATCGACCTCGATGACGTGGAGGCCGTTGATGCCCAGTCGCGCGGATAGCCACGGTGCGGACACGAGGCGCTCAGGGTGCGCGTACTCCTGGAAAGGGGGATTCGGGTCGAATTCGGCCACGGTCCACCTGCCTTTCTCGTTAAGGGGAAACGTTCGCTTCAACTCTAGCGCGCTCGGCCGAAAAGTGGTCACGGGGGAGGGCTCTTTGTGGTGTTGGATACATTTTTATGCCGTAGGGTGCCAGCTCGCGTGTGCTGGTTATAACAAGTGTGCAGGTCAGGGGCTAAAAACTGCGTTAAGCTCGACTTTTATCGCATTTTGGCGTCGCTTCTTCAGGTGAGCGAACAGGCCTCACCTGGGTTATTTTAAGAAGTGACACTCATCAACCCCCTAGCGAAAGGGAAGCACTGTGCACAAGGCAATCGTCGTCTTCGAGGTCGAGGGCGGATCCGACAAGCAGATCAATGGACACCGTAAGGACACCATGCCGATCGTCGACTGCATCAAGGATGCAGGCTGGCACGCAGAGGTCGTGTTCTACCGTCCCGAGTGGTCTGAGAAGCTCTTTGAGTATGTATCTGAGAACTTCGATGCCTACATTTCCCGCGTGAACCCGGGCAACATCCCGGGCGGTGAGAAGGGCTACTTCGACTTGCTCACCAAGCTGTCCGACGCCGGCCTGGTCGGCATGTCCACCCCGTACGAGATGATGGCTTACGGTGCCAAGGATGCCCTGGTTAAGCTCAATGACACGGACCTGGTTCCGGCTGACACCGCCGCCTACTACGACGTCGAGTCCTTCCACAAGACCTTCCCGGCCTCCCTGTCCTACGGCGAGCGCGTGCTCAAGCAGAACCGCGGTTCCACTGGTTCCGGCATCTGGCGCGTGCGCCTTGCCGACGAGAAGCTGGCCGAGTCCGTCGAACCGGGCACCGCACTGCCTCTCGACACCAAGATCAAGTGCACCGAGGCTGTGGACAACCACACCGAGGAGCGCGAGCTCGGCGAGTTTATGGATTTCTGCGACCAGTACATCGTGGGTGACAACGGCATGCTCGTGGACATGCGCTTCATGCCGCGCATCGTTGAAGGCGAGATTCGTATTCTTCTCGTGGGCCCGGATCCGGTCTTCGTGGTGCACAAGAAGCCGGCTGAGGGCGGCGACGCTTTCTCCGCGACCCTGTTCTCCGGTGCAAAGTACACCTACCAGAAGCCGGAGGAGTGGCAGGAACTCGTCGACATGTTCGCTGAGGTCCGCCCGGTCATTGCAGAGAAGCTCGGTGGTGACAACATCCCACTGATCTGGACCGCAGACTTCATGCTGGCGGACGGTGAGAACGGCGAAGACACCTATGTCCTTGGTGAGATCAACTGCTCCTGCGTGGGCTTCACCTCTGAGCTGGACATGGGCATCCAGGAAAAGGTGGCGGCTGAAGCCATCAAGCGCGTGGAGGCCAAGCACGCATAAGCGTTTATTTTCGCGCTAGCCTTATCGAGTTTCCCCTGCCGCGGCAGGGGAAATTTGCATTTTCTTGGGGCTTATTCCCCGAGCCGGGCTGCCGGTGAGCGAGATCTCAGGTACGTTCGAAGGGGTAAAAATTGCGCCAGTGTAGTGCTGTAGCGTGCTGCGAAATTCGATGATTCTCCGAAAGGTCTAAGGAATAATGACGAACCCCAACCAGTTTGGTGAGAACGCCGACAACAGCGATAGCAACGTGGGCGATAACAGCTTTAACGGTTCCCACGGCGAGAACTCTGGGAACGATAACTTCGGTAGCTTTGGCGGCTACGGCAGCCCCCAGTCCAACAAGGATAGCTCGGCGTCTGGCTGGAATGCCCAGGATTCGAACTCCGGCTTTGGCTGGGGTGGCCAGGCAGGATACGGCGATTACTCCGAGAACTCTGCTGAGACTTCCTCGTTTGGTAGCGCCTCTTCCCAGGATTCGCAGCCGGACACTGACCGCGAAGCTAAGGACAGCATGTTTAGCGAAGGCTTTGCTTCTGCTGAGCCCGCATCCGAGTCCGCTAAGGACCAGGACACCCACTCCACCCAGGACTCCTTTGGCGCCTCCTATGCTTCCTACAACACCGATAGTGGTGCTGGCGCCGAGCATGCCGCTGAGTCGACGAACTCGAACCAGAGCCACAGCGACAACGGCTACGGCACTAACGGCTATGGCAACGACGGCTTTGGCGGTGGTGCGCAGACGGAATCCAACCAGGGCCATGGCTTTGGGCAGCAGTCAAGCAATGGTTTCGGTAGCCAGGCCTCTCACTCCAACTCCACGTCCGGTTTTGGTAGCTACTCCCAGCAGAACCAGGGCTTCGGTGCACAGGAGCAGCAAGGTTTCGGCACCCAAGGACAGCAAGGTTTCGGCACCCAGGAGCAGCAGGGCTTTGGCCAGCAGAACTCGCCCTTTGCGGCCTCCCCGCAGAATCAGTACCCGCAGCAGGCTGCGCCGAATGGCGGTTCTTCCAAGGGCACGGGATTCTTCAAGGCGCTATTTGACTTCTCTTTCAGCAACTTTATCACCCTGAAGTTCTCGTCCTTCATTTATATGCTGCTCGTCATTTTGTCAGCAGTCTTCTGGGTAGGAACGATCCTCTTCTCCTTCGCGTTTTTCGCTGATAGCGTTCTTTTGGGAATCCTTGCGTTCCTCGGTGCTGTGATCTTCGGCGGAATCACCTTCCTTTTTTACGTCATCCAGTTCCGATTGATCTTGGAGTTCTTCGTGGCAAACATCCGCACCGCGCAGAACACCGGCGATCTGGTTGCCAAGGCGGATGGCGATAAGGCTTAAAAGTCACTCTCCGCGCTGCTGTAGGGCAGACAAACAAATCCCGCGGCCTCAGTATTCGAGGTCCGCGGGATTTTTCTATGCAGGGGCCGCCGCGGTTTACGCGGCGAGCAGAGCGGCGTTGTTCCTAGCCAGTCGGGCTGGCCGAGCTGCTTAGTCCAGCAGCGCGGCGACGGACTCGGAGTCGGCGTCGGAAAGCATCTGGCGGATGCGGTCATACTCCGCGTCCTCACCAATGGCCTTCGCAGCATGGCCCAGAGCGGCAATCGCGCGCAGCACACCCTGGTTGGGCTCGTGGGAGAAGGGGACAGGGCCCCAGCCCTTCCAACCATTGCCGCGCAGGCGGTCGAGGCTGCGGTGGTAGCCGGTACGCGCATAGGCGTAGGCGGTGATGAAAGCGGTGGGCTCAGCACCCTTGTTCTTGTCTAGTTCCTGTTCCGCCAGCAGAGCCCAGAGCAGCGGGGAATCCGGGTGGGTGACAATTCCTGCGGTGAGATTGGAGGTGCTGTCAGCACCCGGATCGGCGGGCAGCTTGATGGGCGGGGGAGCGAGCATATCTTTCATTTCCATGCCGCCCCACTCTAGCCATGTGGCGCCACGGCCACCAGAGGGGGTGAACCTTGGAAGGGGCGAACCTGGAAGGGCGAACCTGGAAGGTTCGCCCGGAACTAGATGGGTTTGCCCAGAATTAGTGCTGAGCCCAGAAATCGGAAACGTTGAGCCCAAAGAAATACAGCGCGCGGCGCAGCACTGGTAGCGAAAGGCCGATAACGGAGGAGGGATCGCCCTCAATGCGGTCGATGAACCAGCCGCCGAGGGCTTCCAAGGTAAAGGCGCCGGCGCATTCGAGTGGCTCGCCGGTGCGGGCGTAGGCCTCGATATCGGCGTTCGAAGCCTGGGCAAAGTGCACCGTCGTGCGCGAGGCTTCTACGAAGCGCTTATCGCCCCGCAGCACGCAATGGCCGGTGATGAGCTCCGCGGCGCGCCCGGCCTGCGCGTGCCAGCGCTCCACGGTGGCCTCGGGGGTATGGGGTTTGCCTTGGAGGGAGCCGTCGAGAAGCAGCATGGAATCCCCGCCCACCACGACGTCCTCGGGATAGTCAGGAGCAATAGCCTCTGCCTTAGCAGTAGCCAGCGCACAGACGATCTCGGCGGGCTCAGCACCCGCCAGGCGCTCCTCGATGGCCCGCTCATCCACGTGGGCCGGGGCGATGACGGGTTCCACGCCCGCACCCCGCAGGATGGACAGGCGGGAGGGGGACTGGGAAGCTAGAACCAGGCGCATGCGCTTAGTAGTAGCGGACGTTGCGGAAGGCGGACGGGTTGAACACATCACCCGGCTGGCCCCACAGGTCGCGCTCGGAGCGGATATCGGCGGCCTTGGCGCGCGCCTCAGAGTCGAGCTGGCTGAGCACCGTGGACAGGGCCGCCACCTCAGCGTCGGTGGGGTTGCCGCGCAGAACGGTAAACAGGGAAGCGGTCATAGGGAAACCTCTACAAAACGATATTGCCGTGTTTCTTCGGCAGGGTTGGAATAATCTTGCGATCCAGCAGGCGCAGGCCCTCGATGAGGGAGCCGCGGGTGGCTGCCGGGGTAATGACGGAATCGACGAGACCACGCTCAGCGGCCTGGTACGGGGTCAGGTAGGCGGCGGCCTCCTCCTCGCTCAGCTCTAGCTCTGCGGCCAGTGCAGGGGCATCGGCCACTGAGATCTCGGCCGTCGGCCACGCATAGGACAGGTCCGCACCGAGTTCCTTGGAGCCGAAAGCGATGTAGCCGGTGCCGTGCGCGCGGCGGACGATGACACTGATCTTGCCTACGCTCGCCGCGGAGTAGGCGTGCACCAGCTTGGCCAGCGCTGCCTTCTCCACATCCAGCGCCGGGGAGTCGACGAACTCGATAATGGGGGTATTGAAGGCATCGCAGAGGCGGATGAAACGCGCGGCCTTAGCGGCAGCTTCCGCATCGAAGGAGTCGCGGTTGGCGATGATGCCCACGGTGCGGCCCTCGACGCGACCGAAGCCGGTGAAGACACCGCGCACCTGGGCGCCGAGCTCGAAAACATCCTCGCAGGTGGCGGTGACCACGTCGGCGAGATCGACGGCGCCGTCATCTCCCACGAGGGTATCGAGGGCGTGGTCGGCGTCGGTAATGTTCTCCTCCACAGAGCCCGCAACGATGGTGGCCTCGGTGCGGGGAGCGGCGGCACGGTTATTGGAAGGCAGGTAGGAGAGCACGCGCTTGGCGACGTTCACCTCGTGCTCCCCATCCGCCTGCAGGTCACCGTCCGGAGCAATGACGACATCCGACAGCGCGGCTACGAGCGAGGCCTCCTTGGAGTCCGCGTAGACTGCCGTGACCTGCGGGATGAGGCCGGAAGCGGTGGTGGCGCGGGCCAGGATGCGGGCCTGCATGGCGGAGGAGACAATGCCCTCCTGGGCGCGGGGCTTATCGCTGGCGACGAGTGCGACGATGGGCACGCCGGTCTTAATGGCCAGGTCATAAAGCTTGGTGACCTTTTCGCCATAGACCTCGCCCATGGTGCCGTCGAAAAGCGAGGCGTCCTGCGCATAGGCGCAGACCTTGCGGCCATCGACAGTGCCGAAGCCGGTGACGACGCCATCGGTGTAAGGACGGATGTGCTCGCGGCCGAACTCGGTGGAGCGGTGGCGAGCGAGCGCGTCGGTCTCCACGAAGGATCCGGCGTCAAAGAGCGCCTCGATGGCGCTGCGGGCCGCAGGAACCTCTCCCTGCGGCGCCCGGGACTCGGTGAGCTTAGCGCTCAGGTCCTCGATCTTGCCAGCGGTCGTCTTCAAGTCAGTCATGGGACACTAGTGTAATACAGTGCGTCTTCTGCACTACGCTGCGCTCGTTCCGAGCGCAGCCTAAAGCGGGATGTTGCCGTGCTTGCGTGCCGGGCGGGCCACATTCTTGTCCGTGAAGAAGCGCAGATTCTTGGCGATTGCACTGCGGGTTTCAGAGGGGAGAATGACGGCGTCGATAAGCCCGCGCTCCGCTGCCTTATACGGGTTGAGCATGTGGTCTTCATACTCACGCTCGAAGGACTTGGTCAGCTCAGCTACGTCGAGGCCCTTTTCGTGGGCAGCCTTGATCTCCTTGCGGTAGATAAAACCGACGGCGCCGGCAGCGCCCATGACCGCGATCTGGGCGGTGGGCCAGGCCAGGTTGACGTCCGCTCCCAGTCCCTTGGAGCCCATCACACAGTAAGCGCCGCCGTAGGCCTTGCGCAGGGTGACGGTGATCTTCGGAACGGTGGCTTCGGCGTAGGCGTAGAGCAGCTTGGCGCCGCGGCGCAGGATGCCATCGTGTTCCTGGTCGGCGCCGGGGAGGAAGCCGGGGACGTCGACCAGCATGATGATCGGGATATTAAAGGCATCGCAGGTGCGCACGAAGCGCGCGGCCTTCTCTGAAGAATTGATGTCGAGGCAGCCGGCGAAGACCTGGGGCTGGTTGGCCACGAACCCTACGGTGCGCCCTTCGATGCGGCCGAAGGCGGTGACCACGTTATCGGCGCGGTCGGCTTGGATCTCCAGGAAATCGCCGTCATCGGTGAGAGCCTCGATGATCTCCTTGACGTCATAGGGCTGGTTCGGGGAATCCGGGATGATGCTATCCAGCACGAGGTCGTCGACGGTTTCTTCGCCCAGCTCCTCGTAGGGCTCAACCGGGGTCAGCTGGCGGTTATTGGAGGGTAGGTAGGTCAGTAGGTCGTGTACCCAATCGAGCGCTTCCTCGTCGCTAGAAGCGGTGTAGTGCGAGGTGCCGGACTTGTGCATGTGGACGCCGGCGCCGCCGAGTTCTTCCTGGCTGACTTCTTCACCGGTGACGGTCTTGATGACGTCGGGCCCGGTGACGAACATCTTGGACTTCTCATCCACCATCACCACGAAGTCGGTCAGTGCGGGGGAGTAGGCGTTGCCGCCGGCGCAAGCACCCATGATGACGGAGATTTGTGGGACGACGCCGGAGGCCTTGACGTTCTGGTAGAAGGTCTTGGCAATCCAGTCCAGGGACACGGCGCCATCCTGGATGCGGGCGCCGGCGCCCTCGTACAGTCCGATGAGCGGGCGGCCGGTGGTGATGGACAGCTCCATGATCTTGATCATCTTCTCGCCGTAGACTTCGCCGAGGGCGCCGCCGAAGACGGTTCCGTCCTGGGAGAAGATGCAGACCTCGCGGCCGTCGATGGTTCCCCAACCGGTGACGATGCCATCGGTCAGCGGGCGCTTCTTGCCCATCCCGAAGTCCGTGGTGCGGTGCACGGCGAGCATGTCGGTCTCCACGAAGGAGCCTTCATCGAGGAGGTAGTCCAAGCGCTCCCGGGCTGTGAGGCGGCCCTGGGCGTGGACCTTGTCGTGGGCTTTTGCACCCATGGGCTGCGCCGCTGCTTCGCGACGCCTCTTCAGTTCAGCGATCTTGCCTGCGGTGGTGTCGGCGCTCAGGGAGTCAAGCTCCGACAAATGTGAGGAAATAGTCATGTTTCGACAGTGTAGAGAAGTTTTGTATAGGAATGTATAGCGGCGATCGGGTGATTTCTCTCACAATTGACGTTTGTGCAGGTAGATGGGGCGGGAAAAGTGAGGGTTTTCTCGCATACGGCGTGTTGGGTGCATGCTAACCGTCCTTGCCACCTTGCTCAGTTCCAAGGGCGCTGTGCAGGCGAGCAACGTGCAGGGCAATGTAGGCGAGCTCATTGTCATTAATGGCATGACCTTGACCTTCCAATTTGGAACGAACTAGACGAGCAATGCGCACTGCTGCAGCATCATCGTGTTCGATAGCCGCAAGCATGGAGTGCAATGGTGCGTCAGCTTCCCGGCTCGGGGAATGTAAACGTGCGAAGAGATACCGCAGGTGCGTAACGAATCGTGTGACCGTGGGGGAGCTGGGGCGAAGGTGGCACTGAAGCTCGGAAGAGACCAAGTCGAGAAGAGCAGAGATTTCCTTCGTGGTGTTTTCTGCCTTGGTCATATCCCCATCCACAAACTGGGCGTTGATGAAATGCATCGCTACGGCGGCGGCTTCATCGCGGGCTAGACGGACGCTAGTGGCTTTCTCTACTTGGTCGAGGAGCTTTAATCCCAGCTCAAATTCCTCTGGGTACAAAGTGGATACTTCCCACATCAATGGGTAGCTGAATTCGATTCCGCTTTCTTCGCGTTCGATTGCGAAAGAAATATGATCTGCTAGGCCTAAAACTAAAAGCTGTGTTTCGCTGACCTGAGAGTGCGTGTTTACGAAATTTACAACAAGATTGACTATGTCTAGCGGGAGATCAGAGAGTAGTGCGGTGAGGTTTGCGATGGGGTGAGCGGAGCTTGGGCGGAATACTTGCTCCACAGCATCATCCTGGATTTCATCGCCAAGCTTTCGACCGAAACCAATCCCCTTGCCCAAGCAGATAGCTTGAGTACCTTGTGCGTCGGTACAGAGCACAGCGTTGTTGTTAAGTGCGCGGATGACATCCATAGATTTAGGGTACAGGGCACGGTAACGCAGACTTGAAAGGTGCAGTCGTACGTGACCGTGCCCTGTCTTAGGAGGTGAGATTGTTAGAGCTCAGCTCCGTTGGAAGCTATGACATTTCGGTACCACTCGAAAGAATCCTTCTTTGAGCGGGACAGAGTGCCATTGCCCTCATTATCGCGATCGACGTGGATCATTCCGTAGCGCTTCTTCATTTCACCGGTGGTGAAGGAAACTAGGTCGATGATTCCCCATGGGGTGTAGCCCAGGAGATCGATGCCGTCTTCGAGGACGGCCTCCTTTACTGCCGCGATGTGGTTTCGCAGATAGTCGATGCGGGCCTCATCGTGGATGGAACCATCGGCTTCCGCGTTATCGACCGCACCGAAGCCGTTTTCCACAATGAAAAGTGGCTTTTGGTAGCGGTTGTAAAGGGAATTGAGGGAGTAGCGCAGCCCTTGTGGATCGATTGGCCAGCCCCAATCAGAGGACTTGATATACGGATTGTCTACTGAATTGGGCAATCCGCCGTTGACCGAGGAACCAGCGTCGGCCACTGCATCGTGTTTAACGGTGTTGGACATGTAGTAGGAGAACCCGAGGTAGTCGACGGTGCCGTTGCGGAGAATCTCGTCGTCGCCTTCTTGGAATCCTGGGTTAATTCCCTCTCGCTCAAATTTCTTCAGAGCATAGGCCGGGTAAGAGCCGCGGATTTGTACATCGGGGAAGAAGTATCGATCGCGGCTAGCAATTTCGGCGGCCATGATGTCTGAGGGATTGCAGCTGTACGGGTACACCGGGACCATGGCAACCATGGCGCCGATCTGTAGGTCGGGATTGATCTCGTGTCCTACTGCTACGGCACGTGCGGAGGCGAGCAGGCAGTTGTGCGCGGTTTGGTACAGCACCTGCTGGGGGTTTTCACCTTCGGCGATGGTCACGCCCGAGTTGGTCCAAAGGAAAAGCGGGTTATCCACATTCATTTGGTTGTTGATCTCGTTGAAGGTCATCCAGTACTTGACCTTCTTGTGGTAGCGCTCGAAGCATACTCGTGCGAAGCGCTCAAAGAATTCCACGAGCTTGCGGTTACGGAAACCGCCGTATTCACGAGCGAGGTGAAGGGGAATCTCGAAGTGGCTTAATGTGATGACGGGCTCGATACCGTACTTAAGAAGCTCGTCGAAGACCTCGTCATAGAACTTGAGTCCTTCTTCATTGGGCTCAAGCTCATCGCCTTGCGGGAAAACCCTGGACCAGGCAATTGACGTGCGGAAGCATTTGAGTCCCATTTCTGCGAAAAGTTTGATGTCTTCGCGGAAGCGACCGTAGAAATCGATTGCTTCGTGGTTGGGGTAGAACTCGTTGGCTTCGATGGTTTCGGTGACGCGGCGGGGAACTCCGTGGGCACCAGCGGTGAGGACGTCGACGACGGAGGGGCCTTTACCGCCCTTGTTCCAGCCGCCTTCGAATTGGTGTGCAGCAACAGCGCCACCCCAGAGGAAATCCGGATTGAGTGACGTGGTCATTTACTTGGCTCCTTCTGCTTGAGTCTGGTTCGAGGACTTGGCTTCAACGGCCATGAGCTCGTTTCCATGAGTGGTACGGGTTGATGGATGGATGATGACATCAGCGAATTTCTTCGTATTCGTGATGATTACTGGCGTAGTGAGTGAAAAGCCGGCTTGGGTAATCGATTGAGCATCAAATTCAACCAATAAGTCTCCTTCTTCGACGCGCTGTCCCTTTGTAACGTGACTGGTGAATGGCTTTCCCTTGAGCGCGACCGTGTCTAGGCCGATGTGGACCAGAACTTCAACGCCGTCATCTGAAATGATCCCTACAGCGTGTTTGGATGGAAGGACTGTCGCAACAGTGCCATCGAAGGGCGCGTAAACCTTGTTGTCGGTCGGTTCTACGGCCACGCCCTCGCCCATGGTGCCCTGTGCAAAGACCGGATCGTCCACCTCGTTAAGAGCGAGAACTGTGCCAGTCACAGGGCTTGAGATGTGGAAGACGGTCTCTTTTTGGGAGAGCTGGTTGTGGTATTCAGCGGATGCGGCATCGGAGTCGGGGGAGCTGTCGGTTGCTTCGGCAGGGGCCTCGGCGAGCACATCCGTGAAACCAACAAAGTAGACGCCGATGACGGCTCCGAAGAATGCTACAGCGCAGCCAATAATCTCTCCCATGAGCGAGTTCGTTCCAGGTTCGTAGGCATTCATGATGGTGAGCACGCCAGGTAGTCCTGCATAGACGTATTGCAGGGAACCGAAGAGGGACACCACAATGGCGCCTGCCGCACCCGCGACACAGCCCACAATGAATGGCTTCTTTAGGCGGAGTGTAACGCCATAAATAGCGGGTTCAGTGATGCCGAAGACGCCGGTCAGGGAAGCGGATGCGGCGACCTTCTTCATTTCGGGGCTGCGAGACTTGAGGAAGACTCCGAAGGCCGCTCCAACCTGAGCAATCACCGCAGCGGTCTGGAAGGCCTGGAAGGGGTCTGAGCCATACTGTTCAAAGTTCGCGAGGACCATTGGGGTAACGCCCCAGTGCACACCAAAAATGACGATTACCTGCCAGAAACCACCTACCATGGCTGCGGCGACAGGGGGAGCAACATCGACCAACCAGTTGAAACCGTCTGCAATGAGAATTGCGCCCTGGTTGGATAGAGGGCCAATAATCAGAACAGTGAGTGGCACGGCGATGATGAGGCAGAACAGCGGGGTAAACAGCTGCGTGATGACCTCAGGTAGGTGCTTCCGGAAAAACCTTTCGAGGTAAGACAATCCCCACACGACGAAAAGGGGTGGAAGCACAGTTGAGGTGTATGTGGTCTCGCTCAATCCAAAACCGAAAAGCGAAATGTGTTCGCCCTCGGCCACACGTGAGGCAATGTCGGCCATTTCTGGGGCGACGAGAGCGCCAACGGCGGCGACAGAGATGAATGTGTTGGTCTTGAAGAATTGCGAGGCGGTGATCGCGATGAGGATGGGGAGGAAAGTAAAAGGCGCCCAGCTCATGAGCGAGAAAATCTCGTATGTACCTGTCTCACCAAACTCCGGCCAGGCGGCAGTGATGAGGATGAGCGCACCTTGGATAAGGCCCGCTGCGGCGAGTACGTAAATGAAGGGGGCAAAAACCGCCGACATCATAGCGATGATGCGGTTCATGAGGGTGGGTTTATTGTCCTCGTCATCAATCTGCTGTTCATTAGGATCGATTCCTAGCTGATCAATGGCAGCTTCGTAGACCTCTCCCACGCGGTTGCCGATGACGATTTGGAACTGCCCTCCCTTCTCGACGGTTGTGATGACGCCGGGCAGATTTTCAATCTTGGTGTGGGCGTCTTCGGGAGTGCTCTTCAGGACGAGGCGCAGGCGAGTGGCGCACCGAGCAATTCCTGTGATGTTAGATGGCCCGCCGACCAGAGTGATGATGTCGTGGGCAAGCTTTGGATAATCACGTACCGGGGCGGTCATGATGTCCTCACTTTCGTTCTTAGGCTTTCGAAAAGTCCCAAAACGAAAAAGACTCGCGAGAGCAATGAAGCTGAAGTCCCTTTCGTTAAAGGGGGATTCCGCTTCAGGTTCTTGCCTCTTGCGAGTAACAGGCCTGATAGCCGATATGTGAAACTATAGCCCCTCTTGTGGCAGGGCACAAGAGGGGCTAGTTGTGATGTGGATTAAGCGGCTTTATCTGGAGCGTCGGCTAGCCAGCCGAGGTTGTAAAGGAAGAGTTCAACCTCTGTGAGATCCTCTTCGCTGGGAAAGGAGTTGGTCAGCGCCGCGTAGGACTCTTCGATGTCGGTGCGGGTGGCTGGGACGAGGCCGTGCTTGTGCAGATCTTCGGCGATCTGCGATACCAGCGGCGCCGGGTGCACCGTGTCAAGGTTGATTCCGGTGGCACTCTTGAATTCGTTAGTGATGGCGGAAAGGAATCCGGTCAGGGTATTCATTTGGCTCACCTCTCTATTTCTTGTCGTAATGATGCGGCCGTCCGCATCATGGGGTTAAACCAACTATATAGGTAAAGTTCTCTAAAAGCTAGCTTTCGTTCACGGCGAGTTAACTTTCAGTTAACCTAGCGCGAAATATGAGGTGAGAAACGAGCGCCTTTTAAGCCTCAATGGGCAGCCAGGCGTAGCCATAGGGCCCGAGCTCCACAGGGCCTAGGTCGACGGTCTGATCCGTGAAGTTATGGAGGCACAACAACTCAGCGCGCTGGAATCCCAGAACGCCCGTCTGACCGGTTTCCACGGCTTCGAAAGGTGCGGTGCCGAGTTCCGGATGTGCCTTACGCTGCTGGATTAGACCGCGGAGGCGGTGGAGGAGCGAGGAGTCGTCGGCAAGCTGTTCTTTCACTGAGACCCCTACGCCGCCGACGATGGGACGGCGCGGGTGAGCGGATGTAGTGAAACCTGCGCCCTCACCGGGCTCCCATTGCATGGGCGTGCGCACGGCATCGCGGTCGGGCAATTCGGGGGCATCGTTCATACCAATCTCATCGCCGTAATACAGGAAGGGCGCACCCGGCAGAGTCATGAGAAGTGAATAAAAAAGCTCAATCTTGCGGTAATCATTGCCCAACAGTGGCGCGAGGCGCCGCGCGATGCCCACGTGGGCGCGCATCTGCTCATCCGGCAGGTAGTGCTCGTACATGATGGCGCGCTGGTCCTCGTCGACCATTTCTAGGGTCAGCTCGTCGTGGTTGCGCAGGAAGGTGCCCCACTGACAACCCTGGGGAAGCTCCGGAAGCTCCGCCATGATGTCGTAGACCGGTGTGGCGTCCCCCAGCGCGAGGGCTTGGTAAAGCCGCGGCATCACTGGGAAGTTGAACACCATGTGGAAGCGATTGCCCGTGCCATAAAACTCCATGGTTTCTTCGGGCGGCTGGTTAGCCTCCGCGATCATGATGGCCTCGGGGTAATTCTCGTCGATGAAGGCGCGGACCTTCTCCACAAACTCGACCGTCTCCGGCAGAGACTCGCCGCCCACCCCATCACGCTCGTACAGGTAGGCGATGGCATCGAGGCGGAAGCCGTCCACGCCCTTATCTAGCCAGAAGGAAAGAATCTTGAATACTTCCTCGTGGACCTTCGGGTTGTCGTAGTTTAGGTCCGGCTGGTGTGAGTAGAAGCGGTGGAAGTAGTACTGCTTGCGCTCCGGGTCCCATGCCCAATTCGAGGTTTCCGTATCGGTGAAGATAATGCGGATCTCGGGGTAGCGCAGGGGATCATCGCCCCACACGTAATAGTCGCCGTAAGGGCCTTCCGGATCGGTGCGGGAGGCCTGGAACCACGGATGATCGGTAGAGGTGTGGTTGAAAGCCAAATCCGTCATGAGGCGCATGCCACGAGCGTGAAGTTCGGTGACGAGCTCGTCAAAGTCTTCCATCGTGCCGTAGTCAGGGTGAATGGAGTAGTAGTCGGCGATGTCATAGCCGTCATCGCGCAGCGGGGAGGGATAGAAGGGGGAGAGCCACAGGCAGTCCACTCCGAGCCACTTGAGGTAATCCAGCTTCTCAATAACTCCACGTAGCGTGCCAACGCCTTCGCCGTGGGTGTCCTTGTACGAGCCCACGAGGGCCTGGTAGAAAATGGCGTTATCGTGCCAGGTCATCGGAGATCCTTCCGTTTGGCCCGCCACAGCAGAAACTCCGCCAGGCACAGCGCGCCCGCCAGGAGCCCCGGCCAGATGGCGGGGGAGGGGTGAAAAAGATTGAGGACTGCTTGCACCAGCGCCAGGAAGGCAAAGAAGCCAACGAATCCCAGCGCGGTGTCCCATAGCAGTTCACGGCGCATTAAGCCTTGACACCTCCGGCGGTGAGGCCGGCGACGATGCGGTGCTGGAAGATGAGCACCATGATGATGAGCGGAACCGTTACCAGCGCGCCCGCGGCCATGGTGGCGGCATAGGGGTACTCGAAGGCCGAGGGGCCCGAGAAACGCGCGATAGCCACGGTCACCGGCTCAGTAGCAGTGGTGGATAGCTGCTTGGCCAGCATGAACTCGTTCCACGTTGTGATGAAAGCGATGATGGCGGTGGTAAACAGCGCGGGCGCGGCCAGGGGCAGGAGCACGAGGCGGAAAGCTTGACCGCGGGAAGCGCCGTCCACGCGGGCAGCTTCCTCCAGCTCCCAGGGCAGCTGACGGAAGAAGCTCAGCAGTGTGTAGACAGTCAGGGGCAGCGCGAAGGAGATATTCGGAATGATCATCGCGCGGTAGGTGCCAATCCACTCGAGGTTGCCAAAGAGCTGGAAGAGCGGGGTCACCAACGCGATGGCCGGGAACATCGAGGCGGCCAGGATGATGCCGGTGACGATACCTTTTCCAGGGAAGTCGTAGCGAGCTAGCGCATAGGCGGTGAACACGCCGATGAGGACTGCGACAGCGGTCGTGGCTAGGGAGATAAGCAAAGAGTTCCCCAGTGCGTTGAGGAAGTCATTGCCCTTGTCTGTTGCCAGTGCATCCCGGAAGTTGTCCAAGGTCACGTGCGTGGGCCACGGGGTGGTGTCGAAGGTATGGGACTTGTGCCGCAAGGCGGTGACAACCATCCAGTAGAAGGGCGCGAGCCCCCAGAACATGATGAAGAGGATGCCGAGGTAGTGGCCAAGCTTTTTCATGACTTCTTCTCCTTCTTCTGGCGAGCAGTACCGGAGATATCAGCGCCGAGGAAACGGACGAGGATGAACGCGACGGTGAAGATAAGCAGGAAGATGAGTGTGGACAGCGCGGAGGCTGAGTTGAAGTGGCCCTGGCGCATGTCTTCCACCACCAGCTGGGAAATGGTGGCCGTCGGCGCGTTGGAGGAAGCGGAGATCATGATGACCGGCAGGTCGTACATACGCAGCGCATCCAGCGTGCGGAAGAGGATGGCCACCATGAGTGCTGGCCGCACCAGTGGCAGGGTGATGGTGAAGAAGGTTTGGATACGCGAGGCGCCGTCCACGCGTGCTGCGTCATAGACATCGCGCGGAATCATCTGCAGGCCTGCCAGGATGAGCAGTGCCATGAACGGGGCGGTCTTCCACACATCAGCGATAATCACCGCGAGGCGGGCATAGAACGGGTCCGTGGTCCATGCGATGCGCGAGCCGATGAGCGCGTTAACGATGCCATCCGGTGCAAACATGAACTGCCATAGCTTCGCGGTGACTGCGGTGGGAATGGCCCAGGGAACCAGCACCGCCGCGCGCACGAGGCCGCGACCGCGGTATTCGCCGTTCATCACCAGCGCCATGAACATGCCCAAAATCGTTTCCAGGGTCACCGTGACCACGGTGAAAAAGAGCGTGATCTTAAGTGCCGGCCAGAAATCAGTAGCGATGACGCCATCCGGGCACGTGCTGGCCTGGCCGGTGGCAGACATGCAGCGATTAGTGATCCAGTACAGGTAGTTCTCGAGGCCTGCGAATGCGCCTTCCTCGAATACACCCGTGGTCGGGTTAAGCCGCTTGTTGCCCTGGAAGGACAACATCACAGCGCGCACGATGGGATAGCCGATGACCACGGCCAGCGCTATCAGCGCCGGCGCGATGAGCGCAGCAACGCGCAGATACTGTCTGCGGGGCTGCGCGGTAGGCGGTGCTCCAGCCATGCGGTGCCTGCCTTTCTGATTTATAGGGGAGGGGGTTATCGGGGGTTGGGGAAAATCATAGCGGGTGGCGTAGACATCCTCTGGACATCCTCTGCGCGCGAGCACCTTGATGCCCATTGGTTTAAATCCAGATCAAAGAAGGAGGCGCGGGCAAGTCACGTGGACTTACTCGCGCCCCCATTTCACGCTGGGAAGATTAACCCTGGGAGGCTGCCTCGATGGCGGCCTTCATGTCCTTCGTAGCGTCATCGACGGACTTGTCAGCGGTCAGAGCCGCGTAGGCGTTATCCTGCACGGCCTTGGAGATGGCGGTGTAGAACGGGGAGACCGGACGCGGCGCGGCGTTCTCCAGGGATTCCTTCAGAGCCGGAAGGTACGGGAACTCCTCGACGAGGGACTCATCGTCGTAGATGGAGGCCAGCACCGGCGGGAAGGAAGCCTCAGCGAAGGACTTCTGGTTCTCCTCGTTGATGATGAACTTCATGAAATCCAGGGCCGTAGCCTTGTGCTCGGAGTTGATGTTGATGCCGTTGTTGTAGCCACCGAGGGTGGAGACACCGACTCCGTCCTTGCCCACCAGCGGCTGGACCTCAAACTTCACGCCAGCCTCTTCGGAATTGGTGTACATGTACGGCCAGTTGATGGCAAAAGCGGTCTTGCCCTCAGTGAAAGCGAGGTTGGTCTCCTCCTCCGTTGTGGCGGTGGAGTCCTTGGAGATGGTGCCGTCTTCGTAGGCGTCGACAAGCGCCTGCAGGCCTTCCTTGGCCTCGTCGGAGTCAACAGCGATGTTGCCCTCATCATCCAAGATGGAGCCGCCCCAGCCCTCGATGAAGCCGGCGGTGTTGACGGTGAGGCCCTCGTACTGCTTGAGCTGCGTGGTCAGGCAGGAAGCATCATCCTTGAGAGCCTCGCAGGCAGAAGCGATGTCTGCGAACTTCTCCGGAGCCTTGTCCGCCAACTCAGTGTTGCGGAAGAGCAGCTGGCCGTTGGTGTTCTGCGGCAGCGCGTAGAGGGTGTCGTTGTAGGTGGCGGACTCCACGGTGGGCTCCAGCAGTCCGGAGGTGTCCACCTCAAGGTCACCGGTTAGCGGTGCCAGCCACTGGTTAGCGGCGAAGTCCGCGGTCCAGACCACGTCCAGCGCCATGACGTCGTAGTCGGAGTTGCCCGCCTGCAGGGACTGCACGAGGGTCTCGCGCTGAGCGTCGGCCTCGCCGGCGAGCTCCTTGAGCTCGACCTTCTCATCTGGGTGCTCGGCGTTCCATGCCTCGATGATGGGCGTGATCTTGTCGGTATCGTTTTTGCCCATGGCGAAGGTGATGGGGCCGCGGCCGTCACCATCAGTCGAGGAGGCATCGGAGCCAGTGCTTGACGACGATCCCTCGTCGCTCGAGGAGCAACCCGCCAAGGTCAGTGCGAGTGCAGCGGTGGTGACGACAACGCCGCGGCGGACAGAACGCAGCGAGCTGGGGAGGAAGGGCTTCTTCATTGAATATTCACCTTTCGGAAAACTTCTGATGACTACAAAATAGGGGATCATCCCCACACTGCACGTGGTTTTGGCTTTTAATTCACTTCAAACGGGGGTGAAATCACCCCTGTCCGTGGTGTTTCTTAAGCCTCAATACGCTGGCCGGTCTCCGGATCGAAGCGGTGAGCCTCGCGGGGGTTAAAGGTCAGCACGACGTTCTCACCACGCTGCGGAACGTTGTCGCTCGCGCGGGCGACGAAGCGCTGCTCGCCCACCATGACGTAGACGAAGGACTCAGAGCCCAGCTCTTCCACGAACTCCACCGTGCCTTGGAAGCCAATCGGCCCCTTATTGATGAACATTTTTTCCGGGCGAACGCCGACGCGTCCGCCGTTGTAGTCGAAGATGTTCATCGCGGGGGAACCGATGAAACCGGCGACGAATTCGTTAGCGGGAGCGTCGTAGAGCTCGCGCGGTGGCGCGACTTGCTGCAGAACACCGTCCTTGAGCACGGCCACGCGGTCACCCATGGTCATGGCCTCCACCTGGTCGTGGGTGACGTAGACAGTGGTGGTGCCGAGACGCTGTTGGAGGCTGGCCAGCTCCGCGCGGGTTTGCACGCGCAGCTTAGCGTCGAGGTTAGACAGGGGCTCATCCATGAGGAAGGCCTTCGGCTCGCGCACGATGGCGCGGCCCATGGCCACGCGCTGACGCTGACCACCGGAGAGGTCTTTGGGCTTGCGCTGCAGGTACTCCGTCAGCCCAAGGGTCTTCGCTGCTTCTTCTACTTTGGCTTTGATTTCAGCCTTGGGCATCTTGGCCAGCTTGAGGGCGAAGCCCATGTTCTGGGCAACGGTGAGGTGCGGGTAGAGCGCGTAGTTCTGGAAGACCATGGCGATATCGCGATCGCCTGGCTCAAGGCCCGTGACGTCTTTGCCGTCAATAAGGATGCGGCCGCTGGAGACCGGCTCCAGCCCCGCGAGGGCGCGCAGGGTGGTGGACTTACCGCAGCCGGACGGGCCGACGAGGACTAGAAACTCGCCGTCCGCAATCTCGAGATTGAGGTCTTTGACCGTGGGCTTCTCGGCACGGGGATAGGTGATGCCGACGTTCTCAAAAGTGACCTTTGCCATGGATTCACACTAGCACCTGGCGGTGCGTGCATTAGGCTGGAATTTGTTATGAAGAAGTTCGCTCCATTCCTCGCGCTGCTCTTGGTCGGTTGCTCCAGTACGGAATCCGCGGAGTCCTTTGCGCCACTGACAACCGTTTCTACTGGGACTGCTGATGCGTCTTCAGCGCCTTCGGAGACTACGACGGAGTCATTGACCTCCACTACCAAATCTTCTTCGGAAGAGCCTTCCCCGACGATGCCCTCGAAGGAGTCCGCGACATCGCCGACGACTTCGGCTGCAGAGACGCAGCGCGATACCGTGTTCCGCGCTATTTTTGCCGATACTGTCGACGCGTCTGACGTCCGCTCGCAGTTGGTGGACAATGGCCACGTGAATCGCTCCACCATGCGTGCCAGCATGAAGGGGATGGGCCTGGATGTCTCGGATTCGGAATTGCAAGAGTACGGCGAGTGGGTTTGTGAATGGGTTACCCCAGCAACTCGCTATGTGCTGGTGACTGAAGGGAAGCCGGACAGCCTTGGGGCACAAGACCGCGCTGATTACGACAAGTTGATCGGGGATACTGTTTCTTTCCTGGCAGATACGCGGCAGATCACCGTCACGCCTGAGCAGGTCACCCATGCGTTGCCGCAGGCTGTGCTGACTACCTGTCTTGACGATGCTACTGC
The DNA here is from genome assembly GCF_001813925.1 of Corynebacterium sp. HMSC072D12. Classification (NCBI taxonomy): domain Bacteria; kingdom Bacillati; phylum Actinomycetota; class Actinomycetes; order Mycobacteriales; family Corynebacteriaceae; genus Corynebacterium; species Corynebacterium sp. HMSC072D12. The sequence continues at coordinate 163,619 of NZ_KV814392.1, forward strand.
CCGCACAATTCTGGCCAATCCGGATTACTTTTAGTTACTTCGAGGCGGCAGTGATCCGGCGGGTAACCTAGGGTGCATGACTGCACTTGATATGGACCGAATCCGCGAGGCGCTGAGCGAAGACTTCGCTGTTATCGATTACACCGAGTCCACTGGCTCCACCAATACCGATCTCATGCAGGCCGGCAAGGTGGCTGATGGCACCGTTTTGCTGGCCAATGAGCAGGTTGCCGGTAAGGGCCGATTGGGCCGTCAGTGGGTGAGCCCGGCTGGCTCGCAGCTCATCTTTTCCGTTCTCATCCTTCCGGATTCGCTGGATCACCTCGGTACTTTGCCGCTAGCTGCCGGCTTGGCCGTGACTGATTCCGTAGAGGGTGCGGTACTCAAGTGGCCGAATGACGTGCACATCGATGGTAAGAAGCTGTGCGGCATCCTCGCCGAGGCCGGTCCAGTGGGCGAGGCCTTCAAATCTGCTCCGAAGACGGAAGTTTCCAAGGCTGAAATCAACAAGGCCGAGGTGAACAAAGCCGAGATCAACAAGGCAGAGATCAACAAAGCAGAGATTAATAAGGCAGAGATCAACAAAGCCGAGGTCAGTAAAGCTGAAATCGCCCCCAAGACCCAGTCTGCGAACCCGCCTTCAGCCCGCGTGGTCGTGGGCATGGGCATCAACGTCACCCTGACCCGCGAGGAACTGCCCATCGAGGCCGCGACATCGCTCGCGCTCGAAGGCCTTGATACCGACCGCACGCAGCTGGCGATTACCGTGCTGAAGAACCTGCGTCGCCGCATTACCCAGTGGGAGCAGCAGGACCCACAGCTTTTGGCTGATTACCGTAAGGTGTGTTCTTCCATCGGGCAGGGAGTCCGCCTCGAAGCCCCGGCCGGCGACGTCATCGGCACCGTCGAGGGCGTGGCCGATGATGGCCGCATCAACGTCGGCGGCGAGTATTACTCCGCGGGTGATGTCATCCACCTTCGCCCGGCTGATAATTAGTCGCCCGCGCTGCGTGGCGTCTAAGCGTCGACCGGCGAGGCCCCATAGAAGACGCCGTGCTCGACACATGGCGCTATTCAAAAGGCGTCTGTCAGAAGGCATTAGTCAAAAGGTGTCTTTGGGGGCAAAGACACCTTTTGGACGCCTCCACATGGCGTTTTCAGGGGCAAAGACGCCTTTTGACTGACGCCTTTTAGGAAATGCCATGTGCGAAGCCTTGGCTGGGCCTGCAAGGCCTAGGACGTGACGTCCTCTTGCCTGGACAGCGGGAGCAGGGAGGTACCATGAGCCCCATGAACCTCATGCAGATGGGCCGCGGCGAGGTTGTGCGCGCGGATATGACCGCCCCCTTTCGGACGCTGCTCTTTCCTTTTTTAGAGCTCATCGTGATTACCGGGGTGTGCTGGATTGCCATCGGCTGGTGTGACTATAACGGCATGGACCTGGCGCTTCGCAATGGCTTAGTAGCTTTATGGGCCCTGCTTGCTGCCTGGCGCTTCATCGGTCCCTTGGTGAAAGCCCGCCGTAAGCGCTTCATCGTGACCAACCTGCGCGTCATCGCTCGCGAAGGCAAACGCGTTGATTCGATCCCGCTCACGGATATCCGTGGTGCGCGCCGCCGTCGCGGCGGGATTTCGCTGGCACTCCACGGATACGAGAAGCCGATGTATTTCCCATCCATCCCCAAAGCCAAGCGCGTCGAGGATATCCTCAACGAGCAACCGGTCTGGGGTTAGTCCTTAATCTCCGTCGTGTGTAGCTGCTGGTCCAAGTCATTAGGGGCCAGGTTGGCGGAGCGGAACTCGTGGGTCAGCGGCAAGCGCAGATCCAGGTCCGTGCCAGGGCAGAGCTCAATGGTGGCCTCATCCACCGTGTAGTCCAGCACGTGTCCGCCGGAGGTCCGCGCAGCGTCAATAAAGTGCACGTGGCAGCCCGGCACCGAAATGCCTTTTTCAAAGACCGGTGTGCGGAAACCACCGATGATGCCTTCGACGTTTTCAAAGCGCAGTTCCTTATCGCCGCCCACGGCCTGCGCCATCGGCGGATAAGGCTTGCTCTGCTTGACCACCGTGCGGGTAACCACGTTGCTGAAGCGTCCGGTGATTCGCACCGCGTACATGTAGTTGGCGGAAGGCTCGACTTCATCGATGAAGGCCGAAAGCTCCTCGCGCTTCAATCCCTTGGGCGCGGCCACCTTAATACGGGGGACGAAGTTCGTGGCCACCGCGAAGGGGGTTCCCTGGTCCAAGTCCGCTACCGTCGCGGTGCCATCGCCGCGTAGCTGGTAGCACACGCCGTCGAGGATAATCATCTCCCCATCCAGCGCATCGAAGGTGCCGATGCCAAAATTGCCTTTGCCCAAGAGCTCGCCGATGGTCATTTCGCCGTCGTAAATGCCATCCAACAGCGCGGTCATGAGGGAGTTCTGAAAGATGGTATGCCGGACGATCATGGCCCCAAGGCTAGTATTGAAAGGGTGAGTGAACAACACAAACCCCTCGTTACTGTTTATGGAGACGGCCAGCTTGCACGCATGATGCAGCCGGCCGCCGCAGAGCTCGACATCAGCTTGCGCGTGCTGGCCTCCGCGCCAGACAAGTCCGCCGCACAGGTGATCCCGGATGTGGTGCTCGGTGACTACCACGATCTCGACGTGCTCACCGCCGCCGCGGAAGGCGCGGATGCAATTACCTTTGAGCACGAGCACGTCCCGACGGAGCACGTCGAGCGTCTTATCGCCGACGGCCTCAACGTCCAGCCCCAGCCTTCCGCTCTCCTCTACGCGCAGGACAAACTGTTCATGCGCGAGAAGCTGGCCGAGCTGGGCGCCCCAGTGCCGCGCTTTGCCGCTATTGAATCGGTGGAGGATGCGCGGGATTTCGCCGCGCTTGTCGACGGTCACGTGTGCCTCAAAGCCCGCCGCGGCGGCTACGACGGTCATGGCGTGTGGTTCCCGTCAGCGGAGGAGCTGGAGCCGCTGGTAGAAGAGCTTCTCGCCGCTGGTACTCCGCTTATGGCTGAGGAAAAAGTTTCCCTTACTCGCGAGCTGTCCGTGCTCGTCGCCCGCCGCCCCTCCGGCGAGGTCAAAGCCTGGCCGGTCACCGAGTCGGTGCAGCGAGACGGCATCTGCGCCGAGGCTTTTGCCCCAGCCCCGAACTTGTCGGCAGCGCTCGCGGAGCGCGCCATGCAGGTGGGCATCAAGGTAGCCACCGAGCTGGGCGTTACGGGTGTGCTGGCAGTGGAGCTTTTCGCTTTTGCCACGAAGCAAGACGCCGGCTGCATCATCGCGTCCGCTTCAGGCGCGCCGGGAGCGGTTGTGGAAGAAGATATTGCGGTCAACGAGCTGGCCATGCGCCCGCACAACACCGGCCACTGGACGCAGGATGGCTGCGTGACCTCGCAGTTCGAGCAGCACCTGCGCGCCGTGCTGGACCTGCCGCTGGGCTCCACCGCGCCGTTGGCGCCCGTAACGGTCATGGCCAATGTGCTGGGGGCTGAGGAGGATCCGCAGATGCCCATGCCGCAGCGCGTCCGTGAAGTCATGGAGCGCTACCCGCAGGCGAAGATCCACCTCTACGGTAAGGACCACCAGCCGGGTCGCAAGATCGGCCACGTCAACGTCGTTGGTGAGGACGTGGAGGAAACGCGCCGCATCGCCCACGATGCCGCCCACTTCCTCGTCCACGCGCAGTGGGCGTAAGCCCACTGCGCACTCTTAAGCCCACAGCGCACTCTTCAGACCACTGCGCACTCTTAAGCCCGCAGCGAGCTTAAACGCTAGTAAAGAAGGAGATTTTTCATGGAACCACTCGTCGGACTGATCATGGGATCCGATTCCGATTGGCCCACCGTCAAGCCCGCAGCCGAAGTGCTCGCCGAGTTCGGCGTGCCCTTTGAGGTGGGCGTCGTCAGTGCGCACCGCACCCCAGAAAAGATGCTGGCTTATGCCAAGTCTGCCCACGAGCGCGGGCTCAAGGCCATCATCGCCTGTGCCGGTGGTGCGGCCCACCTGCCAGGCATGGTTGCCGCGGCCACGCCGCTGCCGGTCATCGGCATCCCGCGCGCGTTGAAGGATCTCGATGGTCTCGATTCACTGCTGTCCATCGTGCAGATGCCGGGTGGGGTGCCGGTGGCAACCGTATCCATCGGCGGTGCGAAGAATGCGGGCCTGCTTGCCGTGCGCATCCTCTCCGCGGGCGACCCAGCACTGGTGGAGAAGATGGCGGCCTACCAAGAGAACATGGCCGCCGAAGTAGAAAAGAAGGATGAGAACCTGCGTTCCCAGCTCCTCGGCGAATAAGACGCGGCTTTAACCGGGCAACTCGCTTGTCAGATCCGGGTAGGAGGCCTGGGCGCCGGAGCCCGTGACGGTAAAGGCCCCGACCCGCGCGGCGAAGCGCGCGGCATCCACCAGCGAATCGCCGTCCAACAAGCGGGCACACAGCGCGCCGGCGAAGGCATCGCCCGCGCCGGTCGTATCGACGGCGGTGACGCGTGGGGAGGGAACGTCGATAAGCTCGGCCCCCTCGGCCACAAGCGCCCCGCGCGCGCCCAGCGTGAGAACCACCGAGGCAAAGCCTGCCTCCCTTAAGCGCTGCGCTAGCTCCGCTGGCGCGCCCTGGCCGCTCAACCCCAGCTGCTCGAGGATGAGCCCGGCCTCGTGCTCATTGGCCAGCAGCGGGTCGGCGCGCAGGAGCGCTTCCTTTTCCACCTCGATGACCGGTGCGAGGTTGACCACGACCCGACCTTTGGCCAGCTCGATTGCCTTGGCAAAGCCCGCTGGCGGTATCTCACCTTGGAGCAAAATGAGCTCCGATGCGGTGATGGGGGAGGAGTGCGTGGTGACGAATGAATCGCTGACAAGCGCATTAGCACCCGGCACCACGATGATGGTGTTTTCACCCTGCTTATCTACGGTGATGACGGCTAAACCTGTTACCTCTTCGCTGGCCTCGACGTGCGTGAGGTCCACGCCGCTGGCCTGCAAGTAGTGCATCGCAGGCGCGGCATAAGCATCGCTGCCCACCGCGCCGACGAAGCTCACCTGCGCACCCAGCTGGGCAGCCGCGACCGCCTGGTTTGCTCCTTTGCCACCCGCGGTGATGGCGCCGCCGTGCCCCAAGAGGGTTTCGCCCGGTTGGGGATGCCGCGCGGCGTGGACCACGAGGTCAGCGTTGATGGAACCAACTACGCACATGCTCATGCTGCCCAGTATGCACGCTAAGCTAGCGGGCATGCAGTTTCCGCTTCTGGTGTTGGGCGCGCGCGTCGAGGGCGGCGAGCCTGGTCCGCTGCTGTGTAGCCGGTTGGACCGAGCGGTGGTGTTGTCTCGCCTGTTGCCGGAGGAGCCGATCATCGTCTCCGGCTTCGGGGAGGCGGAGCCGATGGCGCGCTACCTCATCGAGCGGGGCGTTAATCCGGAGCGGATTCTCCTCGAACCACTCGCTACCAGCACCAACGAGAACCTCGAGCGCGCCCATGCGCTGTGCCCGGAATACACCTATTTCCGCGTTGTGACCAATGACTTCCACGTGCTGCGCACCCGCATGTGGGCCGGGCACCTAGGGATTCGCGTTCACATGCACGGCGTGCGGACCCCGCGGAAAGACCGCTGGTGGATCTACCTGCGCGAGGTGGTGGCGACGCCGCATTCGCTGCTGCGCATTGTGTGGCGGCGGGTGGTGGCTAGGCGCCGAAGAACATGAGCACGATGGCAATCATCCAAATGACAAACCAGTGGCGCTTTTGCGGAGTGGTCGGGTTGGCCTTCTGCTGCAGCGACTTGAGGAAGTACCACGTTCCAGGCAAGGCGAAGCCGATGCCCATGGCTACATCGCCATCAGTAATTCCGGTGAAGCCTACGAGGACCGAAAACAGACTCAAAAGCCCTTTGAACAGGGAGAAGCTGTGGACCGTGCCGCCCGGTGAGTGCTGTTCAAGGGAATAGTCCTGCATCGGCGCCGGTGGGTAGGCGCGCTCAGGCTCAGCGAAAGGTTCAGCAGAAGGCTCCGCGGCCGGATCCGCGAAATGCTCTGCAGAAGGATTCGCAGAAGGCGCCGCGTAGGATTCGCGCGCGGGCTCCGCGAAGGGATTAGCCCCGCGGCCGTTGATTGGCTTGGCCGGCTCCTCGAAAGGGTTGGAGTCAAAGGGATTGCTCATGCGATTCACACTAGGCCACTAGTACACCGAACCCCGAATTAGAGCTTGGCCAGCGTCTTCCGGATGCCTTCTTTCAGCGTTGCCCGTGATTGCTTCATCGGATGCGCAATCGCCCGCAGGCCCATATATGCAATTTGGTCCGCTGCGCGGTTCAGCGGGTCACCCGCATGCCCCATCACCCGACGGATGGTCACCGCGCAGACTCCCTCCACGTCATTCCACGCTTGCTGGAAGCGCGAGCGCGAGCCGGAAGACAGCCCCCGCCACACCCCGCGCGAGCGCATCGCCTTCGAGCCCTTCTGCCGAATCTGTTCCACCGCTTCTAATGCAGCGACGGAGTCTGACTCGATGATCGCCTTGGTTGCCCCGACTTTGAGCAGGTATTTCAACGCCAGGGTGAGGGATTCGAGCTCAAGCTCATCGGTGCTGGCCGTCGTCTTGCGCGTGCGCAACCGGTAGTCACCATTGCTGGCCACGAAGCACATGGAGCCCTTAAACACCGTGTCCGAGGAGGCATCCGTGGCGATGCGCACGGTGGCGTCTATGGGCCACGAGGAGGCTGTCGAGAAGTTCGGCCACCAGTGCGCCTCCGGCGTTTCCACCTTGACGACCTGCTTCTTGCGTGGGGCCTCGCCTTCTTTCTTCGCGCGGCGCGCGGTGATCCCGGCCTGCTTGCGTCGCACGGAGCTAGCGCTTTTCGACGCCCTATTCTCCTCCGCAAAACTCCCCGTCACGGTATAGCCGCGTTCCTCCAACGCGGCCCGCAGCGCCGCCTGTCGGCGGCCGGTGACTATCCACTTGCGGCCCCGAATATTCTTCGTGGCCTTCTCCAATTCGCGGACGGCTACCTCAACGATATCGCCCTTCCGGATCTGGCCCTTGCGCACGAAGCGCGTTTTCTTGGTGTTAACGGCGATGACCCAACCGTCAATCGTGCCGTTCTCGGCGGAATCCCAGCGCTCATCCCACAGTGCAATAGCCACGTGCACGGGTGCTGAGATCATGTCCTTGGTGATCTTGCGCGTGCCGTAGGTGCGCGACTGCGTGCCCGTCAGGGCGGAGAGCTCGAGTGGTTCCATAGCTCTACTAGTAAACCATTTCAACGCTTTTCTGTAACGCTCGGCTGTCTGATGCAACATACTCAGTGAGCCCACGAACAATATGGAGTTATTTAGTGTCTGTCCTTACCTTGCCTGGTTCGCGCAAGCGGGAATTCTCCCGCCTGTTTCGCGAGCATTACCCGGCGGTGCTGGCCTATTTGCGCCGCCGCGTCCCACCGAGTCACGCGGAAGAGCTGGCGGCTGATGTATTTGAGCGAGCGTGGGCTGGCTTCGACTCTTTACGCGGCACGCCGCTGCCGTGGCTCTATGGCATCGCCCGCAATGTGATGCGGGAGTTCTACCGCACCCGGCGGGAGACGGAGAACCTCGACGACCATGAGCTGGAATCCTATGCCGGTTATGACGCAGTCGATGCCAATCTCGACATCACTCGCGCGTTGATGCAGTTGCCGCATGCCGAGCGCGAAATCCTCACCCTCCATGCGTGGGAGGGCCTCGACCACCCCGATATCGCCGAGGTCCTCGGCATTTCCCGCAATAACGTGCGCGTTCGACTGCACCGCGCGCGTACCCACCTATCCGAACTCACAGGAGAAACCGATGTCTAACTCTCTCGACAAACTCCGCGCCGCCAATCCTGTTCCCGACACCGCGCTTGACGACGCCTCCCTCTCCCGCTCCGAAGACACCCTCGCACAGATTACGAAGGGTCGGCCCACGTGGACAATAGCGGCGGCCTCCGTCGCGGTGCTTGCGCTCATCGGTGGCGCCTTCCCGTTGCTCAATAACTCGGAGCCCGTGGCCTCGGCCGCAGAGATTCTGACGCAGGCCGGCGAAGCTGCGGCCACCCAGCCCGATGCCGTGGATAAAGGTGTGACCGCGAAGGAATACATGAAGCGCGTCGATACCCTTGGCGATGCCACCGCGATCACCGAATATGCGGTGGATGCCGGCGGTGCCGTGGAGGTCTCCTCGCAGGGCGAGGTGCCAGGCTTCGATCCGCAGCCCTCCATCAACCCAGAAGACCTCGTCGTTGCGACCGATCGCGCCGGGTTGGAGAAGCTGGCGGATTCCTTCCCGAACCACGCCCTCGGAGCGCTGGAGCTGCTGCTCCAGCCCGGACTAAGTAGCGAGCAACAGAAGATTGCTTATGACATGCTGGCGGAAGCAGACGGCAATGAGGTCGGCACCGTTGAAGGTGAAGGCGAGGATCAGCTGGTTACCGTGATTCGCGATTCCGACCAGGTCTCCTTCTCCGTCTTGCCTGCGACCGGCCAACTGGTGCGCGTGGTCGGCCTCGTAGGCCCGGACGTGGAAACCACCATCGATGCCACCGCGATCTTGGACTGCGTCTCCGTCACAGGCCTGGAGGGCCCGGACCGCATCTCGCTAGCGTGCGCTGACAATAATTACCTGGTCAACGAATTGGACTGGCAGCGCTGGGGAGCCGACTCCGCAGAGGCAGAGGGCGTGGCCATCGAAAATGACTGTGACCCAAACTGCGCGGAAGGCACATTCAATGAGGATCGGGTGAAGGTGGTCGTCGATAAGCGCGTGGCGTGCGGCTACCATGCCGAGGTTTACTCTCGCGTGCGCGTGCAGTACCCGGATGGGCGTGAGGAAGAGCAGCAGATTGGCTGTGCGCCCTAGGTAAGTTGGCGCAGGGCGAACTGGCCGTACATGTCTCCTAAAGCCTCGGCGGTGTAATCACCGTCGGGGCTAAACCATTGGGCCACACCGATGCCCATATCGATGAGCGCCCAGCAGGCGATTTTGAGGTTCTCCGCGTGGAAATCGCCTTCGTTGACCACGGCCATCCAGCGCGCGACATAGTCGCGGCGTAGCTGCAGGACGACGGACTTGTGGGGCTCTTCGAGGTTAGTGAGCTCGTTGTTGACCACGCGGACGCGCCGAGCATGGGTGGCATGGTAGATGACATGGGCTTTCATGGTGGCGACGAGCTTGTCGCGGGGATCGCTGAGCCCGGCGAGGCAGGCGGCGTTGGCGCGGAGGAGATCCTCCATGGCGGTGATGGTGACTTCGGCGAGGAGCTCCTGTTTGGAGGAGTAGTGGTTGTACAGGCTGGAGGCGCGCATGCCGACGGCCTTGGCGATGTCCTCCATGCCGGTGGCGTGGTAGCCGCGCTGGTCAAAGAGGTCGAGTGCGGCGGCGGCGATTTGGTCGCGGCGTCTCTGGTTGGCCATGGTGGGCGTCCTCCTCAATGAGCTAATGGTGGTTAGTGTACCTGCGATGTGGGTTGTGGGGGACGGTTGGGGGCTGGTTTGTCTGGTGGCTGTGCTTGCGTGGTCATGCCGCGTTGTGTGTGGTCGTGTCACGTTATGTGTGAGGCACTTGACAGCCAATGGAGAGTCAGGTCACAATTAGGGCTAATAGCCATTCGTATTGCCTGTTTATTGGAGAACTCACCATGTCTCACAACCTCTTTGAGTCCACCACTGATTTCTTGGGTGTTTTTGACAGCCTCTCTGAGTCCGATGCTGCGGGGTGGAAGCGTGCAGCGCAGTTTCGCGAGTACTCCGCCCCGGTGATCAACCGGCACTGGCAGGCTGCGGAGTACCCACTGGACTTGGTTCAGCGCTTGGGCGACTTGGACGTGATGACGGATGGCCTGGCGGTGGAAGGCCATGAACAGATGTCCACGCTTGGTGCTGGCCTGGCACTCATGGAGGTCACGCGCGCGGATGCCTCGATGGGCACGGTGATTGCGGTGCAGGCTGGGCTGGCCATGCGCTCAATTTCGATGTTGGGTTCTCCGGAACAGCAGGCCTTGTATTTGCCGCAGATGGCTTCGTGCTCTTTGCTTGGTGCCTTCGGGCTGACGGAACCGGCTCACGGTTCGGACTCAATTGCTTTGGAGACCACCGCGGTGCGCGACGGCGATGAATGGGTGCTTAATGGCGAGAAGAAGTGGATCGGCAACGGCGCTTCCGGCGGAATCACGATCATTTATGCGCGCATGGAGGACGGCAATGTTGGCGGTTTCATCGTCCCGCAGGAGGCTCCTGGCTATTCGGCTTCGGTGATTGAGGGCAAGCTGTCCCTGCGCGCTATCCATCAGGCACACATTACGTTGACTGATTGCCGAATCCCCGCAGCTAATCAGCTCCCGGGCTGCCGCAGCTTCAAGGATGTGTCTCGCGTTCTTACCGCTACCCGCATTGGTGTGTCCTGGATGGCGCTGGGCTCCGCGGTGGCCTGCTACGAGATTGCCCGCTCGTATGTGCTGGAGCGCGTGCAGTTTGGTCGCGAGCTGGCGAAAGCGCAGATTATTCAGCAGCGCTTGGCCAATATGGTGCTTGACTTGAGCCAAATGATGCTGACCTGCCGTGAGGTCTCTTTGCGCGAAACCGCGGGGACCTTGGCCCCGGAGCAGGCCTCGGCGGCGAAGCTCCACAACACCCGCGCTGCTCGTCGAATTGCCGCTGATGCCCGCGACATGCTCGGCGGTGTGGGCATCCTGCTGGAAAACGACATCGCGCGTCACTTCGCTGACGTCGAGGCCATGCACACCTACGAGGGAACCGATACCGTGCAGTCCCTGATTATGGGCAAGAAGATTACCGGTTTCTCGGCCTACAAGTAGCGTTTCGAAGTGGCCCCATATTCCACCGTGCCCATCTTTTCCCACTATCGCGGTCATTCTAGGTTCGAGTCCTGGTGGGGAGGCCTCTGTTGGAACCGTCGTGAGCGGTCGAAGATGGTTCTGCTCAGAAGGCATTAGTGAGAAGGTTTGTTTGGGGGCAAACGAACCTTCTTTGTGCTGTTAGAAGGTTTACTTGGGTGCAAACGGGCCTTTTGACTAGAGACTTCTGAGTGAAGCCTTGTGAGTGGAACCTTGTGGATTACTTTGTTGAAGGATCAGCCAATTCGATGGATGAGTTGTAGTTATCCACAGACGGGGAATCGACCGTAGCTTTTGAGGGCTGGAAGCCATGATGATGGAAGCATGATTGACGATTCACACCTCATTTACCTACGACCCCTTTCGAACAACCACCCTGTGTGGAAACAACTTGCTTCAGGTGAACTTATTCGCCTCACCTCGCGTTACGCGATAAACAGCGAGTACTATTCAGCTCTTCCTTACTACCAACGCCATCTCTTTGACATCGTTGCCTTCGGGCGTAGCGCTCATCGGTCAGTTCTCGTGGAAAGATCTGCGGCCAAACTGTTGGGCTTGTGGACGCTGTCGTCTCGGGACGCACAAGTTGTTCTAGCACGGCAATCCAAAACAGTCCCGCCGCGACGGCAATGGGATAGCAAGGTGATGTACCGAAAAATGTGGCTGCCAACCTCAGACATTATGGAGCGCTTCGGGCTTCGGTGCACGTCGGTTGCGCGCACCTGCATCGACGTCGCACGGCTTGCGACGTTTGAGGAAGGGCTGATGGCTGTCGACTCCGCTTTGCGCAAACGACTCGTTAGCATTGACGATTTACGGTCAATGATCACGGCAATGGGCCGTGTAAAAGGTGCTGCTCAGGCTAGGAAAGTGGTTATGCACGCTACCGCCCTCGCCGAATCTCCCTATGAGTCCTATGCGCGCGGCATGTTAATTGTGGAAGGTCTGGGAAAGAAACTCGTGGTTCAGCCAGAGCTTCAGGGTGGGTATCGGCCGGACTTGCTTCTCAACGGCAAAGTCATCATGGAAATAGACGGCGCTGTGAAGTACGACGGAGCGACCTACGGAAAATCTACCGAAGCGGTGATACGGGCTGAGCGGCAAAGAGAGAAATACCTTCAGAATCTTGGATACATCGTGCTGCGCTATTCACCACGGGATCTTCTCCAGAACCGAGAACAGGTTCTTAACGAGGTGCGCGGTGCGTTAAACACCGTGCAACCTCGTTCAGCCTAGCGAGCCTCCTTGTCAGCACGAGGGCGCTGCCAGATGGTTTCATTCAGAAGGCATTAGTGAAAAGGTTTGTTTGGGGGCAAACGAACCGTTTGTAAACGCCTAGATGGTTTACTTGGGGGAATGCGACCGGGGAAGCCCAACGCATGTGGGCCTCGAGCATTCGCGTTTTAGCGCTTCAGCCCCGCGATCATGGTCTTCAAGTTGCTGCGCAGGAAATCCTCGTAGGTTCCCGCGACCGTGCCCGGCTTGCCGAGCTCATCGGAGTGCAGTGGCTCGTCGAAGATCGGAATCCCGGCCTCCTTCGAGACGGTCTTCATGGGGCGCGTATCCACGTTCGACTCCACGAACAGGTGCTTCGGGCGCTTGTCCTTCAGCTGGCGCACGAGGTGTCCGATCTGCGCGGGGGAGCCGTTTTCATCCGTGTCGATCTGCCAGATATACAGCTGCTCCATGCCGTAGGTGTCGACCATGTATTGGAAGGCATGTTCACTGGCCACGAGCACACGATCCTCCTTCGGCAGCGCACCGATCTGCTCGCGGTAGTCGGCGTCGATGCTCTCCAGCATGGCCTTGTACTCCGCCCCCTTCTCCTCGATGTGCTCGGCACGCTCGGGCAGGGCCTCGGCCAGCGCCGCGGTCACGTTCTCGGCCATCGCGATGCCGACGGTCGGGTCCAGGAAGGCGTGCGGGTTGATCTCCTGATTGCCCTTTTCGTCCTTGAGGTACTTCGGTTCCACGCCCTTGGTGGCCTCGACCATCTGGGAATCGTCCAGGCCCGCGGTGTTTTTCAGTTTCGCGAGCCAGCCGTGCTCACCGCCCTCGAGGTTCAGCCCGTTGTAGAACAGCAGGTCGGCGTCGCTCGTCGCATCCAGGTCCGCGGGCAGGGGGTCGTAGTCGTGCGGGTCCGTGCCGGTCGGCACGAGGTTATGGACGTCCACCGCCTCGCCGCCGATCTCCTCCACCAGGTCCGCCAGCAGCGTGAAGGTGGTGACGACGTTCAGCTGCTCACCGTCTGCCTTCTCCTCCGTCGAGAAGGTCACGGCCCCGAACACGAGGGCACCGCCCACCAGGAGGGCCAACAGCGCGGCCAGTGGCTTATTGCCCAGCGAGCGAGCAATCAGTCCCTTGCCTGGCGCGAAGAGGAAAGCCAGCAGGAACAGCGCGCTGGCGGTCAGCACGATCGTCACGCCGGAGGACACGTTGTAGCTATAGCTCAGGAACAGCCCCACTACGGAGCTGAGCGCCGAGATCGCCACTGAAAGCCCGATCATCACTCCCAGCCGGTTCGTCAGCAGGTACGCCGCCGACGCCGGAGTAATCAGCAGGGAGACCACCAGGATCACGCCCACCGTCTGCAGGGAAATGACCGTCACCAGCGTGAGCACCACCATCAGCCCGTAGTGGATTGCCCGCACGGGCACGCCAGCCGACTGCGCCATGACGGGGTCGAAGGTGCTGAGCTTGAGCTCCTTGTAAAAGACCAGCGTGAGAATCAGCACGGCAGCGGCAATACCGATCGAGAGGTTGCGGTCGGCGTCCTGAACGGTCAGGACGTTGCCGAAGAGGATCTCCGTCAGATCCGTCGCCGTCTGCGCTTTCGCCATGAGCAGCACGCCGATCGCGAAGAAGGCGGAAAAGACGATGCCGATCGCCGAATCGTTCTTCACAGTGGAGCGTTCGCTGATCAGCCCGATCGCCAGTGTGGCGAGTAGACCCGCGACCACCGCCCCGAGGAAGAGGTTCGTGCCGAGCAGGTAGGAGGCCGCGACCCCCGGTAGTACGGCGTGCGAGATGGCGTCGCCGATCAGGGCCATGCCGCGCAGCACGATGAAGCTGCCGACGATGCCGCAGGCCACGCCCACGATCACCGAGGTGATCAGCGCATTTTGCAGGTAGCCGTGGCTGAGTAGTGAGTCGAGGAACTCCGCGATCATGCTGTCTCCTCCTGGAGGGCTGCCTGCCGTGGCGTGGGGTGGGCTGGTGCTGACGGCTCGCGGATGACGAGCGCGCCGAAGGCCTTCTGCAGCACGTCGGGGACGAAGACCTCCTCGGTGGGACCCGCCGCGACGAGCTCGCCGTTGAGGACGATGAGGTCGTTGTAGTAGCCGCGCACCGTGTTCATGTCGTGGTGCACGACGACGACGTGCTTGCCCGCGTCCGCCATCTGCCGCAGCAGGGTCACGATCGTCTTCTCGCTGGGGACGTCGATGCCGACGAAGGGCTCGTCCAGGAAGATGTACTCCGCGTCCTGGACGATGGCGCGGGCAAAGAGGACGCGCTGGAACTGTCCGCCCGAGAGTTCGCTGATGTGGCGGTGGCGAAAGTCCCACATGTCGACGTCCTTGAGAGCCTGGGTGGCTGCTTCGCGTTCGGCCTTGCCGGGGCGGTGGAAAAGACCCAGGCGCGGGTAAGTGCCCATCAGGACGGTGTCGAAGACGCTGGTGGGGAAGTTGCGGTCGAGGTCAGAGCGCTGCTCGATATAAGCGATTGCGCGGCGCTGCTCGGCGGGGGCCTTGCCGTCGAGGGTGACGGGGTAGCCGGCAGGGGCGCCGGTGGGGCCTGTGCCGTGGACGTTGTGTTTGTCCAGGATCTGGAGCATCGCCTTCATGAGGGTGGATTTGCCTGAGCCGTTGGGGCCGATGATGCCGTGCATGCCGGGGGAGTCGAGGGTGAAGCTGATGTTCCGAATCGCGGTGTTCGCGCCGTAGCTCACGCTCAAGTTCTGGACGCTAATACTCATGGCAGCCAAGAATAGTGTTCAGTTCAATGTATCACCAAATTCAATGTATTGAACTTTGGGGTGGGGTGGTGTTGGGGGGCAAGTAAACCATGTGACTAATGCCTTTTAAGTGGAACCATGTGCAAGTTTGAGCTGTACACAGAATGACCAGCTCAAACTTGCAAGTGACCAGCTTAAACCTGCCTGTCAATTGCCGGTCCAGGTCGCAACGAACAAGGAGAAACCCCACTCCGAAAAAGGGAGCGGGGTTGGGAAATAGAAGCGGCCGGGGCTAGTTGTTGAGGGGCTTGCGGGTTGCGGCCATGTGTTTGGCGCGCTCCACGTTGGCTGGGAGGAGGACCAGCGGTACGTCGAATTCCACTTCGCGCTCACAGAACTCGGTGAAGCTCAGCGAAGCCGAGGCGGAGTTGGAGGAAGTAGGGGCGGTATACATCTCGGCGAGCTTGGCCACGATAACGTGGTCGTTCTCGGTGGTGCCCTCGATGGGCCAGTCATGGTCCAAGGCGGGGGAGCCGGAGTACATCTCGATAGAAGCGTCTGCAGGCGGGGTGTAGGAGGCAGCCAGGTCCGCGGCCTCGAGCAAAGCGTGAGCGAGGACGTGGTCGAAGGACATGAGCACGACGTCATCCGAGGATAAGAAGCCAGCCTTCTGGGCTTCGAAAGCAGAAGAGAAGTTGCGGGCGGAGGCGATGAAGTCGAAGGCCTTCTGGTGATAGTCTTCGACACCGGCTGCCTTGAGGCGCTCCAGCGAAGAGATAGTGCCCGTCCAGCCTGGGTAGAGACCCACCGTGCGCTCCGGGAAACCGAGGCGCGTATCGGCATGAGCAACAATGCGGTCGCAGGCCAAAGCGGTTTCGAATCCGCCACCCAAGGCAACACCCCGCACAGCCGCTACCACGGGAACCGGGACGAACTTGAGTGCACGCAGGGTTTCCGAGCCATCCGAAATCAATGATTCGACGCGCGAAGCGGAACCCGATTCACCCGCAGCCGCAATGGACGCGAGGTCCGCCCCCGCGCAGAAGACCGGCTTGTCGTTAGCAATGACCAGAGCGACAAGGTTGGAAGAGGGCACAGCGTCGAGGGCGGCTCGAATGACCTCGAGAGCCGGGGTTGGCATGGAGTTCATCGGTGTGTGCAGGTCGATGATGCCGATGCGTCCAGCAGAGGTGGACACCGCGTAGACTGCGCCCGCCTCCAGAGAAACGATGGTCTCAGTATCAAGAGAAGACAGCGTTACGACGCCCTCGCGCGGCGCGAGCTCCTGACGAGAACCCGTCGAGGACAGCACTGAGCCCTCGCCATAAAAGCCACCCGCCTGAGCAGCAGCGGAGACCAATTCAGGAACGTCTGCACCATAAGCGGAGGCGACGTGGTCGATACCGATGGCGTCGGCAAGCGCGAAGATGCCCTTCTTCCAGCCGAAGCCTAAGGTCAGTCCCTCGTCGATGAGGCCCACGTGGTCCGCGATGGAGGGAGCTACCTCGCAGCAGTAGGCCAGCGTGTCGAGGAAGACCGCGCGGGCAAAACGGCCGCCGGGGGAGTCAGTGTCCATGACCTCGCGCGGATCCTTGAGGCCCACGACAGGATCGGAGGGTTGAGTACGGGGCACGTACTCGTAAGAGGAGTTGATGACCTCGTCACGGCCGCGATAGAAGCCACCCTCACCAGTGCGGCCGGTCAGCCCCCGAGAAACGAGACCTTCGATGAAGGAGTCATCACCAAGGGGGACGTCAAGCAGCGGATCACCTGCCGGCAAGGCCGTCTCCAAAGACTTCCAAATGGGCTTGACCAGCTGGAGACCGATGTAGTCGAGCAGCCCGAAAATACCGGTGCGGGGGATGCCGAAGGCGCGGCCGAAGGCAGCGTCCGCAAGCTCGTAGCTCACGTCGAACTCGCGGGCGCGGGCCACGCCGGCGGCCATCCAGTAACAGCCCACGCGGTTGGCAATGAAGCCCGGCGTATCGCGGCACTCAAGAGCAATCTTGCCCAGGGTTTGCTCGATGGTCGTTCGCAGAGCAGCCTCCGTGGAGCCGGAAGCGATGAGCTCTACCAGGCGCATGACCTTCGGTGGGTTGAAGAAGTGCGTGATGGCGAACTTGTCGCGGCGGGCTTCCGGCACGCCCTCCAGGAGCGACGCCAGTGGCAGGGGAGAGGTATTCGAGCTCAACAGAGCATCCGCAGACAAATGAGGCTCAATGGCCTGATAGAGCGAATGCTTGGCGCCGAGGTCTTCGAAGATGGCCTCGATGATCCACTCGCGGTCCTCCAGCAAGGCGTAGTCATCGCTGGCGCGCACGCGCTCGGCAAACTCCGGCAGGTGGAAACCCTTGCGCTTGAGCTGGATCTCGACGCCCCTCTGGGCACCCTCCGCGTCCTGGTCCAGCAGCACGACGTCCATGCCTGCCGACGCACACAGCGCCGCAATGCCGGATCCCATAGAACCTGCTCCGATGACGGCTACCTTGGTGATGCTCATTTACTTCGCTCCATTCTCAATAATCATGGCGATTCCCTGACCGCCGCCGATGCACATGGTGACCAGGCCATAGCGCTTGCTTTCGCGGCGCAGCGCATAAGCTAGCTTGGTCAGCAGGATGACGCCCGTGGCACCAACCGGGTGGCCGTGCGCGACGGCACCGCCATAGATATTCGTCTTGGCCGGGTCGAAGCCCAGCTGGTCCTGCACGGCGATGGCCTGGGCGGCGAAGGCCTCGTTTGATTCGATGAGGTCAATATCCTGCAACTCCAGGCCGACCTTCTCAAGCGCCTTCGGCACTGCAGCCACCGGACCGATGCCCATGCGCGTCGGGTCCACGCCCGCGATGGACCAGGACACAATCTTCGCCAGCGGGTCTAGGCCGCGCTTGGTCACTTCCTCCGCGGTGGCCAGCACGGCGGCCGCAGCGCCATCGTTGATGCCGGAGGCGTTGCCGGCGGTGACGGTTCCATCTTTAACGAAGACCGGCTTGAGCTTTGCCAGCTTCTCGACGCTCGTCTCCCGCACGCTCTCATCAAAGTCCAGCTCGCCGACCGGGACGATTTCCTCGGTATGCACGTCCTCCGCGCGGGCCTTCGCGGCACGCTCCTGGGACTCGGCGGCGAATTCGTCCTGGCGTTCGCGGGAGATGTTGTTATCCGCAGCGACGTTTTCTGCGGTGACACCCATGTGGCCGGTGCCGAAGGGGCAGGAGAGTGCGCCGGTGAGCCAGTCGTAGAGTTTGCCATCCCCCATGCGCTTGCCAAAGCGCGCTCCTTCGACGGAGTAGGGCGCGTTACTCATGGATTCTGCGCCGACGGCTAACGCTAGAGAGCCGTCGCCAGACTGCAGGAGTTGGGCTGCACTGATGACTGCTTGGACACCGGAGCCGCAGAGGCGGTTAACGCCCATGGCAGTGGAGGAGTCTGGCAACCCTACGTTCCGGGCAATCGCGCGGGAGAGATAGAGGTCCTTCGGCACAACGGGCATGACGTTGGAGGCCACGGCGGTGTCGAGGTCTTCTCCTGAAAGCCCCGAACGCTCAATAGCCGTTTCGGCCGCAAGGGAGCCAAGTTCGGTCAGGGAAAGCCGCGCGAGGCTGCCGCCGAATTTGCCGATAGGCAGGCGTGCAGCCCCGGCGATGTAAATGTCCTGGGGCATGAATTCCTCCATAGATTTATGCGAATGGCCATTAGTTAACTTGTATCCTAGGTCACTTTCTATTGCCGTGCAATGAAATCTGGCGAGGGGTGTGGGGGTGGCTGCACTTTTGCCGTGGGTGTAACGTGCGCCACCCCCGCGCTGTTTACAGATTGTTCAACAACCCTTATGCTTTCACCAACGTTTAATGCGACCTTCGTCACGAAAGGTGCCCAACAATGAGTTCGGACCCCACCAAATCCTCCGCTTCCCAGGAAGCCGCCCAGAACGCGCCGCAAGAAGCGCAGGCCCCCAAGGGCATCGGCGCCATGGCCGGCGCCATGTTCCTCATGGCCACCTCCGCCATCGGCCCGGGCTTTTTGACCCAAACCTCCGTCTTTACCGTGCAGATGGGCGCCGCCTTTGCCTTCGCCATTGCGCTGTCGATCATCGTCGACATCGCCATTCAGCTGAACGTGTGGCGCGTGCTTGCCATCTCCGGCATGCGTGCCAACGAGCTGGGTAATACTGTTCTGCCCGGGCTGGGATGGTTCCTCGCCATTCTCGTCTTCATCGGCGGCATGGTCTTTAATATCGGCAACATCGCCGGCTCGGGCCTCGGCCTTAACGCCCTGCTGGGCATCGATGCTCGTATCGGCGGCCTTATCGCCTCCGCTATCGCCATCTTCATCTTCTTGTCCAAGCGGGCGGGCGTCGCGCTCGACCGCATCGTCGCCGCGCTGGGCGCCATCATGATTCTGCTCATGCTTTACGTGGCGATTGTTTCCCAGCCGCCGGTGGGCGAGGCGCTGAAGAACACCGTCATGCCGGAGAGCGTCGATTTCTTCGTCATCACCACCCTCATCGGCGGCACGGTGGGCGGCTACATCACCTTCGCCGGCGCGCACCGCCTCATCGACTCCGGCCTGTCCGGCCCGGAAAACGTCAACGCGATTACCAAGACCTCCGTGCTCGGCATCATCGTCACCGGCATTATGCGCGTGCTACTCTTCCTCGCGGTCCTCGGCGTCGTGTCGACCGGCGTTGCGCTCTCTGAAGACAACACGGCTGCCGATGCCTTCCGCCACGCCGCCGGCGAATTTGGTCTCCGTGCCTTCGGCGTTGTGCTCTTCGCTGCCGGCTTGTCCTCCGTTATCGGCGCGTCCTACACCTCGATCACCTTCGTGACCACCCAGAAGGTCAGCCCGCGCACCCGCAATTTCCTCACCGTAGGCTTCATCGTTGTCTGCGCCATTCTCTTCGGCATTCTCAACTCCGCGCCGCAGAAACTCCTCATTTTCGCGGGTGCCTTCAACGGCATCATCCTGCCCATCGCTTTCGCTATGGTGATGTGGGTCGCGTTCAAACGCCACGACCTTACCCACGGTGTTAAGCAGCCGATGTGGCTGCTCATCGCCGGTGTGCTGGCACTCGCGTTGGAAATCTTCATCGGCATCAAGTCCATCTCCGGAATCGTTAACCTATGGGCATGATGCAGACTCCCGCAGAAGTGCGCGCCTTTGCCCGCGCACACGACATGACCACCACTGCCGGCCACGCCCGCGGCTTTATGCAAGCCAACCTCATTGCCCTGCCGCGCGAGTACGCCTTCGACTTCCTTCTTTTCGCGCAGCGCAATCCCAAGCCATGCCCCATCGTCGGTGTGCTGGAGGCGGGGCAGTTCACTTCTGAGCTCATCCCGGGCGGGGACATCCGCACCGACATCCCGGCCTACAACATCTACGAGGACGGCCAGCTCACGCAGACGCTTGGCGACGCTTCCCCCTTCTACTCCGAAGACATCGTCTCCTTCCTCATTGGTTGTTCCTTCACCTTTGAGAATGCACTTGTGGAAGATGGTATTTCCATCGCTCATATCGAGCAGGGCCGCAACGTACCGATGTATCGCACGACGATTCCCTGCACCCCGGCGGGTGCCTTCTCGGGGCCGATGGTGGTCTCCATGCGCCCCATTCCTGCGAGCCAGGTGTCCGATGCCGTCCGCATCACCTCCCGCTATCCAGGCGTCCACGGCGCCCCGGTTCACGTGGGCGACCCGGCCGCCATCGGCATCGAAGACCTATCGCAGCCCGATTTCGGCGAAGCCGTCGACATTCCTGAGGGCACAATCCCGGTCTTCTGGGCGTGCGGCGTGACTCCGCAGGCCATCGTGATGAACTCGCGGCCTAGCCTGGCCATCACGCACGCCCCAGGCAAGATGCTCGTCACCGACATCCCGGACCGCAACTTCCTCATCCCCTGAGCCCCCAGTTCGGTGGCGTTTCCTCTAGCTCTCATGACGCTGATACATGGTTCTACTCAGATGGTTCTGGTCAGAAGGTTTGTTTGGGGGCAAACAAACCTTCTGTGAATGCGTACATGGTTCACTTGGGGGTAAACGAACCTTTTGACCCGAACCATCTCACTAGAACCATGTGGGCCGAGCAGTTTCGCGCGGGTGGAACCGGCTAACAGGAGCGCAGGCGCAGCTAGAGGATTCGGAGACTAAAGGACCCGAAGAATCGATTCCATCGCGCGCATCAAGTCCGCGCGGCAGGCATCGGCGGCGGCCTCACGTTCGCCTTGCGCGATGAGGTGGGCTAAGTCGATGTTGGCCTGCACGTGGTTATCGTGAATCTGCGGGTAGCGCTCCAGGGTCAACAAGAAGGTGAGTCGCATGCGCGCTAGGAGATGAGACATGGAGCGGTCCAGCGTCGGTGAGCCCAGACCAGCGACCAACCTCTTGTGGAAGCGCTGGTTGATGAGGGGGCGGGGAGCGCCGTCTTGCACGGCGGATTCGGTCAGCCGCACCAACTCGTCCGGGTCCTCAAAGGTGGCGTAGCGCGCAGCGGCCGGCTCGATGGCGGCGCGGGCCAAATAAAGATCGCGCACGAAATCGGCATCCGGGGTGGCAATGAACACGCCCCTGTGCGGGATGCGCTCCACGATGCGCTCGGAAGCGAGCATGGCGAAGGACTCCCGCAGGGTGTTGCGGGAGCATTCGAAGCGCTCGGCCGCGCGGACCTCGCTGAGCTGCTGCCCAGGCATGTACTCGCCCTCAGAGATGGCGGCGCGGAGCGCGGAGGCGACGGAATCTGCAAGCATGCGACTTACAGTAGCCCGCCGCTTAAGAAATCGTGGCGATCACCGCGCCCGGTTCCAACCTCGAGCCTTCCTTTGCCACACGGCTCAGCTTGCCCGCAGACGGAGCCTTGACCGCAGATTCCATCTTCATCGCCTCGATCGTGGCGATGGCCTGGCCTTCTTCGACCATCTCGCCGTCTTCTACGTTCCATGCCACGAGGTTAGCCTCGTAGGGGCATGTCACCTCGTTGCCGCTGTCGCTGGCCCCAGACGCCGCGCTTGCCGACGCCCCCTTCACCGGCCCCTGCGACAACATATCGGTGGGGAAGCCCACGCTGACCAGCTTGCCGTCGATTTCCAGCGCCACGCGGGTGCGCTGCGCGTAGATGGCCTCGACAGGAACGGTAGTACTCGTGGCCTCCGCGGAGGGGCGGTAGTTGTGGTCGAGCCAGTCGGTGTAGATGCCGGCCGCGGCATCGGCGTCGCCATGGTCCACGAGGACCTGGGAGGAGACCATATCGCGGTGGAAGGGCAGCACGGTGCGAACACCTTCGATATCGAATTCCTGAAGGGCCTGCTGCGCGCGTTTCAGCGCGATCTCGCGGGTTGGGCCCCAGACCAGGAGCTTGGCCACGAGCGAGTCATAGTAGGGCGGCACGATGGATCCGGAGCGCACACCCGAATCGACGCGGATGCCAGGACCGGTCGGCGGCTCAAAGCGCACGATGGTGCCGGGGCAGGGAGCGAAGCCGTTGAGGATGTCTTCGGCGTTGATGCGGAACTCGAAGGCGTGGCCGTCCATTTCAGGGTCTGAAGCATGAGCTTCAGACGCATGCGCTTCAGACGCATCGGACGAAGATGAGGAATCGGACGCGCCGGACACGAAGGAGAGAGGCTCGCCAGAGGCGATGCGGAACTGCTCGGCGATGATGTCCACGCCCGTGACCATCTCGGTCACTGGGTGCTCCACCTGCACGCGGGTATTGACCTCGAGGAAGGAGATCGTGCCATCCTCGGAGACGATGTACTCGACGGTGCCTGCACCGGTGTAGCCCACCTTCGCGCAGATGGCGCGGGCACCCTCGTGGATGCCGGTGCGCTGCTCGTCGGAAAGCGCGGGCGCCGGGGCCTCCTCGATGAGTTTTTGGAAGCGGCGCTGCGTGGAGCAATCGCGGGTGCCCAGCACGGCGACGTTGTCGTGCGTATCGGCCAGAATCTGGGCCTCCACGTGGCGCGGGTGGGTCAGGAATTTCTCCACGTAGCACTCCGCGCGTCCGAAGGCCTCCTTGGCTTCGCGGCCTGCCGAGTTGAAGGCAGCCTCGATGTCCTCGAGGTTTTCCACCACCTTGAGGCCGCGTCCGCCGCCGCCGTATGCAGCCTTGATGGCGATGGGCAGGCCGTGCTCCTCAGCGAAGGCGCGGGCCTCCTGCCAGTCATCGATGGGATCGGAGGTACCTGGTGCCAGTGGGGCGCCGACCTCCTCAGCCACGCGACGCGCAGCAATCTTGTCACCGAGCAGCTCGATGGACTCCGGCGAGGGACCAATCCACGTCAAGCCGGCTTCGGCCACGGTGCGGGCAAAGTCGGCGTTCTCCGAGAGGAAGCCATAACCGGGGTGGATGGCGTCAGCGCCGGCGCGCACGGCGATATCGAGGAGAGCCGGGATGTTCATGTAGGTATCCGCCGCGGAGTTGCCGGGAAGCGCATAGGCTTCGTCGGCCACCTGAGTGTGCAGTGCGCCAGCATCGGCTTCGGAATAAATGGCGATGGAGCGGATGCCCAGGTCACGCGCGGTTCGGGCAATACGGACGGCAATCTCGCCGCGGTTAGCAATAAGGACTGCAGAGATCATGGGTGGGTGTTCCTTTACTAGTGTTTAAGCGAGTTCAAAGCGGACCGTCGCCCCCGGCGGGAGCTGCGCGGCGATATCAATATCTTCTTCGAGGACTGTGGCGATGACCGGGTAGCCACCGGTCACGGCGTGATCGCGGAGGAAAATCACGGGCTCACCGCTCGGCGGAACCTGGACGGAGCCGGCGACCATACCCTCCGAGGGCAGCTCGCCCTCCCGGGCGCGGCTCAACGCCACGGAGCCCTCCGGGCCGACCAGGCGCACGCCCACGCGGTTGGACTGTGCAGTAACGGTCCACTCGGTGGCCAGGAACGCCTCCAGACTTTCGGGCGTAAACCAGTCATCGCGCGGGCCGAGCACGCAGCGCAGCACACCCTCGGTCTGTCCGTGCGCGCCTTCGCGAACGCGCATCGGGTTGCTCAGCTGCGCATCCGTCATTGCGGTGGAGCGGGGGAGGACACCGATGACATCGCCCAGCCGTACCGGTGTAGGCCCCAGCCCGGAGAGCACGTCGGTGGAGGCTGAGCCCAGCTCCGCATCCGCCACGATGCCACCGCGGATGGCGATGTAGCTGCGCAGGCCCACCGTCGCGGGATCCACGGTGACCGTTGAGCCGGCGGTGACGAGCACTGGGCGCGCGAGGTGTACCGGCATATCGTCGAGAAGCACGCGGGATTGGGCGCCGGTGACGCACACGACGGCGTCGGTCAGCGCGCGCAGGCGAATGCCGCCGATATTCTCTAGTACGGTGGCGCCGCGCGGGTTGCCCACCGCGACGTTGGCCGTGGCGGCCGCAGCCAAGTCAGCAGCACCCGAGGGCGTGACGCCCAAGTTGCCGCGGCCGGGGCGGCCCTGATCCTGATAAAGCGTCAGCAGGCCAGCATCGAGGACCTCCAAGCGCGGCAAGCGCGCCGGGGTGCGGCGGCCAAAAGGCGTGGTGGACACCACGTCCGGCAGCGAGCTCACCGCGCGATAGCGCACGCGGTCACCGGGCTGGACCAGTGCCGGCGGGTGGGCATCAGATTCCCACATCGGAGTTGAAGTAGTGCCCAACAGCTGCCAGCCGCCCGGGGAGACGCGCGGGTAGACAGCGGAGAAACCGCCGGCAATACCGACGGCACCAGCCGGCACCGCAGTGCGCGGGGTGGCGCGGCGCTCGATGTTGAAATTCTGCGCCGAGTCCGCCGGGGTGCAATAAGTAAAACCGGGCGCGAAGCCGCCAAAAGCGGCGAGCCACTCGGTGGACGTGTGCCAATCAATGAGGCCTTCGCGCGACATGCCCATCAACTCGGCGGCCTCATCGAGGTCCTCGCCGTCATAGAGAACGTCGATCTCCACAAAGCGCGGATCCTCGCCCGCCTGCGCGGTGGGGTGGAAGTCCTGCAGCTTCTCCGCGGCTGCGGCGGCGGAATTCGGCGTGGCAAAGGTCAACAGCAAGGTGGTGGCGGCAGCAATCGCGTCGACTTGATCTTTGAGCGGATTAGCGTCGAGGGCCGCGTGCCACGCCATGACCTGGGGCAAGTCCTCCAGCTCTATGAGCAGCGCGCGCGTTCCTACGGGGTGAATATGCATCAGATGGCGCTCCGAATCTCAATCCCGCGCGCCTGCAGCACCTTGACCACACCGCGCAGCAGCTGGACCGCGCCGGGCGAATCACCGTGCGTGCACACCGACTGGGCATCCACGTTGAGTACGGAGCCGTCGATGGCGGTAATAGAGCCGGTTTCGGCGACCTCGAGCACGCGCTTGACGACGTCCCCCTCATCACCCATCACCGCATTCGCCTCGCGCCGTGAGACGAGCGTGCCATCGGGGTTGTAGTTGCGGTCGGCGAAGGCCTCGCGGATGACGGTGAGGCCCTTCTTCTCGGCGATGTCGACGGCGATGCCGCCGGGCAGCAGCATGACGGGCAGGTCGCCGAAGGCCTTGATGCCGTCGATAACCGCGTGGGCCTGGGCCTCGTGGTGGACGATGGTGTTGTACATTGCGCCGTGCGGCTTCACGTAGGCCACCTGTGTCCCGTTGGCCTGGGCTAGGGCCTGGAGGGCACCGATTTGGTAGGTGATTTCGGCGGCAAGCTCGGCAGGTGCGTAATCGATGAAGCGGCGGCCGAATGCTGCTGGGTCGTTATAGCCAACGTGCGCGCCGACGGTAACTCCTGCCTCTGCGGCCGCCTTGAGCGTTTCCGCGATGGAGTGCGGGTCACCGGCGTGGAAGCCGGTGGCGACGTTGGCGGAGGAGACAAGCTGGAGCATCGCGGCGTCATCGGCCACGGGGTTGCCGGCGGTGGTTTCGCCGAGGTCAGCGTTGAGGTCTATGTGCAGCGCGCTCATTACAGGAGGACACCTCTTCTATAGTTCCCGAATTGTTGAACAATCTATGGGTGCCTAGTGTAGCCCGCATCACGTCATTTTGTGAAGTGTGTCCCTCATCTTTGCGGCTGTGGGAAGTGAAAGCACCCCCATCACGACCGTGATGGGGGTGCTGCTGGTTAACGCCTTTAGCTTGGCGCTTTAAAAGCTTAGGTGTAGAAGCTTTGAACTAGAACGGGAGGTTGATTCCCAGTGCCTGTGCTGCGGCTGGGCCGACTGCGGCCAGTGCGCCGAGGACACCGAGGACGATAGCGGCGATACCCAAGTCGGTCGGCTTGCCGTCTTCGGAGGAGAGCTTGCCCTTGAAGTCATCGAAGGAGCTCTGGCCATCCTTGTTCTTGTCGCCCTTGTCTCCGTCGCTGCTGCCGTTGTCGCCGCCCTGCTCGCTGCTGCCGTTGTTGCCGCCTTGCTCGCTGCTGCCGTTATTACCCTCGGTACCGGCGGAGGAGCTGTTGTTGGTGTCCTGGCTGCTGGCCTCTTCGGCGTGAGCGGCGGTGACGCCAGCGAGTGCGAGGGCACCGGTCAGGGCTGCTGCGGTGAGGTTACGGGAGATACGCTTCATGTTTCTTCTCCTGGGAATAGATCGGGAAAGTTCGGTCAATGCCGTATCAGACGATGTTGTCACCGTTAACTGATTTCGACTGCCCACATACTAACCAGAAAAAAGTGAGATGCGCCAAACTATTTTGTATTTTTAAGCTATTCCACGGGAATTGTCATGAAGGTTTCAGGGTGCGGGGTGGCGGTTGGGGGTGTCTGCGAGGAGTCATTTTGTGGCAATGCTCCTGGTTAACTTCGATATTGTGGCCTATCGTTGTTCTAGTTCATTCGTTGAATTTTTAACTTGCCCCAAGGTGTGCCACCGGTTGGGTGGTGGTGATTTGCGCGTCGGGAGGTTGCTAAAACGCATAAACCGCGTTCCTCCGCCTTTAGGTGGGGGAACGCGGTGTGTGGTGCTAGTTGTTCTTAAGCGAAGAACTTGCGGCGAGCAGCGAAAGCGCCAGCAGCGATCATGGCTGCGAAGGCCAGGGCGGCAAGGCCGCGAGCAACGGTGTTGGAGCCGGTCTCAGCGGAGATGCCGCGGGTCTGTGCCGGGGTCTGTGCGGCGGTGCTGTCAGCAATCTGGCCACCCTGGGCGATGACCTCGTCCTTGTTCTCCTGCAGCATCTGCTCGGAAGCAGCCTTCTCTTCGGCGGTCGGAGCGTCCTTCTGTGCAGCCTCCTGAGACTTCACGTAGGTCTTTCCATCCTTGGCCAGGTACCAGGTCACGCCACCGATGACGAGGGCAGCCGGCAGAGCCAGCCAAGCCAGCTGCTTCTTGTCGAAGTCAGTCTCGCTGGAGGAGGGGTCTTCATTGGTGGAGCCTTCGCCCTCGTTGGTGGAGCCTTCGTTGCCCTCGCCTTCCGGGTTTTCTGCATCGTCGGCCGGAGCATCCTCTTCAGGAGCTTCCTCTTCAGGGGCCTGCCGAGCCTGCAGTTGCTCCCAAGCCCACTGTGCCTGCTCTTCGGTCAGTTTGGTGGTTCCGTCCAGCTCGCCGTCCTCGTTGCGGTGCGCGTAGGTACCGTCGGCCTGCCTCTGGTAGGTCACGCCATCGAGTTCAAACTCGGCCGGGGCCGGGATCTGGGCAGAGGCAACGGCGGTGCCGCCGAGTGCGAGGGAACCAGCCAGGACGGCTGCGGTCAAAGTGCGGTTGATGTGCTTCATAAGTTTCTCCTTGTGAGGGTAGTGAGAGGGATTCAACCCAACGTGAACAACAATAGTCACAACTTTCACATCAGTCACAAGGGTTTGGAAGTTTTGCTCGCTAACATGGCGGACACCTCTCGCGCCAAACGGGCCGCGTGTTCGGCTTGTGAGGGCCCGTTCGGTTGCGTCTATGGGGTCTGTTGACCTGCAGAAACATGCGCTATGAAAACCGGCGAGCTGGGAAAATGTTCGATAGAAGCCTAATGGGCTGAGTGTCCCCCACTATGGGGGGTATGGCAGGAAGCTCTAGCCTTGGTCTGTGGCAGCTTCAGGCGTTTCGGCTACGCCTTCAAACTGCCATCCCACCACGGCATTGCGTACCGCCGCTGCCAGTGGGTTGGCTGGCTGGATGCAGCTGATGGTGAGCAGGCGGCCGGGCTGGGCATCGGCGCCCCAGATGCTCTCGTCCTGCTCGAGACCGTCCTTTGAGGGATCGTGCAGATCTGTCGCGGTGTATACCAGCCACTGATCAGCGGAGTTCTGCGTGCGCAGGTATAGCTTGTCGCCTATTGAAGCCTTGTGCTCGTCTGCCCGGCCGTCGTAGAGATTATTAAATACTGCCGGCACACCCGCGCCGGTATGGCCGGCGATAACCACGATGTCTTGAGCATCCGTACCGGGAAGTGAATAGGGCTTATCCTCCGCGGTATAGGTGCAGGCCTTATTCATCGAGTCCGGATTGATCTTGTTGTCTTTGACTCGGCAGGAGCCTTCTTCGAAGTCCGTGCGTACATCAATTGCTGGGATGTACATCTCGACTGCGGGGGAGGGCTCGATGACTGCGGCGGGTTCCGTGACTATGTCGGCGGGTTGCGGCGCGGGTGCTTCTGGTTCCTTATTGAACTTAAGCGCGGCGACAATCCCGAGGAACACCAACGCCAGAATCAGGAGGACCCCCATCCCGCGACGGCTGTCAGGCTGGTGATGGCGCGCTGCGTGGCGCCGTGGTGAAGTTCCTTGTTTTCTCGTCGGTGCTGTTCGTGTTGGTGTTTGTTGGGTAGGCGCCGACAGGGAAGCGGATCGCCGTGAAGGGGTAGCGGTCGAAGAGGGAGAAGTTAACCGTTCTTGGCTGGGGCGGCGTCGCGGCCGGTAGGCCGAGCGCTCAGGGGTAGCGTCCGCGCGGCCTTGAAGAGAGCGGCTACGGCGTGCACGCTCAGCACGAAGATCAATACGGATTCCTTCTTCCGGCAGGCGGTAGCTATCGCGCTGTGCCGAGTAGCGAGAATCCATGGTGAGCTCCTGAGAAGAACGATAATTAGAAAATTACAGTACTACTCGCTCAGTAACCATTCCTTAAGTGCGCGTTATGAATCACTTGTTACCGAAGCTCATCCACGCGTTTTCCCTCACAGGCGAGCTGAAAGCGTAGTGCGTAGGTGATGAGCCAGTGGGTGGACATGAAGTGGCCGTCGACAAGCTGCGGTTGTGCGCTGGCAGCAAGCGCCTGTGCGCGGGGTAGGACGGAGGCGTCGAAATGCTCAGCGAGTTCAACGAGCATCCACGCCCTGGTCAGCGCTAGGCCGAAGAGGTGGGCCAAACGGCCATCGGTTGGGTCGAGTACCTCAGGAATTTGTGTAAGAAAGTCCAGTGCCTCGGCGCGGTGGGGAAGAAAGCCGTCGAACCAGTGTGGGAAATCCGGCAGAACGCGCGACATGAGTAGCGCCTCCGATAGTCCGTTGGACAGGAAATCGTGCCCAGACAGCTCCCATTCGAGCGGGTAGTTGTGGTCGTCGCCAAAAAGGAGAACCGAGGCGAGCTGCAACAGCCAGGCGCGCCCATAGGGCATCTCATACCCGGGGTGTTCGACGAGGTAGTTGTATTCGACGGTGAGGGCTTGGGGGCTGAGGCGATCGTCGAGAAGCGCGGCAAGACTGGTGGGGGGACTCCGGTCCGAGAACCTCGTTTAGTAGCGTGCCTGAGTACTGCATGTGGACGCTGGAGTGCCAGTTGAAACAACCGTAGAAACTGGGGTGCAGCTTGCGGGGCGCACGTCGCAGTCTTCTGTGGAAGCGCTTGTGTGGTGCATCGCGGCGGGGAATTCGCGCTCGAGTGCGGCCGCAATTGTTTCCGCCCAGTCGCTGGCACAAGTTTCTAGCGAAGTCATGCGTTAAGTATGGCAAAGCTGAAGGTGGGGTGTGTCTTCTCTTGACTTCTGGGGTGTGCGTTTGAAATTGACCATCGAACGCATGAGCGACATTGTGGTGTTGATGTCCGGTCGCCCTCGTATTCTTTAGAGCAGGCATCCAAGAGGTGGGGGAATGCACGTCCGCACGCACGCGGTCTAGCAAGGGTGTCTGGAGCTACAGGCAACACTTCGTCTTGGGGGTTGCCATTATCGAAGAAGGGGGAACCTTGAGGTTCTTGGAACACAAGCCGACGACGTTTAGTAAGAGACAAGTACATCGAATAGGAAGTGCGTTACAGAATGGGGAAGCGGTTGATGAGGAACGGTTTGGTCTGTTCTTGGGCCAGCAATCAGCCCTGTGTGATGCGATAATTCAAAAAGCAGGTCAGACCATGGCACAACTTGATAATCGGTTGACGCT
Organism: Corynebacterium sp. HMSC072D12; assembly: GCF_001813925.1. Lineage (NCBI taxonomy): Bacteria > Bacillati > Actinomycetota > Actinomycetes > Mycobacteriales > Corynebacteriaceae > Corynebacterium > Corynebacterium sp. HMSC072D12. The sequence continues at coordinate 193,675 of NZ_KV814392.1, forward strand.
GAGTTCAGACTCGATTGTGGAGCCAGATTCAGATACATACTTCCTGGGTTCTCGTGTAAAAACACGAGACACGTTGAGGGAGAAGTTGAGTCGAATGCCGAGCTTTCCTTTGGAGAATATCCAAGACGTCTCTGGAGTACGGCTGGATCTCGACGTGACTCTAAAGGAACAATCGATACTGGCGGAGCTTCTTTCTCGAGATCTTATGAAGGCTGGGGCGAGGAAGGTAGAGCTCCGGGACATGCGCGAGGAACCGCACTCGGGCTATCGCGCGGTGCACCTACATGTGATGTCTGAGGCCGGGCGTGCAGAAATTCAGTTACGAACGGCGCTTCAGTCGCAGTGGGCAAACCTTTATGAAATGGCAGGAGACTTGTAGGGGAGAGAAATCCGATACCTCGAATTCGGCGGAAAAATTCCGGCAGGATTTGAGATTGAGACCCGCGCTTTGCATGAACTGTCCGAAGTCGTAAACAGGGTGGAAAAGCTCGTCGATATTCTTACTGAGCCTTTCGAAGGCAACCAACCTGCTGATACAACGCAAAGAGAAGCACGTCAATTGCGACGTAGCATGTACAAGATGCTAGATAAATTAATCCATGAATTCGAAGAACGCCGAGTTCAACGTGACGTGGAGGGAGAATAAATCGATGCCAGCCTATTTGATTAAATACCATCGACCGACAGGTGCACTGGAAGTAACTGAGTACGAATCCCTCATCGAGGGAACCCGCGCTCGTCATAGACTGGATCAAGTAAATAAGGATCCTGACGTCGAGATTGTGGCGATTGGCGCTAAGAATTTAGAATCCGTCCGCCATACGCACGCGCGCTACTTCTTCCGTGAGAAGACCGCGCCGCCGTACCCCTTTGTGGCTTAAAGCTTGAAGCTTTGAATAGCGCAGTTGGCGAATACTAGCCGCGAAGGATTTTCGCCATGGCCTTTCCTTTGGCTAGCTCGTCAACGAGCTTGTCCAGGTACCGAATATTCTGCATCAGTGGGTCCTCGATGTCCTGGACACGGTGTCCGCAGATGCTGCCAGTGATGAGGTGGCGAGACGGGTTCAGTTGAGGGGCCTGCTCGAAGAACTCCTCGAGGGTGATCTTTTGCTCCCGGACCCTCCCCAGTCCTTCAACCGAGTAGCCGGTAAGCCAGGTGATGACTTCGTGGAGCTCGCTGACAGTCCTGCCTTTGCGCTCCACTTTGTTGACGTAGTGCGGATAGATGTCGGCGAAGGGCACGGAAAAGATTCGATGAGGCATGTGGCGCAGTATATTCGTGGTCCTCGAAATGCGTGGAGGCCGTTCGGCGTCGCGGGTTAGCCGTGCCAGAGCGACGAGATTAGCATCGCCCAGTGGTTGTCACCTATTGGTAGGAATCGCCTGCGCTGTTGTGGTTCCGCAATGCTCCCGCTGCCGTTCTGCAAAGACTTTGTTGCCATTCTGCAAGGTTCCCATTGCCGTTCTGCAATGCTCCCGCTGCCGTTTGATCATGCTGTGAAACGCCAAAAAGAGGGCACCCTCGGCCGCTGCGAAGCGGTGTGAAGGTGCCCTCTTTTGTAAAGTCTGGGCGGGTGAGATAGCTGGGTTAGTTCCAGACGGGGGCATCGCCAAGCTGCAGCTCGGAGTAGCGCGCCTCCGGGACGGTGGCGGAGTAGGGCTTGCCCACGGCCTCCCATTCCTGATCAGCGTTGCAGCGAACGTCCTGCCCGTCGGTGTCGAGCATGGTAAAGCCCCACACCAGCTTGCCCTGGGAGTTCGCCGGCAGTGTGTACGGGCCAACCTCTTGGTTCAGCTTCCAGTGCTGCTCGTGGACATAGTTGAAACCGTAGGTCTGGGTCAGCACCTTGGCCAGTTCGCCCTCGCCCTTGATGGAGCCGGAGACCTCAATGGTCTGAGTGCGGGCCTGGGTCACGGTGTGGCTGACCGGCACGGACTCATCGTTGCGGTTGGCCACGCTGGTGGCATCCGTCTGCTTGAACCAGCGGCGAGTGGCGGTGACGTAGGTGCCGTTCTCACCGGGTGTTGCGCAGTGAGTGCCCGGCTTGAAATCATCGTTCCAACGCTGGGGCAGCTCGAAGTCCCCGCCGAAGTCAGCGGCGTGGGCAACGGGAGCGGCTGCCAGCAGGCTCAGCGCAGCGAAGACGCTCGCGGCAGTGCGCGCGATGGACTTCTTCAGCACGTCTTAGCCCCAATCGTTGTTGTCGCGGGTGGAGACCTCCACGTGGCGCTCCTTCGGCAGGGTAGCGGTGAAGGTGTCGCCGTTAGCCTGCCAGGTGTTATCGGAACCGCAGATGGTCTTCTGGCCCTCAAAGTCGGAAACCACCCAACCCGCGCGCATGACGGCGGTCTTGCCCGGAGCGATGTTGTACGGGCCGACCTGCTCGCCGACCTCGTAGGACTGGGAGTCGGTGTAGCTGGAGGAGAAGGTGAAGTTGATCAGATCCAGCAGCTTGAAGTCCACGCCGGCGGAGACGTTCCAGGTCTTGGTCTTGGTTTCCTTGATGGAGCGAGTTACCGGCAGCGGCTCGTCGTTGTAGTTGGAGATGGTCCAGGAACCGGCGGAGCCGTCGAAGTAGGTGCGCTTAATTTCGACGGTCTGGCCGGTGTCACCCGGGTTGGCGCAGTGCTCACCGATGGTGGTCGGGTTGGCCGGACCCAGGTCACGCGCAGGCAGGGCGTTGGCGGCCGGGGCAGCGATCAGGCCGCAGGCGATGGCCACGGCGGCGGTGGTGGAAGCAATCTTGGTCTTGAACATGTGGGTGTACTCCTTGGGGGATTAAAGGTGGATTAGTAGATGGTCTGGGTCGGGACTGGAAGGTTGCGGTACTCCTCCGGGGTTACGTCCTCGGTGCGGGTGGAGCCGTCCTTGCTCGTGATGGTGGCCTCCGCCCAGAAGCCGCTGGGAGCGGTGGTCTGCTTGTAGTTGGAGGTCAGGCTGTACTTGCCGTCCTTGCCGCAGTGGATTTCGCGGTAGTTGATGCGGGTCATGGTGGTGCCGTACTCCACGCGTACGCGCTCACCGGGGGCGAGGTCGACGTGCTCGAGTTCAGTTCCCACCGGCATGTAGGCGCGCTTGACCGCGCCGACGGATTCCAGCCAGCCCTTCGGGATATCGCCGCGGTTTCCGCGCCAGTTGGTGTAGGGGGCGTGCTCGGCGCCAACGACGAAGTCAGTAACCGGTGCGTATTCATAGTCGCCCTTGGACCAGTTGAGGAAGTCCGTGGAGTAGCCCGGCTTGCGGAAGGTCGGCGTCACGGCAGTGATATCCAGCGGGTACCAGGAGCTATCGCGACCCTCGCAGGTCTCGCCCTCCTTGGGCCAGGAGGGATCGCGCTGCAGTTCCTCGGAAGGCTGCATGATTTCATCCTTCTTCGGATCTGCGATCTTTTCCAGGCTGGGGCCGGATACGGAGGTGTAGTTGCCCTCGATGGGCTTGGAATTGGCGCCCGGGGAGCGGGAGGGAATCTCCATGGCCAGGTCCGAAACGGAGCCGTCCGCCTTGATGATGTAGGCAAAGGCATAGCGCTCGGCCGGGCCCTTGCCGCGGATAACGTTGGCGCCGGGCATGTTCTCTAGACGGTCGTCGTTACAGCCGACGAACATAGAGATGAAGTCCTTTTCCACCACGCCGTATTCCACGCGGAAGGATTCACCCGGCTTGAGCGTGATGGGACCGAAGGTTTCCTTCTCCTGCCAGCCGTTGGATAGCTTCAGTCCGATATCGGACTTGGCGGTGGTGTCCCACCCGGAAGGCATCGCGGCCTTGGAGTTGGCTTCAATCTTGTGGTTGGTGCCGGTTTCCACGGAGGCGGTATAGGGCACTTCTTGGTCAGTGGTGTTCTTGAACTGCAGAGTGCCGTCGCTTAAGTAACGGCGGCCGGTTTCGGCAAAGTGCCACTCCGGGGTGGTGAGGTCTTCGCCTGCTGCGCTGCAGCTCTTGTAGAGGTTCGTGATGGGGTAGGCCTGCGGCATCGGCGGAATATTGGCTGCCTGTGCTGCGGGCGCGATGAAGGCCGCGGTTGCCATCGCGGCTGTAGCCGCCAGCGGCGCGAGTGCGCGGAGTCTCTTGATGTGCACCTGGATACCGTCCTTAAAGAAACTCAAAGAATGATGGGGAACTAATTTAATCCTGAAACAATCTTAGGTGCCGAAACCGGAGGCTTTGAAAGCTGGACAAGAGATTTCCTAAGGTCTTGGGGGAAGTTGGCGGTGTCAATATGATGACTGCCAGTGTTTTGACCTTTCGTGCACAATAATTCGATTGACCCTATACGGGGTTGCCGAAATTTCAGGGTTTCAAACGAATCTGCTGGCAGTGAGCTTTGCTCGGGGAAGTTTCGTAGGAGAGCTGATGGTACTGATGCTCGCGCCATGCCTGCATTTCTCACCCCTAGGGTGAGAAGCGTGTGGCTGCGGCCGTGGTGGGAATGGGGCTGCGCTTGGCGACGTCCCCTTCACCCCACCGTCTGCTCTCCTGGTGGAGGGCGGGGCGTGAGACGGCAGATGCGAAAATATATTCCCATCGTGTTGTTAGTAATCCACCGCCTCGCGAACAATCGGGCAGGTCATGCAATGCCCGCCACCGCGGCCGCGCCCCAGCTCTGCCGAGCCGATCTCCACTACCTCAATGCCGGCAGCCCGCAGCTTCTTGTTGGTGTGCTTGTTGCGGTCATAGGCCACCACCACGCCAGGTTCAATAGCCACGACGTTGTTGGCATCATCCCACTGCTCACGCGCGGCGGTATAAACATCCCCACCTGTTTCAATGACCTCGAAGCGTCCAATACCGAGTGCCTGGGCTACGACATCGAGGAAGGAGTCGGTGGGCAGTTCGACGTCGAAAGGCGCCGTGCTTGTGGAGGGGTGCAACACGATAGGCCGGATGGTGTCCACAACCTTGGGGTAGGCGGTGACCTTATCGGCGTCCAAGAAAGTGAGTACGGTGTCCAGGTGCATTGATGCGCGGTCAGCGGCCATGGCGGCGATGATGATCTTCTCCGCCGCACTCTCCTCGAAGAGCCGCATGGCCAGCTGGCTCACGCCCTGCCATGTGGTGCGCTCACCCATGCCGACGAGGACGATGCCCTTGCCAATCGGCATGATGTCACCGCCCTCTAGTGCTGCGAGACCCGGCTCCTCATCGGTATTTCCGTACCAAAATTGGAAATCTGCCTGCGCAAACCGCGGGTGATAGTTGTAGATAGCCCGCGTCAGGAGTGTTTCCTGGTGGCGCGCCGGCATGCGCATTGGGTTGAGCGAGACTCCGCCATAAATCCACGCCGAGTTATCGCGCGCGTACTGCGTATTGGGCAGCGGGCGCAGCGCAAAAGCGTCAGGCCCGTAGATCTCACGCATGGCGTCGATGGTGCCGTGGCCTAAGCCTTTCGGGATTTCGGCGAAAGGCAGTCCGCCGATGAGGAGCTCTGCCAGGTGCGCGTTGGACATCTCGTTGAACCAGTGGAGCAGCTCGCCGCCGATGCCCACACCGACGTTCTTATCCAGCAGCTTGAAGTCCAAGATGAAGTCACGCCCGCCCGGGGTGGCCAGGGTCTCCTCCAAGAGCTTGTGCATCTCCAGCACCTCGACGCCGTAGCTGCGCAGCTTGGTGACGAACTCCGCGTGATGCTTCTTGGCCTCGTCGACCCAGAGGACGTCGTCGAACAGCAGCTCCTCACAGTTGCTGGGGGTCAGCCGCTCGTGCGCGAGCCCCGGCGCACACACCATGACTTGGTGGAGCTTGCCAACCTCGGACCACACGCCCAGCGGGGGAGTTGTCATCTGCGTGAACCTTTCTTCGCGCGCGGTGAACCGTGTCAGCCACGTGCGTAGTGAGAGGCGGCACCGCAAGGAGGAAGTGTGAACTAGATGACAATTCTAAGATAAGTTTGAACTTTTTCAAGCTCCCGACAGCGAGGAAAACCCACGTAGGCGCAGGTTTTGCGGCGGTTTGCATACTATTATCCGCGTTTATTCAGACGGTCCCAGCGCGCACACGGTGCGGTTTCACGCCGCGCTTGGCGACGCCCTCCCTCCACCACTTCGACAACACCGACGCTGGCAGGTGCTGCATTCCCCGGCGAGCCGGATGAATAACTTTGAGAGGAATGGAAACTCTGCGCGAATAGTAGAGATGTAAACGCGCGGGGGTAGGTGTGGCGTGCAGTCCGAGGGCGAGGGAGGCCTCGCTACTGGGCGTCGAAGTCTTCAGCTATAAGGCTTGCCGCGTGCTCGCGGAGGTAGTCACGTAAGTACGGCAAGGCGAAATCGACTTCGCCGTGGCCCGTGGTGGTGATCATTTCGGCGTCGAGAAGCCGGCGGCGATAATTGCCTACATAAGAATCAGTCTTATTGAAGCGTGCCTTGATATCCGCCATCTTGGAAGGGCCATCGCTTTGAGCCATGTAGACCAAAAAGCTTCGGTCGACGGGGGAGAGGTCCGACAGCGCTGGCTCATGAATAAGTTGGCCGAGCTTGCGCTGTGCTGTTGCGACTCCTCGCTGAGCAGCGTCGATAGAAATCTCGGTACCTCCGTCAGCGGTACGCGCCTTTTCCCTAAAGGAGCACTGGCCGACGAGCTGAATCATGAATGGATATCCATGGCATGCCTCAACCGCGGTTTCCAAAGCGTCCTGTGACCATGAGGTGGCGGCGCTGTGAAGGGGTTCCTCCAGTGCTTCACGTACATCCGAATCGGAGACTCTGCCCAGTTCAATGCGGTTGGCGCGTCGAAGAAAGGTGACTGGATTGGTGTCGCCACGACTGTTCAGCTTCCCGGAAAGCAGCGGTCTAATTGAGGACGGGATGCCTGCCATGACAACGGAAATGTCCTCACCCTCGCGAACTAAATGTTGAATCGTGGCGCCGAACTCTATGAGCTCCTGGCTGCGTTGGTGGTGCATTTCATCCAGTGTTACAAGTACCCCACCGGGCTCCTGGCGGGATTTCCGGTCTAGTTCACGTTTGTAGGCCAGTAAATCTTTCAGTGCATTGCGCAGTGAATATGTGGACTCTGCAATAGCTCGAGTATCCCAATTGAGCCCGCCTCCAATGCCGAGGATGGAGACGTTGAGGCCTTTGAGCTGCTTCCTCTCTTTAGCCAGAAGCTGAATAATGCTGCTACGCAGTCGCTCAACAAAACCGGTCGTTGCAGTGTCACTGAGCGTGAGCCAGCCGCGCTCGAGCGCTTCGTCTTCGAAGGCGTTTAGAAGGACTGTCTTGCCGATGCCGCGTGGTCCGATGATGAGTGAGATCCTCTCATGGGCACCAGGGCCTTCATCGAGTGCAAAACCGAAATCACGAATGGCATCGCTGCGGCCAACCAACAGCGGGGGAGTGGCGCCGAGAGTAGCCGTAAAAGGGTTGGTGTGTTTCGGATTCATGTCCCTCACTCTAGACCACAGAGCTTTTGAAGTCTTGTGAAGTTTATGAATTTTGTGAATTCTTTGAAGTTTATGAAGAGCTTTGAAGTTTGAAGAAAGGCCGCGCCGCTATCAATAGGAAGTGGCGGCGCGGCATGGAGCGATTGGGAAAGAAGCTGGTTTACCAGCCCTTTAAGGAGCATCTTTGGCGCAAGGGAAACTCCCCGGACATCGTCGTGGATGAATCGAGTTTGGGGGAGCGAGCATCCCGCCGGGTGGAACAGAAAGCGAGCACGTACTCACTCAGCAACATTTAACTGGCCACGTACTGTAAACGTATGACTCAGGACGCTTTGAAACCTATAGCGGAACTGCCCCGCGGTGAGTTCGCATTCCCTGGCCCGCTTCGCGACGCCCTCGTCACCGCCATCCTGAACAGCACCAAGACCACTACGACGTCCTTGTTGGCCGAATATCCGCACGGCTACAGACCGCAGGAGGACGTGGGCAACCTCGAAGCAGTCCTCGATTCACACGACAACGTTGTGTGCGTCATCTGTATCACCGAGGTCCAGGTCTGTCGGCTCGCCGACGTCAGCGACGAGCACGCCATCGCCGAGGGCGAGGGCTACATCAATGCCGACGAATGGCGCGCCGGGCATGAACAATTCTGGCGCTCACCCGAGTTCGTTGAATACATCGGGCAGTTAGACATCAACGATGACACTCAGGTGGTGTGCCAGCGTTTCACTGTCGACTCGCGGTACCCGACCAAGGGGTTGGTGCCGTGGAAGGCCGAAACCTAGGAGAGGCGGTACACCTCGTAGTCATCCGGCACACCTGCGCCGGGAACGTGCTGCAGACCGAGCTTCAATGCTAGAGCAATCGAAGCCTCGTTGGTGGGGTCGATGATGGCGACGACAGGGAGCTGCGGGAAACGTTCTCGCGCACTGGCAATCGCAACGGACGCAGCCTCCTTGGCAAAGCCCTGTCCCTGTGATTCGGGTGCGAAGCGGTAGTAGAGGTTGAGTACTTCTTCACCAGCTTCCTCGCTATGGCGCACACCGGTGAAACCAATAGTGCTGCCATCAAGCGTGGACACCACGTAGTAGCCCAGCTGCTTCTCTCGCCAATTGGCTTGCCATGCGCGTGCCAGCTCCACGGCTTCCTCCCTAGTCTTCATAGCCAGTTCAGGGCGGTGCTCGTAGGTGCGGGCATCCGAGTGAATGGCGAAGATGGCGTCAATATCGGCATCCGTCGGCACCGCAAGGAGAAGCCGGGGAGTGCTCAGAGCATGAGTATCATTCATTGTGATTTCCTGACGTTGGAGATGCTGTCAAGTCAGGCTACCTAATTTGTACGCGCGAGATGCAGTCGATTTCTGCGTTGGGGCAACCTTATCGTTAAAGCTGGTTATCGGGTGGTTGCCTTTAAAGGCGCAGCAGCCTACATAGTCGTTCACCGACAATCTAGGCGCTGGTGCGGCTGGTACCTGATGGACGGGTGCAGTTTGCCGAGCTTTCTGCTCCGCTAAGTGAGCAGCCTCAGCTGCTTTCCGCTCTGAACAGCAAGCAGCCTCAGCGTGTGATCCTCACGAACGCTGGGATCGGGGGGCGTACCGAGGCTGCCGATCCAAAAATCCCTGAATGGCGCCCTGTAAAGAGAAAACCATCTCTCTACCGGGCGCTTTTAGTAGCGGGGCGCACGAAGCCTACCGCCCAAAGTTCTGCACAGCATACAGCTTGCCATCAGCACCGATGGCCATGCCGATGCCCACGGACGTGGCTCGGGGGTCGAGCAGGTTTCTGCGGTGGCCGGGGGAGTCCATCCACAGCTGGACAACGCGGGCGTCGGAGTAGTCGCTCCATGCCTGGAGGACGTTCTCGCCCCCGGCTGGCAGGCCGGCGGGGTAGTGGGTCCAGTAGTTCGGGCGGTGTCGGGTCTTGCCATCGCGGCTTAGGGTGTTGGCCCAGTCTTGTGCGAGGTTGGTCAGATTCGTGTCAACACGCAGCGGTGCGAGGCCATTGGCCACGCGTTGGGCATTGGTTTGCTTAATAATGCCTTGCACACTGGCGGATGCGCGGGGAGCTGGGGCGGCTGGGCCGCTAGCAGAGGGCTTTGTATTGAGGAGCGCGGCCGGGGCGGAAGAACCGAAGGAACTAGCAGCCTGAGCAGGGGTGTTGAGGGAGCCAGCGAAGAGTGCTGCGGTGGCAGCAATCGGGACGACAATTTTTGTGGCGGTATGTCTAAAGTGGAGGCGGAACATAGTGGGCACCTCTTTCTGCTTCAGGGTTAAGTGGCAGCTTTTTGCCGCGTACCGATCGGTACTTTCACTTAAAATTAAAGCTCTCTTTGGCGCAGAAAGACCAGTTGACCAGCAGTTTTAAGCTTTGCCTTTATGTTTGTCGCCTTTCATGTCTCGCCCCTTAGGCTTCTTTAGATTTCCCCTACTTTCGGCCCGACTTTGTAAAGGTTGAGTCGATTGTTTCAGTCAGTGGGGGTAATGTGCGGGGGGTGCTCGCTCAGGATTGCAGCCTTGTGTTCAGGGGTTTTAGGTGAAAAGGGGGCAACTATTGTTGAAACCTTGGCCGTTTCTTTGTAAAAGCATGGAGACTTTCTGTGAACGTATAGCGTGCACTTATGTGTAGTGGGGTGGTACGGCAAGTGAAAGTGCGACGACGAGCGCGAATGGGCTTGAGCGCGGGGCATTTGTCCCGTTTGAAGATTAGGAAAGATAATACTGCTATTGGGGTGGGCTATTTGAGTGAGGTGTGGCGGTTGCCGGTATATCAAGAAGGGCCGCTCGGAAAGCTTGCTCGGCATGGCAGTACGGTGAGTAGCCGAGCTAAGCAGCGGGATCGGCAAAGCCCCGCATCACGTCAGATTACGCAATGCGGGGCTAGTTCGGCGCTACAGGTTCAGCGCTAGGAGCGGGTGAGGGAGTTTACTTGATGTCCTTTACCACGTCCGGGTTCTTGTCCAGCCACTCCTGGACGGCCTCCAGCTCCTTGCCCTCGCCGTACTCGTTGACCACGAGGTCTTCCAGGGTGCCGTACTGTTCATCATCCAGCTTCAGGCCCTTGAGCCACTCGGCCACCTCAGGGTTGTCCTCCTCGAAGCCGTCGCGGGCTAGCCAGTGCAGACCCTCGGTATCACCCAGGGTGCCCTTCGGATCCTCGAGGTCCTTGACTGGGAACTTAGCGTTAGCCCAGAACGGACGCCATAGGGTGACTACGATGTCCTCCTCAGCGTCGGTAGCGGACTTCAGCTCAGAAAGCATAGCCGGGGTGGAAGAGGTGGACAGGTTGTAGCCGTCCAGTTCGTAGCCTTCGATGGTCTCCTGGGAGGCCTTGGTCAGGCCTGCACCCGGCTCGATACCCACGACCTGGCCGCCGAAGCGGTCAGCCTGCCCCTTCAGGTCTTCGATGGAGTTGACATCATCCATGTACTCCGGCACTGCCCAGGTCAGGCGGGCATTTCCGTAGTAGGCGCCGTAGTCCTCAATCTTGTCGGAGTACTTGTCCATGTACTGCTTGTGGGTGAATTCGGACCAGGCAGACGGGTAGATGTCGATGTCGCCGGAAGCGAGGGCGGTGTAGACCACGGCGGCGTCGTTAAGCTGCTCGTGCTCAACGGTGTAGCCGGCCTCCTCCAGCTTGTTCTGAAGAAGGTGGGCAGTGGACAGGCCATCGGTCCAGGACGGAATGTAGCCCATGGTGATGGTGCCCTTGTCACCGTCATTGTCGGAGCCAGATGCGGAGTCCGAGGAGTCAGAGGAGCAGGCCACGAGGGAAGCGCTCAGCGCGAGGGCAGAGACGGTGGCCAGAATCTTACGGGAGAACATTTTTGATGGTCCTTTCAGATATCGAAATGGTAATGATAGGCGCGGTGCCACTCACGCCGGAGGTTTAAGCGTCATTGAGCTTGGGCAAAGCATCGCCATGGGTACCGAGCCACTCTTGGACGGCTTTGTCTTCGTCGCCATCCTCGTACTCGTTGACGATGAGGTTTTCGAGGGACTCGTACTGCTCCTGATCCAAAGTGAGGTTCCCGAGGTAGTCAGCGACGTCGGGGAACTGCTCGCTAAAGCCCTTGCGTGCGAGCCAGTGCATGTTCTCTGGCTCTCCCATGGAACCTTCCGGATCCTCTAGGCGCTTGATGTCGTACTGGCTGTTGGCCCAGAAAGGGCTCCAGAGGGTGACGACGATGTCCTCTTGATTGTCGATGGCATTTTCTAGCTCAGCCAGCATCGCTGGGGTGGAGGAGGTTGCCAACGTGTAGCCTTCATCCTCCAAGCCATAAGCATCGACGGTGTTGGAGGACAGCTCAGTCAGGCCTGCACCGGGTTCAATTCCGACGATTTTCCCGCCGAAGCGATCCGCCTGCCCCTTGAGATCAGAGATGGAATTGACATCGTCCATATAGGTGGGAACCGCGAAGAAGCTTTCGGCCTTGTCGTACCCAATTCCCAAGTCTTCGAGGTTCTCGCCGTACTGGTCCATGTATTTCTTGTGAGTACGCTCGCTCCATGCCAGCGGGAAGATATCAATGTCACCGTTATCGAGTGCGGTGTAGAACACGGCGGCGTCGGAGAGCTCTTCGAGCTCTACGTCATAACCTGCTTCGGTGAATTGTTCTTTGAGGAGGTTGGCCCCGGATACCGTATCGGTCCACGCAGGCATGTAGCCGAGGGTAAGAGTCTTATCCTCGCCCGAGGAAGAGCAGGAGGCCAAACCACAAGCTAAAGCCGCAATAGAAACGGCGGCCACTATCTTGTTTTTCAACATTGTGAGTCCTTCTTGTTCTTTGTGTTGACTGTTTTCGGTCTGTCTAGGGTTTCTCCGTGCGCGGTATTACTTGCGCACCAAGTTCAGAATCGAGGCCGGGTAGCTCTTGAGCGAACCCAGAGCCGCGGTGAGGCGGTCAAGGAAGACAGCCAAGATAACCACCGCGAGGCCGGCTTCAACGCCCTGAGCAATATCCAGGGTGGAAATAGCGGAGACCACTTCCTTGCCCAGGCCGTCCGCGCCCACCATGCCGGCGATGACTGCCATGGACAGAGAGAGCATGATGACCTGGTTAATACCGGCCATGATGGTCGGCACGGCCAGCGGGAGCTGGATGCCCTTGAGGATCTGCCAATTGGTGGCACCGTAGGACTTGCCGGCCTCTACGGTTTCGCTATCCACCTGGCGGATGCCCAGTTCGGTCATGCGCACACCCGGAGGCAGCGCGAAGATGATCGTGGAGAAAATGCCCGGGACCACGCCGATAGAGAAGAATGTCACCGCTGGGATGAGGTAGACAAAGGCCGGCATGGTCTGCATGAAGTCCATGATGGGGCGGATGATCGCGCTGGCAGTGTTCGACTTTGCTGCCCAAATGCCCAGTGGAACCGCCAGGATGGTGGCAGATAAAGTGGCGATGAGCACCAGCGACATGGTCTCCAACATGGTGTCCCATTGGCGCATGCACATCACCAGCAAAAAGCCCAGGGCGGAGCCGATGGCGAACTTGGGCGAGCGGAAGAACCAACCCAACAACGCCAAGATGACGAGCATGATGATGCCAGGGACGGAGAGGAGCACCTCTGAGAAACCGTCAATGAGGAAGCTCATGATGGCGGAGAAGGCGTCGAAAAGCACAGCGGCGTTATCGGTGAGCCAGTCAATGCCGTCCGAGACCCAATCGCCCACGGGGATGCGGGGCAATGCGTTTTGATCCATGGCTTAGTTCTCCTCTCCAGTGGTGTCGATGTCACTCGATGCGGCGGACAAGAGAGTCACGCGCGGAATAACACCGGTGAACTTGCCGTTGCCGTCGACAACGAGCAGAGGGGTCGTGGTGTCGGCGGCATATCCGAAGAGCTCCGCAATGTTCTGGCCCTCATGGACAATGTGCGTGGTGCTGGAATCCAGCGGCAGCTCGCTGTTGCCGTTGCGCACCGCCTTGGCGATGTCCTCTTCCCAGACCACGCCGGCTGGTGTGCGGTCGGCATTGAGCACCACGAGCCAGGAGTTTTGAGATTCGCGCAGGAGCTTTTGCGCGGTGAGCGGGCCCTGGCTCGCGTTTAGGGTGTTCTGTGGGCGTTCGACGATATTCTCCGCATTGAGTACGCGGGAGCGGTCGACATCCTTAACGAAGTCGGCCACGTAATTATTGGCGGGGTTTTGCAAAATCTCTTCGGCGGTACCAATTTGTTCCACCCGGCCGTCGCGCATCATGGCGATGTGGTCACCAATACGCATGGCTTCGTTGAGATCGTGGGTAATAAAGACGATGGTCTTGTTGAGGGAAGCCTGCAGGTCGATGAGCTGATCCTGCATGTCCTTGCGGATGAGCGGGTCCAATGCGGAGAACGCCTCATCCATGAGCAGGATGTCTGTATCTGCTGCCAGCGCACGGGCGAGGCCCACACGCTGCTGCATGCCGCCGGAGAGCTCGTCTGGCATGGAATCAGCCCAGCCTTCGAGCCCCACCATGGCCAAGGCTTCCTCTGCCTTGGCCTCACGCTCTTGCTTTCCGACGCCCTTGATTTCCAGCCCATACGCCGCGTTCTCACCGACAGTGCGGTGGGGTAGCAAAGCGAAGGACTGGAAGACCATGGAGATACGGTCGCGTCTTACAGCGCGTAGCTCCTCTTCCGACATGGCTGCTAAGTTTTGGTCGCCAATGAAAATCTCGCCTGAGGTGGCATCCCACAGACCGTTGATCATTCGGATGAGCGTGGACTTTCCGGAGCCCGACAGGCCCATAACAACGAAGATCTCTCCCGGTTCAACCTCAAAGCTGGCATCAATCACCGCGGCGGTGAGGCCCTGCTCGCGGAGATCTTCACGAGTAGACCCATTCTTGAGGGATTCCACCCCTCTCTTGGCATGTTTGCCAAAGACCTTGTACAGATTCTTGGCAGTAATCGCTGCCATTTCCCCTCCTTGCTGCGGGAATCGCTAACTCGTCCACCGTGTCATGACATCCAGATTGTTTCAACCAAAAAATCAGCTTGCGGACAGGTTTTGCAGTTAGCTGCGCGCTCGCGGCGCGTGTTGTGAAGAGTGCAGTCCCATGCCTGAGTGCTGCGGATACTTAGGGTTCTGACGTGGTGGGGGAGTCCACCAATCTCAAGCGAATAACGAAGCTATAACAACTTCCTGTTGTCGAGCTGGACCTTGCGGGCACGGTGCGCTGCTAGGCTCGTGCGTTATGGCACTGTGTGATGCGCCGATGCTTGTCGACGGCGGCCTCGGAACCCACCTTGAAGCCCAGGGGCATGACATCTCTGGCCCGCTGTGGTCGGCGCGGGTGTTGCGGGAGAACCCCGCGCTCATTGAGTCTGCGCACGTGGACTTCTTCGCCGCCGGCGCGCAGGTTGCTACCGCGGCCTCCTACCAAGTCACCTTCGATGTGCTTGGTGAAGAAGCGGAGAAGCTTCTTCGCCGCAGCGTCGCAGTGGCCCGTGAGGCGGTGCGAGTGGCCGTCGACAAGCGCACTGCCCATGGTGATCTGCTGGTCGCTGCATCCATCGGCCCCTATGGCGCGGGTCCGGGGAAGGGGACGGACTATGACGGTGCTTATGATCTGCGTCGCGGTGAGCTACAGCGCTGGCATGCCCGCAGGGTAGCGATACTTGCGGATACGGACGCCGACTTCCTCCTTGCGGAGACCATTCCCAACGTCGAGGAGACGGCCGCATTGCTCGAGCTCCTTGAGGAGCAGCCTAAGCCCTTCGCACTGAGTATTACCGGCGCCATCGCGGCGGACCCCGAGAAGTTCTCGCGGGTTATTGAGCTTGCCAACCAGTCGCCGCGACTGGGAGCTCTGGGCGTAAATTGCGTCGACCCATCACGGGCATGCGCGGTGGTGAAGCAACTGCGAAGCGGCACCGATAAGCCGCTTCTGGCCTGCCCCAACAGCGGGGAGAACTGGGACCACGGCGCTTGCGACTGGCAGCCTGCTCCTGCCGGCGCTATGAACCTGACCGACGCAGCGGTGGAGCTTCAGGCTGCAGGCGTTAGCTTGCTGGGCGGCTGTTGCCGTGTGGGGCCTGCCGAGATTCGGCAGTTGCGCAGCGTCATCAGTTAAGCCGGGGCCGGCAATGCCGAGAAAAACTGTGGCGCGGGAGATAGAGTGTTCCTGTGAAAAAGTTTCCTCTCCTTGCTGCAACAGCAGCACTACTCATCACAACACTGTCCGTGCCTGCTGCTAACGCCGAGCTGACCCAAACTGAGCGGGACCAGTTCCGCACCGATCCCGTCGGGGCGATTGCTTGGCAGGCTATTAAGGGCTCCTCGGAATACGTGCGCGCCGATGGCAACACCATGATGGCCGCGTCCTTCTTCTCCATGACTTCGCCTGGGGAGAGTATCGGCCTGCCAGCCCTGGAGAACTGCGCCGAGCGCGTCGGCTCCTCTTCGCCGGCAGGCGGTGTGCGCTACGTGGCGGCTGCCTTGTGCGCAACCTTCGACCGGAATGCCCGCAGTCAGGTGCAGCGCGGTGACTTTGGCTACGCGCCGCTGGGCTAAGCCGCGCCGTATTGAACCGCGCTACGTCACGTAGTGCGTAGCGCATAAAATCGGGTGGCGTGTGAAGGAGGATGATGCACAAGCACGTTGTGATCATGGGAGTCTCAAGCTGCGGTAAGTCCACGGTCGGGGAGTTGCTGGCGCAGCACACCGGCCTTCCCTTCCAGGACGGGGATGACATGCACCCGGCAGCGAACATCGAGAAGATGGCCTCGGGACAGGCGCTTGACGACGATGACCGGAAACCCTGGCTCGAATCCATCGGGCGCTTCCTCGCAGACCAAGAAGGTGGCGCCATCGTCGGCTGCTCCGCGCTCAAGCATTCCTACCGCGAACTCATTCGCACCGCAGCGCCGGATACGGTCTTCGTGCACTTGCACGGCTCCTATGAGCTGCTCAAAGAGCGCATGAGCCAACGCTCCGGACACTTCATGCCTGTATCCCTGCTTGATTCGCAGTTCGAGACCTTGGAGGAACTGCGCCCAGAAGAAGCAGGAGTGGTGCTGGACGTCAGCGCCACCCCGGAGGAACTTGCCGCCGCGGCGGCCGAGTACTTGCGGGCTTAGCTGGTGCTTCCTGACTTAAGTCATGGGTGGATGAGCAACGCCACTCTTGCACTGCTACTTGGTGTTGTTCGGCGGTGGGGTGGGATTGTTCCCGCACTAAAATGGCCTAAGTCTGAAGGGCGTCCTGCAGAAGGCATCTGGCAAAAGGCATCTTTGGGTCTAAAAACGCCATCTGCGATAAGTAAATGGCGTTTTCAGCCGTGAAAACGCCTTAGGACTGATGCCTTTTGCCAGACGCCTCCAGCATGTCAATGAAGGCACGTAAATGTTGCACGTTGCGAGGGGAGCGAAGAAGGCATTCCGTTTCGCGAAGGCAGATACGTGCAGTGCACTTCGGAAACGGCCGTAGTGACCCGGCTTAGGTCATTGGCGGGTGAGCAACGTTTCTCTCGACACTGCTACCTGGTGGTTTTCGGCGGTGGGGTAGGATTGTTCCGCACTAAAATGGCCAAGTCAGGTTTCAGGGTTAGCTGGTGCTTTCGAGATCCTGCCGCTGCTCCAGCTGCGGCACTAGAGCAGCGCGGCAGCACCGTAGAAGATAAGGACAATGCCGAAGCCAATAGAGGAAATGAGTGCCTGGTTTACTGTCCACGTCCGCAGTGTGGTCGACACATCCATGCCCATGAGTCGGCCCACGAGCCAGAATCCCGAGTCATTGACGTGGCTGCCAAAGACCGAGCCAGCCGCGGTGGCAAGCGTAATGAGGACCAGTTGGATTTCGCTGAAGCCGCCAGCCTCGACGGCAGGCGCCATGAGCGCGGCGGCCGTGGTGAGGGCAACGGTGGCTGAGCCTTGCGCCAGGCGCAGGGCGACCGCGATGAGGTAGCAGGCCAAGATAACGGGGATGCCGAGGCCGGACATAGAATCCGCGAGGGCATCACCAATGCCGCTGGTACGCAGCACCCCGCCGAACATGCCTCCGGCACCGGTGATGAGGATGACGGAGCAAATTGGGCCGAGCGCAGACTCCATGGTCTTCTCAATGGCGCTTTTGCCTTCCCCGCGGCGCAGGCCCAGCACGGCCATCGCCGCAAGCGTGGTGATGATGAGCGCGATCGGCGTTTGCCCCAGAAAGATGAAGAAGCGCACCCAGGTGGCGGAAGGATCGACAACGCCAGCTGTGCCCAAGGTAGTCAACCCGGTATTGCCAAAGATGAGGAGCATGGGGATGAGCAGGATGCTGATTACTGAAGCGGGGGAGGCCGGGCGATCCGGCAATTCGGCATCGCTGACCAGCGCACCGGTTATGGCCTCCTCCAGGCGGTAGGGGTATTTCTTGCCCAAGTGGAGACCGAAGCGGTAGCCGGAGAGATACCATGTGGGCAACGCGATGAGGAGGCCGAAGATAAGGATCAGGCCGATGTTCGCGCTGAAGAACTCACCTGCTGCGACGGGGCCTGGGTGCGGTGGCACGAAGACGTGCATGACGGAGAAGGCACCGGCCGCAGGAATGCCATAGGCCAAGACTGGGCCGTCCAGGCGCCTGGCGACGGCAAAGATGACCGGCAGCATCACCATGAGGCCTGCGTCGAAGAAGATGGGAAAGCCCATGATGAGGGAAGCCACGCCCAGCGCTAGGGGCGCTTTGTTTTCGCCGAAGAGTTTCACGAGGGCGTCGGCAAGCGTTTTGGCTCCGCCGGAGGTCTCTGCCAAGCGCCCGATCATGGCGCCCAAGCCCACCAACAAGGCTACGGAACCGAGAGTCGAACCGAAGCCGCTCGTCATGGTGGGAACCACGCCATCCAGCGGGATTCCGGCGGCCAAAGCGGTGAGCGCGGAAACCGTGACAAGGGTGACGAAGGCGTGCACCTTGAAGTGGATGACGAGGATGAGGATGACGGCGATGGCCGCCACCGCAATTCCTAATAGAGGTCCGGTGCCCAGCGTGGGCTCCCAAGTGTCCATGACATTCATGAATGTTGATTTTACGTGCGCGGTGCGTGGTGATCTAGAGCTCACGCGATGTAGTTGTGCGCGTGATTGACGGTGCTAGTCCACGCCGAGTGCCGGGCCCACCGTGGCCCAACTGATGGCTAGCTCCCGGCGGAAGAGCCCCCACGTGTGGCGCCCGGCCGGAAGCTCGTAGTAGTCAAGATCAACGCCAGCGGCGGTGGCACGCTTGGCGTAAAAGGAACTGCACCAGTAATCCAAGCGTTCGTTGAGTCCCAAGGCTGGGAGCGGTGAGTCCTCAATATCGACATCAAAGTCTGCCGGGCCGCCGCGGGAGACGATGACAAAGGTCTTCCGCCCCTTTTGGTGATCGAGGTTGAGAACCGGCGAATGCTGCGCCCACGCCGGATCCCACGGCGCGCCGAAAGAACGAGCTGGGTCCGTACCGTAGAAAGCCGCGCTTACCCATGCGAAGGACTGCGCGAGGATACCTGTGGTCGAAGGGCAGCCGGAGAAGGAACCAGCAACCTTGAACCGCGGATCAAAAGTGGCAAGCTCCAGCGCTGGGCCGCCCGAGTTGCTCACGCCCGCGATGCCGTCGCGGCCGTTGCCGTGAAACTCGGCGTCGATAAGCTGCGGTAGTTCCTTGGTGAGATAGGTGGCCCACTTGTATTTTCCGTGGGTGTCATGGGGCTGCGCCCAGTCGGACATCATCGAGCCATAAGCGCCGCGGGGTGATACGACATTCACGTGCTTGTCGCGGAAGAACTTGGAAGCTCCGCCACCGTCCCACCACAGTGCGTCCTCGCCTCCGCCGGCGCCGCCCAGCAGGTAATAGGTCGGGCGAGGCTGAGTATTCTCTAATCCTCCCAGAGGAAGAATGATGTCGTTAGTGATAACGCGGTCCATGGCCGGTGAATAGGCCTTAAGCTCCCACACGTTGTCTTGGATATGCCGCAGCTCGCGCAGTTGTGCCGGTGCGGTGGTCGCGGGTGGGCGCGTAGCTTCTGGTGCGACCGTCGGGATTCTCACTTGCTGAAGTAACTTCCCCCAAGCAGCGAAGATATTATCGGCAAAGAGTACTGGAGCTAGTGGGCCCAGGGCTATGGGATCGAGGGCACTGGAGTGTTGATCGATGTTCGCGATATCGCTGCTCATCGCATCCGGCGCCTGTGCGTGCGCCGGGTGAGCGTGAGTGGAGGAAAGGATCAGCCCCACTGAAAGAAGGCCCGCTAGTGCGGTGCGAGAGAAATGCATTGGTTCACAATAGCCAACTAATTGTGTACCGCGAAATGCCGTCTGCGATATGAGAGCCTCGTGAAAGAGCCGCTGGGCACAAAGAAACCCCGACCGCACGGTCGGGGGTTTCCTCTCACTCTCTCACTGCCGGACTAAGCGCCGGCGGGCTGCACTCTCTGTGAAGCGGGCGTGGGGTGTTCCTTAGAACAGGCCCTCAGCCTTCTTGCCGGTGTCCTTCACGGTGATCTCGCGGGAGTCAACGTTCTGGTCGTTGTCGGTGGAGTTATCACCCTTCAGGCGGGAAATCTGGGTCACCTCGATGTAGTTCTTCAGGCGGCCTTCCTTGGTGTTGCCGTCGCCGAAGTCCAGGTTGGCAACGCGAGCGCTCTCGCCAGCGTTAATCGGGTTAGCCAGGGTGACCTCGAAGGAGCGGGTGGAGGTCTTCTCATCGAAGCCCAAGTCGCGGATGTGCGCACCGTTGGAGGAACGCGGGGTGATGAGGCGGTCAACGCCCTTCGGGCCCTCAGCGGTCTTGACGTCAACGCGGTACTGGACAGCCGGGAAGTCGCCGTAGTAGCGCTCGGTACCGACGTTCTCCAGGCGGAGAGCAACGGTGCCGGCGAAACCAGCGTGCTTAGCACCGGAGGTGGTCAGAACCGGCTTCAGGTCCAGCTTCTGCTTGGCCTCATCGGTCTTGCCGTTATCAAGGTCCTCCTGGACCTTCTTGTCGGCTTCCTCTTCCTTCTTACCCTCAGCCTCGGACACGGCCTTCTCCTCCGGAGCGACCTCGTTGTCCTTGATGACCTCGGCGTCAGCCTCCGGGGACTTCTCTTCCTCAACAACCTTCGGGTCGTTGACGTCGGTGGTGTTCTGAGCGTCCTTGTTTGGAGCGTAGGAATCAGCGATGTCGTCGTAGAGCTTGACGCGAACCTCGTTCTTCATCGGCTGCATTGCGGACCAGAAGGTCGGGGTGGACCAGGTGCCGTTCGGCTTGCAGTACTGCTGGGTACCGGTCATGTTCAGAACGCGGAAGCCGTAGGTAGCTTCACCGGTGTGGTTCGGCGGAACATCGTACGGGCCGATGGACTGGCCAGCCTCCCAGGACAGGGAGTAGGACGCGGAAGCACCGAGCTTGGTAGCAATCTCGTGGGAGACGCCGAAGGAGCCCTCGGAGTTCTTGCCGGAGCCCTTGCCGCCTGCGTTCATGGAGGTGGTCTCAGTGCGGTCACCGTTGACGGACAGGGTGATGGACTGGGACTTGGACAGGTCCTGCTGCAGCGGGATGTCCTTCTTGGTCTGGTTGGTGGTGGAGATGGTGCCTGCTGGCATGAAGTTATCGGTCACCTTGTAGACCACGGTGCGGTGGTCCTCCCACGGGTTGCAGACCGGGCGCGGGTTGAGCACGTTGGCCTTCATGTGGTCGGAGCCGTGGGACGTGTGAACGATGGGCAGCTTGGCGTTCACAGCCGGGGTCTCTGGGTAGGACTCGGTCTGGGTAGCTGCGGAGGCAGCCGGCGCGATGAGGGCAGTGCCTGTAATCGCGAGGCCGGCGATGAGGCCGGCGGTGCGACGACGCTTGGTCATTGTTGTTCTCCTGGATGAAAATTTTTGGGGCAATGTGGTGACGCACTGCGGTGGCGCTGTAGGAGCGCTGTTGTGCCCAGTGCGTGACGTGTTGCAACGATAAGACGCTTTTCAGGATCGCGCACCCTTAGAATTGTTAATATTTTTGCCCATGGAAGTACATTTCGATCGGGTGGGTCTGACGTGAACATTTCACTAAGAAATTTGCGCCAACCTTGGTTTTGTCCCAGTAGACCGTATTCTGGGAAAACGTCTCTTTGACCGTTCGTTCACAAACTAAAGAATGACCCCATCGAGGGGTGTTTAGGGGGTGCGTTAGGGATGGGCGGCGGGTGGTTTGGCCCTGAGGGGGCAGGGATGTGGGCGCAGCCGTAGGCTTCTGAATTAAGGGATTTCTTAAAGGGGCTGCGTCATTCTTCTTCGATCTCCGGGTCTTCCGAACGGGCTTGCTCGAAGACCTCTGCCGCGGCGCGCAGATTAATGGTGCCGATGATGAGGCTGACTACGATATCCGGCCACGGGCTTGCCCATGCCAGCATGAGAAGGCCGGTGCCAAGAATGAGAATGTTGGCGGCAACATCGTTGCGCGCGGCCAACCAAGCACCGCGCGTGAGCGCGCTGCCGTGACGCAGTTGCAGCAATAACACCGCGCAGAGCAGATTGATGAGCATGGCGGCTACGGCCGTGCCGGAAAGCGTGAGCGGCTCGGGCACGGCGCCAGTGACGATCTTCCATATGGCCATGGCATAGGATGCCACGGCAGGAATCAGGATGAGTCCGGCTAGGCCATAGCTTGCTTTGCGACGCCGAGTCCCAACTTATTTTTCTTATGAGCGGTTGTGTATTAGTCGACGATGGTGACGTCGTCCTCGCGGCGGTGTCTTTCGCCGGCGAAGCCACCGAAGGCTGTAATGAGCGCGGTGGCGGCCAGGATGATAATTCCCGGTGTAGAGCTAGGCGTGTCATTGGAGGCGTTCAGCGCGGTAGCGAGGAAAGGCAGCAGTCCCGATACTGCCGACGCGATATTGGCAGAAATGGCCACCCCGGAATAACGGACGTTAGCCGGGAAGATCTCTGAGAGTAGGACGCCCGACACGGAATAGGTGATTGTAACTAGGGACAGTCCAATGCAAACAGCAAGCGTGAGTAGTACAGCATTGCCGGTATCGATCATCGCCCACAGCGGCCACGCCATGATGGCGGTGGCAAGCGCGCCGTATCCGATAACGCGACCGGGGCCAATCTTTTCGCCGAGGCGGCCGAAGATGATGTTGATAAAGATCTGGCACACAGCGCCGAGGAGGGTGGCGTTCACGACGGTCTGGCGCTCGAAGTCCAGCGTGGTTGTGGCATAGGAGAGGACGTAGGTGCTCATGACGAAGAAGCCGCCGATTCCTAGGAAAGCTGCCGCAGAGGCGAGGCATAGTTGTGGGAAGTGTTGTGTGAAAAGCTCCTTCAGGGAGCCTTGGTGCGCGGCTTCGTCTGCCTCGGCCTCCTCTTCGAGTGCTTTGTAGACCGGGGATTCCTCAGCCTTCGAGCGAATCCACAGTGCTACTGCCAGGAAGGGGAAGGCGATGAGGAAGGGGATGCGCCAGCCCCATGAGCTCACCGCGTCATCACCGAGCATGAGTACAAGCGCGAAGGCGCCGGAGGAGAGCAACGTACCGGCGGGGGAGCCGATTTGCACGAAGGCTGCGTAACGGCCGCGCTTTTCTGCCGGCGCGTGTTCGATAGCCATGGTTGTTGCACCACCCCATTCGCCGCCGACGGCGACTCCCTGGAGCAGACGCAGGATGACCAGAGTGATAGGTGCCCAGATGCCAATGCTGTCAAAGGTGGGCAGGAGGCCAATGACTCCGGTGGCTACTCCGATCACGACGATGGAGATGATAAGGGCTGGTCGGCGCCCCATCTTATCGCCAATTTGCCCGAAAATAACCGCGCCGAGTGGGCGGGCGAGGAAGCCTACGCCGAAAGTGGCGAAGGAGGCGAGGGTGGCGCCGGTGCCCGACATTCCAGAGAAGAAGAGT
Source organism: Corynebacterium sp. HMSC072D12 (assembly GCF_001813925.1). Taxonomy (NCBI): domain Bacteria; kingdom Bacillati; phylum Actinomycetota; class Actinomycetes; order Mycobacteriales; family Corynebacteriaceae; genus Corynebacterium; species Corynebacterium sp. HMSC072D12. Next base: position 216,867 of record NZ_KV814392.1, read on the forward strand.
TCGTTGAAGACGAGCGCGGCGGCGGTGCCGAAGAGGAAGAAGTCATACCATTCGAGGGCTGTGCCGACGAATGCGGAACTGGCGATGCGGAAGACGTCCTTTGAGTCGACCTTGATTTCCTCGGCGCCGGATTGGGCCGAGGCGGCCGGCGCTGCATGGGTAGTCATATCGAGGTGCTCCTTATGTGAAATGCATTACCTTTCTATGGAACATTAGGTGCGCGTCACCTTGGGGTGAATGGGGCGGAGAGTTTTCTATGCATTGCCCCACTGGCCGAGTGCTGTGGTTGTGTCTGTGCACAAGTGCTATCGGGCAGTGCGATGGAGTGCTAGCAAAGCTCGCGCGGCATCCTTTGGGCGAGTGATGTCAAGACCGGTGAGCTCGTTGACGTGTCGTAGGCGGTTGAGCACGGTATTGCGGTGGCAGTGCAGCGCTTCCGCGGAATCCTTGATGGACCCGCAGTCCAGGTAGGTGGTGATGGTCAGGTAGAGCGGCGCGTGGTGAAGCCGTAACTCGGCGATTGTCTGGGTGAGCTCCGTCATGCCGCTGGCGGTGAAGTCTGCGAGGGCATCCCCGGCGACGGCCCAGAGTGCATCGGGCGCTACGGTGAGTTGGTTCAGCGGCCCGGTGGCGTCGAAGATGTGTGGTGCCTGATGTGCAGCCGCGCGCGCTCCGGCTAGTCCGGTGACGTTGCGAAAGAGCACCCCGGAAATATCTGCCAACTCTTTGGTCCTGCGTCCTGTGGAATGGCTGATGGGGCACTGTTCACTGGGCCAAAAGGCCACAAACATCCCGCGCACACCGTGGCCGAAGGCCTTGCCGGAGGAGATGGGTTCGTCGAGAAGTGCGCGCAACTCCACCGCCGCAGTGGGGTGGGCCACCACGACATCGAAGTGGCAATCGGCATCCAGGTTGAGCGCGCGGGTGATTTCCGCAATGCCGAGCGTGCCCAGTGATTCGGCCGCAAAGAGCCTTTCCAAATGTCGGGCGTGGGCGCGGTGCACGTCGTGCTGCCCGCGCGCTTCTTCTAGGCGGTAGGCGTCGCGTACCACCAGGTTGTACATCGTCACAACGGAATGCAGCTGGGTCACGTGGTCGATGAGCACTTCCTGGTCCGCGCCGGCGGCCCGGCGTAAATGCTCCCAGAGGGCCGTGAAGTCGAGCTGGATGGCGTCGATCAGCGTTGCTAATTCCACGCCCTGGTGTGCGCGCCGCCGACCCAGGCTCTGTGCGTGGGCGCGCAGCTCCTCCTCATCCATCGCGCCGACCAGCACATCGGAGATGCGAGCGAGGACCTCAAAGGCTGTAAGGCGTAGCTCGTCCTCGCTCACTAGTGAGTCGCCATAGCGCCCTGAGCGGCTAAAGGCGGTGAGGAAATCCTCCACCAGCCGGGGGATGGTGCCCTGGACCTCCGCAACGATATCGTGCCAGCGTTGTTCGTGCATGTGCACAACGCTACACGGTGGTCACTGGTGAATTGCCCTCACTGCGGGGAGGTGTATCACTTCTACGTTTAACCTGTGGGGGCAGACACAGCACGTACCGCGTGCAGTTCGTTGGAGAAACAGGAGAACACAGGAGGACGCATGATCACGCGCATCGACAACGCCCACATCCTGACCCAAGACCCTGCGCGGCCAGTCACGGATGCGGTGGCCTTTGCCAACGGGCGCATCCTGGCAGTGGGGCAGGCCGCCCGCGACCTGCCCGCTGACCAGGTGTGCGATGCCGGCGGGCGCACGCTGAGCCCTGGTTTTAATGACGTGCATTCCCACACCGTGTGGTTCGGCCAAACGCTGCTGGAAGTCGACCTCTCCCGGGCCACAACGCCAGAGGATGTCTACTCTGCATTGCACGAGGCCGAGCCCAACCCCGACGGCTGGGTAGTAGCAGCAGGGTTTCGTCCCTCCGGGCTGGATGCGCCGGTGGAGATAGAGCAGCTTGACCGCGTGACCGGCGGGGCTCCGCTGCTCATCAAACACAACTCGGGTCATGCCTACACGGTGAACACCGCGGCCCTGCACGCGGCAGGCGTTGACCCCGCCAACCCGCCGGAGGTGGAAGGCGGCGAGTTCGTTTGCGATGCCGATGGCCACTGCACTGGGCTGCTCGACGAAAACGCTATGCGCGCTATCCAAGAGGTGACACTGCCGGAATCCGGCGAGGAGATTGCCCGCGCCCTGGAACTGGCCACGCGCCGCTACCTCGAACGTGGACTGACCTCTGTCACGGATGCCGGTGTGGCTGGCGGCTGGATTGGGCACAGCCCGCGCGAGATTGCGGCCTATCAGAACGCCACCCTGCACACCCGCATGCAGGTGATGGTGACCATGGATGTGCTCCACGAGATTTCCGGACACGCCTCCGACGGGACCGGCTGGGGACTGGATGGTGGCCTGCGCACCGGCTTCGGCGATGAGTGGCTGCAGATCGGACCAGTGAAGATTTTCAGCGATGGCTCCCTGCTGGGAACCACTGCTGCGCTGAGTGAAAACTATGCTTGTTGCTCCCACCACGGCTACTTCCAGGGTGACCCAGAACAGATGCGCACCCGCGCGTTGCGAGCGGCGAATTCTGGCTGGTCACTGGCCATCCACGCCATTGGGGATGCAGCGGTAGATTTTGCGATAGAGACGCTGGAGGAGGCCGTCGAAAAGCATGGCGTGCCCGCCATGCCGCACCGCATCGAGCACGGCGGCGTGGTGCGCCCCGACCAGATTGAGCGCCTGCGCGGCAAGCCCATCGTGGTGGTGCCGCAGCCGCTGTTCATTCAGGCCTTCGGTGACGCGATGGCGGATGCCCTCGGCCCGGAGCGCACCGCGTGGAGTTACCCGGGCAAGCGGCTTCTCGACGCCTCCCTCATTCTCCCCGGCAGCTCCGATCAACCTGTGGCACCCGGGGTGCCCTTGGAGGTCATGCAAGCCTTCGTGGAGCGGCGCACCGCCTCGGGCCGGGACTACGGGCCTAAGGATCGTCTGACCCCAGCCGAGGCGCTCTACGCCTATACCGCCGGTTCGGCCGCGGCGACGGGCTGGGCCGGGCGCAAGGGGCAGGTGATGCCGGGGCAGCTGGCGGATTTTGTGCTGCTTTCCCAGGACCCGCTGCAGACTGATGACCTTTCCACCATCGACGTGGCCGCCACCATTGTGGGCGGCGAGCTGCGCTACGGAAGCTTTTAAGGAGTAGAAATGCGATCAACCACCAACGAACAATTCCTGGCCGATTTCCAAGCCATGTCCGCCAACGGTGCCACTCCGGGCGGTGGCGTGGAGCGACAGGCAGCCAGTGCCGGCGATAACCTCAACCGCGCCTGGTTCCACGAGGTCCTAGAGTCCCTCGGGGCGCGCGTCATCTATGACGAGATTGGCAACCAGTACGGGCTCTTCGAGCTTGTCCCCGGCGCCGAGTACGTGGGCCTGGGCTCACATCTGGATTCGCAGCCCTTGGCCGGCCGTTTCGACGGTGCTTATGGCGTGCTGGCTGCAGCCCATGCTGCCGGGCGCGTGGCGCAGTCGGGTGCCAAGGCGCGCTATAACCTGGCGGTCATCAACTGGTTCAACGAGGAGGGCTCGCGCTTTGCGCCCTCCATGATGGGCAGCTCCGTGTTTGTGGGAACGCTGGCGCTTGACCGCGCCCACTCCGCCACCGACCTTGCCGGCGTCACTGTGGCGCAGGCCCAGGAGGAAGCCGGATGGGCCCCGCGCGGTGAAGCCCCGAAGCTCGCGGCCTATGCGGAGATCCACGTCGAGCAAGGTAAGGAACTTGAAGCTGCCGGCAACACGATTGGCCTGGTTACCGCCACGTGGGGTGCGAAGAAATTCCAGGCGGTGGTCTCCGGTGAGCAGGGCCATACCGGTTCCACTCTGATGGCCGATAGGAAGGATGCGCTCTTCGGCGCCTCCCTCATCATTGCTTCAGTAGAGCGCCTCACCCACGAATTCGCCGAAGGCCAGCTGCAGGCTTCGGTCTCGCAGCTAACACTGGAGCCGAACTCGCCCGTGACCATCGCCCGCGAGGTGCGCTTCAACGTGGATGTGCGCTCACCCTCCACGGAGGTGCTGGAGAAAGCCCAAGCGCGCCTGCAGGAGATTATCGCCGAAGCAGAGGAGGAATCACGCACCTCGGTCGAGCTATCCCCAACGCACGAGTGGGCACTCAACCCCTACCCAGCAGCCGGCGTGGCGCTCGCCCAGGAGGTCGTGGAGGAGCTGGGCTACTCGCACCAGGAGATCTACACGGTGGCCGGCCATGACTCGACCAACCTTAAGGAAGTGGTGCCGACGGTTATGCTCTTCATCCCCTCCGTCGACGGCATCTCACACAACGAAAAGGAATTCACCACGGAGGAAGACTGCGTGGCCGGCCTGGACGTGCTGGCACACGTGGCGCAGCGCCTCGTGGAAAACGGTTGCGGGGAGGATTAGGCCCCTAGCGCGGCCCTGCACTAGTCATCCGCGCTAGTCCTCATCACTCCACGGCACATACCCGAAGGCTTTCAGCGCGGTCTCGAACCCACGCTTCATGGTGGTTAACTCTTCCTCGCTGAACTCATAGGTGCGCAGGCGCGCCGGGCCGGTGAGGGGGACGTGGAGCAGGAAGCGCCGGCCTTCCTCAGTGATGCTGCACAGGCGGCGGCGCAGGTCCTCTGGATCGTCATCGATGGAAATGAGCTCGTCACGCACCAAGCGCTTGACCGCCTGCCCGATGGTGGCGGGCTGCCAACCCAGCTCCTTGCGCAGTTGCAAGATGGGAATGGGGCTCTTTTTATCGATCAGCCGGAGGAGCGAAAGGTGCGAACCGGTGATGCCGTACTCGCGGCGTGCTTCGGTATCGAAGCGCGCGCGGGCGCGCTCGAAGCGGCGGTATTCCGCGATGGTCTCATCGATGAGGTCAAAATCCGTCACGTGATCAAGCCTAAGAGCTCGGGGTTGGTGGCCGCAAATGTTTATAGCGGCAACTCTATCCAAAGGTGGAGGGATCGATGGGGCGTTGTGAACGGGGGAGCTTTTCTACTACGAGGCGGTACGAGTCCGTCACGAGTTCGGCCAGAAGTTTCGGGGTCAGCTGGGGAGCTGGGTGCACCGACACCCAATGTCTCTTATTCATGTGGTAGCCGGGCGTGATGAAGGAGTGCTCGCTACGCAACGCTTCTGCATCCAGGGGATCGGCCTTGAGGATGGCCTGCTGGCGGCCAGTGACCGCAGTGAGAAGGAGGAAGACCTTGCCGCGCACCTTAAACACGTCCCAGTCTGGTCCAAAAGGATGCGTCAGCGTGGCGCCGGGGAGTTCCATGGCGTGGGCGGTGGCACTGGAGTGAAGGTCCAGGGCGCTGGAGCCGCTTGAGCAGGAGTTCATGTGAACCAGACTAGGTGAAAACACCGTTGGGCCCCGTCCTCCGATTCCTCGGGGAGGGGCCCAACGGCGTCTCTATCAAGTCCCTCCAACTATCAGCCATTGGCCGCCCTCTGGAGGGTGAGGGGTTCTCTCTCGCATGCGCTCTCTCAAACGCACAACATTGAGTATGGAGGCCAACGCTGGCACCGCCATGAACTCTTCCTGGCAGTTTTCTGCTAGTCAAAAATCTTCTAGTCAAAGTGCGCGGGGCGCTTTTCTAGAAAGGCCCTGACGCCTTCCTTGTGTCCAACAGAGTCCATTTGCGCGTACTGCGTGGGCTCTTCCCAGGCAAGTTGTTTGTCTAGCTGGCCCAGCGCCGTGCGGTTGATGGCTTCCTTGGCCTTGGCAAGGGCATCGCGCGGCGCGATGTGCAGGTGCTGCGCTAGCTGCAGCGCGGCCTCGAGAGCGTGGCCCCGGGGCGCGCGCTGGGCGACGATCCCAGCTGCCTCCGCTTCGGCGACGCCGAGCTTGTCCTGGAGAAGTGCCAGTGCAAGTGCGCGGTGGCGCCCCACGGAGGCGAGCGCGGTAAGGCTTACGCCGCCGTCCGGGATGAGGCCAATCTTGCCAAAGGGTAGCGTGAAATAGGATTCTTCAGCAGCCACGATGAGATCGCAGGCGAAGGCCAGCGATGCACCAGCGCCAGCGGCCGCGCCTTCGACCGCAGCGATGACCGGAATATCCGCGGCCTGGATCTCGGTGACGAGCGCATTGAGCTGGGGCAGCATGGTGGACTCGGCAGGGGTAGGAGCTTTTCCCGTGGCCTGCGCGGCGGCTGCTGAGTGTGCGGCGGCGACCAGATCCGCACCGGCGCAAAAGGCCGTCTCATCACCGGTGATGATGAGGGCGCGGATGGAGGGATCCGAGGAGGCGTCGTTAAGCGCAGCCGAAAGCGCCTCGCAGTGTTCCTTGGCAATGGCGTTGCGCCGCGCGGAGTTGTTGATCTGGGCGATAAGGGCAGAGCCTTCGCGGCGGGTGAGGATGGCGTCGGTCATGAATTAGTCCTTAAGGAGTTCGGCGAGGGAGGAAATGATGCGCTGGGCATCGGCGGAAATGCGGGAGACGATGTCAGCGCACGGCGCGACATCGTGGATAAGGCCCTGCGAGGTGCCGCAAGTCCACACACCCGCGTCCAAGTCACCGGTCTCGTAGACCGCGCGGCCGCGCTTGCCTGCAACGAGGTGGCGGATGTCGCCGAACTCCGCGCCCTGGGCGAGGCGCTCGGCCACTTCATCGCTTACGGCATTCTTGGCCACGCGGGTGGAATTGCGCAGCTCCCGGAGGATGAGCTGGGTATCCAGCTCGCTGCGCTCCACAATGGCCTGCTTGACGTTCTCGTGCACCGGGGCCTCCGTGGAGGCCACGAAGCGGGTGCCCATGTTGATGCCTTCGGCGCCCAGTGCCAAGGCAGCAGCGAGCCCTCTGCCATCCGCGAAGCCGCCCGAGGCCACGATGGGAATGTCGAGTTGATCGGCGGCGGCAGGGATGAGGACGAGGCCCGGGATATCATCTTCGCCAGGGTGGCCGGCACATTCGAAGCCGTCGATGCTCACGATGTCCACGCCGACTTTCTGGGCGCTGAGGGCATGCCGCACGGAGGTGCATTTGTGGATGACAGTGATGCCAGCATCCTTGAAAGCCGGCATGTGGTCCTTGGGGTTGTTACCGGCGGTTTCTGCGATCTTCACGCCTTCCTCAATGATGACGTCGCGGTACTCCGCATAGGGCGGTGGGGTAATTGCAGGGAGCATGGTGAGGTTGACGCCGAAAGGCTTGTCGGTGAGCTCGCGGGTGCGGCGAATTTCGTGGCGCAGATCCTCCGGGGTGGGCTGAGTGAGCGCGGTGATGACACCGAGCCCGCCGGCGTTAGATACGGCTGCGGCGAGTTCGGCACGGCCGACCCACTGCATGCCGCCTTGGATGATGGGATGCTTGATACCAAGCATCTCGGTAACACGGGTGGAAATCATGAGCGTTGTGCTCCTTCGTGGTGGGAAAGCGTGGGGGAGTGATGACTGAGTTCCTGAGCTAAAGGTCAGTGAATGGCTATTCGGAAAAATGGGAACGTAGTCGCTCGATAAGGTCATCGGATAGGGCGATGGAGCGGCGGGCGGAGACGTCGATAAGCACCAGCGTCGCCGTGGCAAACACGCACGGGGTGCCATCCTGAATGAGTTCGTGGGCGACTTGATAGGAGGTGTTTCCGATGCGAGAAATCCACACGCGAGCCTCGATGGAATCGGTGTAGGTGAGCTCGGCGTCATACTGGACTTCGAGAGAACGCACCACGTGAGCATAGGAATCGGTGGCGACGGGGCCGGTGAGAGTGGCGGCTGCGCGGACGCGCGCTTCCTCCAGGAGGGTGACCACTGTGGCGTTGTTGACGTGGGCGTTGGCGTCTTGGTCGGACCACCGCAAGGCGAGGGTTATGGGGATGGCGTTGGCGGGCGCGCGCATTGTTCCTCCTGGGGCAAGCGGGTAGAGTGATGCACATTACTATACATACGAATTGTGGTTCGTCGCTCGAATCGTGAGGAGAATGCCATGACAGATCTTCTGGGAATCGATGCTCTGCTGAGCGAAAAAGAAAAAGCTACCCGCGACCGCGTTGCCGCACTGGTGGATGAACACATTCGGCCGCATGCGGGGCAGTGGTACGAGGAAGCGATGCTGCCGGAGTCGATCCTCCCGGTGCTCGCGGAGGCCGGTCTGTTCGGAATGCATCTGGAAGGCTATGGCTGCGCCGGGCGCTCCGCGGTTGAATACGGACTAGCCATGCAGGAGCTGGAAGCAGGGGACTCCGGTATCCGCACGGTGGTATCGGTGCAAGGATCGCTGGCAATGTCGGCGATTTATAAGCACGGCTCGGAGGATCAAAAGCAACAGTGGCTTCCCAAGATGGCCGCCGGTGAAGTCATCGGTTGCTTCGGGTTGACGGAGCCGACTGCCGGTTCGGACCCGGCAAGCATGGCGACGGTGGCGCGCTACCGCTCTGGTGAATGGGTCATTGATGGTGCGAAGCGTTGGATCGGTCTGGCGAGCGTTGCTGGGGTAGCCATCATCTGGGCGAAGGTTTCTGAGGAGGACGCGGCGGCTGCCGGGGTGGAAGCGGGCGTGCGCGGGTTCATCGTGCCGACGTCTACGCCAGGCTTTAACGCCACCCCAATTACCCGCAAGCTGTCCATGCGCGCTTCCATTCAGTGCGATATTGAATTGGGCAGCGTTACTCTGCCTGCTGATGCACTGCTGCCCAAGCATCCAGGGCTCAAGGGTCCGTTTATGTGCTTGAACGAGGCTCGCTTCGGCATCAGCTTTGGCGCTTTGGGCGCTGCTCGTGATTCTTTGGAGGCGGCTCTGGCCTATGCCAAGGAGCGCAAGCAATTCGACCGCTCGCTGGCGTCCTTCCAGCTCACCCAGCAGAAGCTGGTGGACATGGCGGTGGAGCTGAACAAGGGGCAGTTGCTGGCACTGAACCTGGGCCGCGCCAAGGATGCAGGCACGCTGGAGCCCTACCAGATTTCGGTGGGCAAGCTGGCTAACTGTCGCACCGCCATCGACATTTGCCGCCAAGCCCGCACCATCCTGGGCGGCAACGGTATCACCGCGGACTACTCGCCGCTGCGCCACGCCGCCAACCTGGAATCAGTGCGCACCTACGAGGGCACCGATGAGATCCACACGTTGATTCTGGGGCGCGTGCTGACGGGGGAGCAGGCGTTTAGCTAGAAATAAGCCCGAAACCTCTCCTCCAAGTGGTTTCGGGCTTAACTATTTCTAGTTGGCGATGAAGTACATCTGCTTATTGATGAATTCTTCGATACCGAGTGAGCCAAGCTCGCGGCCGAAACCTGAACGTTTGACACCACCAAACGGCAGTTCAGGGCCTTCACCAGTCGGGGTGTTGACATTGCTCATTCCAGAATCGATGCGTTCAGCAATAGCTTGGGCTCGCTTGGAGTCTTGAGAGAACACCGCTGCTCCGAGTCCGAAAACATTGTCATTCGCTATCTCGAGTGCTTCTTCATCGGTCTTAAACTTGTAGACAGTGGCTACAGGACCAAAGAACTCCTCGTAGTAGGAATCGCTGCCACGGGGAATATCTGTGATTACTGCTGGGGAGATGTAGGCTCCTTCATCAGAAAGCTCTCCGCCAACCAACAATTGACCGCCGGCTGAAACAGCGCGGTCGAGCTGGTCTTTGAGATTCTCTGCGGCGCTACGGGAAGAAAGCGGAGCATACACGGTTCCGCCGGCAGCATCTGGCAGCCCCGGCTCCATGTGCTGCGCAAGATTGACTAGTTCTTGAACAAACTCGTCATAAATGTCTTCTGCGACAATGAGCCGCTTGTTTGAATTGCAGGCTTGTCCAGTGTTGTACATGCGTGTTCCCCAAGCGAGCTCAGCTGCAGCTTTGACATTTTCCGTGTCGAGGATGATGTACGGGTCTGAACCACCAAGCTCGAGTACGGCTTTCTTGAGGTGCTCGCCAGCTTGAGCGCCAACGATAGCCCCAGCACGTTCGGAACCGGTAAGGGAAACTCCCTGAACGCGGGGGTCGGCGATAAAGGTGGAGATTTGCTCGTGGGTTGCAAAGACGTTGGTATAAACCCCTGTGGGAACGCCAGCATCGAGAAAGATCTTTTCGATCGCCAGAGCAGAACGCGGGCAAATCTCCGCGTGTTTAAGGATAATGGTGTTTCCAGCGACAAGGTTGGGACCTGCAAATCGCGCTACCTGGTAGTACGGGAAGTTCCACGGCATGATGCCGAGCAGCGGTCCGAAGGGGCGGCGGCGAATATACGCTTTACCGTCAGCCTCCGTGGGGATTTCCTGATCCGCGAGGAACTTTTCCGCGTTATCCGCATAGTACTGGATAATGGCAGATGAAAACTCGGCTTCTTCGACGCCTTCAGGCAGAGGCTTGCCCATCTCTTCAGCAATGATGGCGGCGAGCTCATCCTTGCGTTCTTCGAACAGTGAGGCTGCCTTGGCTACAATCTCTGCTCGTTTTGCGACGGGAGTCGTAGACCACTCTGTGAAAGCCGCAGACGAAGCTTCGAGGATTGGCTCGATGGCAGCATCATTTAGCGCATCGAAGGTTTCAACGATTTCGTTGTTGGCTGGGTTCTGGACACGGTACTGAGACATTTTTCCTCCTAGGAAAAGGTTGGGGTGTTATCTGAACTGGAATCACTACGGCTAATGACTGAGCCGGTGAAGAAATCGGGATTGCGTAAACGGGTAATCATCATGAGGATCAGGCCAAGCACTAGGATGCTGGCCCCTAAGATGAATACGATTCCGACGCCTCCGAGGGAAGAACCAGAGCCAAAGCTCGGGTCCATGGAGTCATAGGCGGTGATGAAAAACATGATGAGCAAGAAGCCACCGCCCAGCAGTGGGAATAGGAACTTGAAGAAGAAGTTTCGCACTGAAGTGAAGAGCTCTTTTCGGAAATACCACAGACAGGCTACTGCCGTGATTCCGTAATAGAAGCAAATCATGAGACCAAGAGCAGCAATTGTGTCCCACAGTGCATTCTCCGAGAGCACCCTTGTGATGGCGTAGAAAGTCCCCGAAACGACGGTTGCGACAATCGTTGCGACGGTTGGAGTCTGAAACCTTGGGCTGATTCGCGCCAATTGCGGGGGAAGAGCTTTGTAGTAGCTCATTGCAAGAATCGTACGGGCGGGACTAACAAGCGTGGACTGCAGGGAAGCAAACGAACTAGCTAGAACCGAGATATAAATGAGGATGGCGAACGGGCCCATAATTGGGTAGGAAAGTACGGCAAAAATAGATTCCTGATTATCGGGGTTACCAGCGCCTAGTCCATTTTCACCGATTCCTGCCCACGCCATGACAGCTACCGCTGTAAGAACATACAAGATGATCGTGATGATGATAACGACAGTAGCCGCTCGTCCAGGAGTCTTTTCTGGGTTCTTGGTTTCTTCATTCATGGTTAGGGTGACATCCCAGCCCCAGAACATGAAGATGGATAGCGAGATGCCGGCTGCGACCACCGAGAAATCCTTCATCTCGAATGGGTTGAACCAACTGAATTGAATGGGAGTGAAGTCAAAGCCATCTCCGTTGTATGCCCGCCATAAAGCTGCAATGTCGAAGGAGAGAATCGCGATGATTTGAATTGCGACGAGGATGTACTGCATCTTCTGCGTTGTATCCATACCCCGATATGCAACCCAAGCTGCAGCAATCAAGAACACAAGGGTTGTTGGAATATTCACCCAGAGGTTCCGCGTGAGTTCAGCAAGCTCGGGCCTACCTGCAAGCTGTGCGATGAGCAGGTAAAAGAAGTCGACGGCTACGGCGGCCAGATTAGACAGGACCAGAATCGTAGCGGCGATAAGGCCCCAGCCACCCATCCATCCGACCCAGGGACCGAAAGCTTTTGTTGCCCATGTGAAGGTGGTACCGGAATCAGGAGCACGGTTGTTAAGCTCGCGGTAGGCAAAAGCAACAAGCAGCATTGGAATAAAGCCCAGAATGAGGACGGCTGGAACGAAGACACCCACCGCCGAAATAGCAGGTCCAATTCCCGAAGTGAGGGTATATGTTGGTGCTAAGCAGCTGATGCCAATGACAACTGCGCCGAGCAAACCAACTTTACCGACTGCCAGACCTTTGTCTGAAACTGTTGGTTGTTCACTCATGAGCGTTCACCTCCTTTCAGCGTCATGTAGCCCGAAGGGACAACAATTGTTGGAACCGGCACATGCTTGAGGATTCGATTTGCGGTAGCGCCCAAGAAGAGCCGACCTTCACTGGCAATACGTGCTGAACCAAGCACAGCTACTTCGCCTTCTTTCCAGCTAAGGTTTTGTAGCGCTGACTGGACACTTGCTCCCGATGTGGTGATGCGCGACGCCCGGCCTTTGGAAACCGCGTCTTGGATCGCCTCGGAAAGCTGCTGCTCGAAAGTGACCCCGGAATCTTCTCCGGAAATCTTCAAAGTAATGATGCGCAACGGGACTTCTCGACGGAATGCGCGGTCGAGCCCGATAGCAGCGACATCTGATCGTCCTTGTCGCGGGCCGACAAGCGCAGAAACGCCCGTTATCGGTCCGGGATATGAATAGCCTTGGGGAGCTAGCGCGACTGGGACTTGCGCTGTGTAAAGCAAAGAGCTGGCTACTGTACCGATGCGGAATCGGTTCAAGAGTCCGCCTGAGCGTGCTCCGACGATAATAAGATCGCACTCAAGTTCTTGCGCAGCGTCATTCAAGGCGAGCGCGGGATCGGTCCCCTCCACAACGTGCCACGTCGCAGAGATATCAGAAGGAAGACTCTCTAGTGCGGCGGTGAGACGCTGTTGAGTTTGCTTTCGCACGATTGCGTTGTAGCCAGGGTCCTGAGTCTGCACGCCAAACCCTTGGGGGGTAATTGGCGAAACGACAGAGACTAGTTTTAGGGTGACTTGGCGCTCGCGTGCGAGAGCGATTCCCAAGTTGAGTGCATCGTGGCCATCACTGGTATCGATATAGGCGACGAGCAAGGAGCCGCTAGTTTTGCGGCGTGGAAAATCGGTGAGTGGATTCATTGACAGTCACCGCTTATCCCTGCCCAATGATCTGCTGCGCAACGGTTTCGCCGATACGTACCGCGCCGTCGACGTGCTGGTAACCTGCACCAGCGATGTCAGAGGAAGAGTAATAGATCGGCCCGGTTGGTTGGTTTTGGAGATGGCCCCACCGCGATAATCCACCCAAATCGTAAGATGTTGCGTAAGCTCCGCGAGTCCATTCTTCAGCCGCCATATCGGAGAGGAAGAATGCGATGGGATTCTTTACCTTGTCACCAAGGTAAATGGACATTGCATCGAGGATTCGCTCCTTGCGTTCTTCAGCGGTGAGCGCCCACATTTCCTCGGCGTAAACATCGGAGACGAAGCCGACTAATGTGCCGAAGGTATCTTCCTTTCCTTCCTCCCCGCCTGCGAAGTTCTTTCCGTAATTTGTGTTGTCATAGATTTCGGCAACAAGTCGATCTCCGCCGAATGCAGTACCGGATAATCCGTCTTCGCGCCAGAAGGGGGTTTCATAGACAGCATGAACTTTAATCACTAAGCCCATGGAAATGTGCTGGTGGGCAACATGCTGCTCGCGTGGTAGCGGTGGCACATAGGAAATGCGATTGTAGAGGTTGGGCGGAACCGCAAGGATTGCGTATTGAGCATGGACAGTTGCTCGGTCTGAGTAGGCGGTTACGGTGCCGGGGCCGCCGTTGTTGGTTACACCGTTGCGGACATCCGCTTCAACATTATTTGGGGCGTCTGCCGTCGAGGGATCTGGCGTAGCCCACTCGAGAGTACGTACAGGTGAGCTCAAGATGACGTCGTCACCGAGCTCCTCAGCCATCGCTATGGAGACGGACTGCATGCCGCCAACGACGCGCTTGTCAAGCAAGAAGTTTTCATCAACAAGGTTGTCGAATGAGCCGGCCGATGAAGCCATGAGGGCTGCTTGGAGCACGGAAAAAGTCCGAGAAGGCTTGGTGAGCATCCCTGAGGAAATGTAGAGGGAGATGTTGTCGATTGCCTCGGAATCGTCGGAAAGGCTCTCTAGCCAGTCGCGGAACGATAGGCTGTCTAATTCCTTTGCGCGTGGGTGCTCCCAAGGGGAATCCGCGTCGACTTCCTCGGCTAGCTGATTAAGCTTACTAATCAGCCGATCCATTTCTGCAGCAGTTTCCTTTGAGGTCGGGAACGTATCTCCTTCGAACTCGTGTCGCGTGCCATCCGGGGAAACATAAACCGACTTTCCTTCGCGGTAGCGGTCGAAGGTTTCGAGACCAAGCTCTTCTACGAGCTCTGTCAGTCGTGTTTGATCGGGCGAGATCCACTGACCGCCGATTTCGATGAAATGCTCGGTGCCTTGGGCATCAAGCACCTTGCCGCTCCATGTTCGGCCGCCGACACGATTGCGCGCTTCGAGAACGCAGACTGACTTACCTGCCTTCTTTAGGGTGCGGGCAGCCATAAGACCCGAAGCGCCGGCGCCGACGATTACAACATCAACTGTGCGCTCTTCGGCGCTGGTATTACCATTTGGTTGCGTGACCATTGGAGTTTTTCTCCTTCGCGTGCAGTAGGTATGCGGGGGAGGGAACCTTCGTATGAACGACGGTGCTCCAGCGTTAAATTAAACCCTTTAATTTAACGCTGTGACTACAGTAACAAAGTTGCGGAGAGAATTGTAGGGATCACAGTGGAAAAAGTTTCGCGCCCCAAAGGGCGTCCGGTTAAAGCACTGGTAAACCGGCAGAAAATTGCCTCAGCCGCATTGCACATTGTTGAGCGCAAAGGGCTTGAGGCTCTATCTATGTCAGCGGTGGCGAGATCTATGAAAGTGAGCACCGCAGCGCTCTACAATCACATTTCAAATAAGGAAGAGTTATTGGCGTTGGTGCAGGATGACATCATTGCCAAAGTTGATATCTCAGTGCTCCAAGGTGCGCTCGCAGGCGAGATTTCGGCAGTGGATGCGCTTCGACAATGGGCATGGTCTTATCGTGACATTCTGGCTGCCAACATCCCTCTAATTCGCGTGATTACCCAGCTTCCTCTTTATGGATCGCCACAAACGATTGCGATGTATGAAGCACTAGTTCAAGTGATTTCACTTGCTGGTGTACCTGAACGGGATGTTATTACGAGATTGGTTGCAATTGAGGCATTGGTTTTTGGCTCTGCCTATGACGTACATGCCCCCTTGAATATTTTTGCTTCACCGGGGCCCGAGGATAGTGCTTTAAATAAGATGAATTCGATTTACTTGGCGCAGTTTAGAGAACAATCATCTAACGAAAAAGAACAAGCTAGACTTCGTGCGGACAGGTCCTTTGAGGCGGGGCTGGAAGCGCTTATACAAACGCTCCTATAGACGCCATGGCGTCTTGATCAATGCAATCGTGCCAACGATCGCGTAGCCCTCCCCGGTGTGTCGTATGACCGGGGAGGGCAAAAATAGGTACTCGAAACTGCCTAGCTAAGTTCTACCTGGGCTTTTTAAGGTCCGTGTCTTTCGGCTTCGGGGCGTTCGGATCGATCGGGCGGCCATCAGCATCCAGATCATTGAGCTCTGCCAGTTCGGTGAAGTCGGCCTGCGCGTCGGCGAAGCCTTCCTCCGGATCAATTTCATCGAAGTTGCGGATGGTGCCGTCGCGCTCGTCCTTGAACATGTCCTTGCCGTAGACGACGAGCACCATGATGATGCCGGCAGCGAAGCCCCAGGCGGCTCCCTGGGTAGCGAGAACGCCGGCGGTGACACCTGCGATGCCAAGATCCTTTTGGTTCTTGGATTCCATGATGCCCACGCGCACGGACACGAAGCCCTGGATGATGAGAGTCAGCGCCAGACCCACCGGCAGGATGGGCTCAACGAAGGAGGTGATCGGCAGCAGCAGAAGACCCACGTTGGTGCCCCAACGGAAGGAGCCCGCACCGCCGAAGATGGTGCGCATGGCGCGCTTGCCCTGCTTGTAGCGCTCGACGATGACCACGTGCATTGCCGCCCACAGCGGGCCACACATGGCGACGTCCGGTCCGATAATGGACATCAGCATGTTGCGGCCACCAAAAAGCAGGTGTGCGCGCGACGGGCTGTAGACCACGGCCTCGTCCGTGCGGACGTGGTCGGCTTCTTTGAGCACTGCGTTGGCCTGCAGGACGTCACCGAAGACGACGATGTAGGCAGCCAGCACCGTGGGGATGGCGGTAAGGAACATGTGCGCCGGCGGCAAACCAACGCCGAAGACGGTGTACTCAGACCACAGAGTGATGAAGTCCGGCTTGGAGAAACCCCACTCCACGTCCGGCCATGGGGCCTCGCCCGCCAGCGGCGCGACAAAGACCGCGACGAAGATAGCAGGCAGGATGCCTAGCGAAGCCAGGAAGCGCCAGCCGGCGGCTTTCTGTCGCAGGGCTTGGAAGCCACGGGAGTACATGAGGAAGAAGGCCACGGCCACCGCGATGGTGATGGTAATGGGGAAGGAGTGGAAACGTCCGCCTTCCTGGAACACCGAGATGATGGCAGCGATACCAGCGCCAAGGACGATGCCGGAGCGCAAGCCAGAGGGGATGAGGCGGACGACCTTCGATGCCCATCCCGTTATGCCTAGCGTTAAGGAGAATATGCCCAGCATGAGCTGGAAGCTGATCAGCGCCCAGATGCGCTGCTCACCCTCCGGGAAGGTCTGGATGTAGACCGTCAACAGTGGAATGGCCGGGGTAATCCAGCCGGGAACAACTGGGTCGCCCAGGATGTGGTGGGTGAGGTAGAGAAGGCCATTGAGCATGACGACGGCCAGCGCCGCTTCGTAGGGCATGCCGAGGGCCTCGGTCATCAGGGGGATAGCGCCCAGGTCGACCACGCACATAAACAGGCCTTGGGCGAAGTCCGGCCATTCCATGCGGTAGTGCACGAAGGGGAGGCGGACATCGAAAGGCCCCATCTTCCAGTGAGGCGAAGCTTGACCGATGCCCTGGTCTTCAGGTTCGGTGGCTTCGGTGGTTTCGGCCATGACGGCCTCCTTTCAAAGAAAAGGGACCAAGCCCAGCGGGCGTGAAGCGCGCGGGGCTTGGTGAGGAAAGGTGAGAGATTTGTTGAGGTTTAGCCGAGCTCTGTTTAGTCGAACTCGATGATCTGGCGCAGGGCTGCACCGTCGGAGAGGCGGTCCATGGCGGTGTTGATGTCCTCGAGCTTGATGTGATCAGAGATGAGGGCCTCTGCGTTGAGCTTGCCCTCACGCCATAGCTGTTCGTACTTCGGGATATCCTTCGACGGAACGGAGGAACCCAGGTAGCAGCCGTGCACGCGGCGTGCTTCACCGGTCATTACGAGCGGGTCGATGGTGATGGTGGAGCCCGGTGCCGGCAGGCCAACGGTGACGGTCAGGCCGCCCGGTGCGGTGACCTTGTAAGCGGTCTCCAGTGCCTTCGGGTGGCCGGCAGCCTCCACGACGGCGGTGAACTTCTTGCCAGACTCTTCGGCTTCCTGTGGGGTCATGGCGGAGGTGGCGCCGATTTCGAGGGCCTTTTCGCACTTGTCCTTCTGCATGTCGATGCCCACGATCTCCTTCACGCCGAGTGCAGCGGCGGTAATGATCGCGGCCATGCCCACTCCACCGAGGCCAACGACAGCGATGCTGTCCTCCGGCTTCGGATCAATCTCGTTGAGGACGGCGCCGCCACCGGTGAGGATGGCGCAGCCGAGGATAGCGGCGATGTCCGCCGGGACATCGGAGCCCACCGGTACGACGGAGAGCTCGGAGACCACGGCGTGGGTGGCGAAGCCGGAGACACCGAGGTGGTGCTGAACCGTCTCACCGTTGCGGGTGAGGTGGCGGGTGCCGCGGATGAGGGTGCCCTCGTTGTTGGTCTTGGAGCCAACCTCACACGGCATCTTGCCGTCGGTCTTGCAGCCGGCACACTCGCCGCAGCGCGGGAGGAAGGTCATGACCACGTGGTCGCCTACCTTGACGTTGGTAACACCCGGGCCGATTTCCTCGACGATGCCGGCGGACTCGTGGCCTAGCAGCATCGGCAGCGGACGGGGGCGGTTGTTGTTGACCACGGAGAGGTCGGAGTGGCAGAGGCCGGCAGCGGTGATCTTGACCAGAATCTCGCCCTCGCCGGGAGCGGAGAGCTCGAGCTCGCTCACGGTGATGGGCTGAGAGTCGGCGTAGGGGCGCTCATCGCCGGAGCGCTCCAGAACGGCGCCGCGAATGGTAATCGTGTCAGACATTGATACCTCCAGACATCGGATGGGGTTAATGCATCGTAATGTACGCCACGTCACGTCGGAGAGGGCGAGAACAGCATGGGAAAAACTACACCCAATATATGCTCGGATGGAGAATTCTCTACCTGCTGAGCGCGTGAGCGCGCAGCGCTACGAAGACATCGAGCCCGCGCTGGCCCACGGCCCACTTATCTCCCATGAGCTCAGCGATCCGGTCGAGTCGCTGGCGCACCGTATTGGGGTGGATAAACATGGCGCGAGCTGTTTGCGGGATGCTGTGGCCGGAGAGCAAATAGTGGTGCGCGGTATCGGTCAGCTCCGTGGAATGCTCTGCGTCATAACACACCAACGGGCCGATCGTGCGCGTGGACAGCGCGCTCAACGCCTGCGGGTCCGCGCCCAAGATGAGGCCGACAGTGCCCAAGGTATCTTCGGTGACTAAGCGGCCTTGTACGCCGAGCGCTAAAGCTGACTCCAAGTAGGCCATAGCGGAATCGTGGGCGCTGCGTGCCGAATCCAGCCCGTCGAAGCCGATGGCAGAGACCGTCAACTCAGGGAATTCAGACAGCAGCGGGGCAAGTGCCTTATCAATTGCTCGATCCGGCTGGTACAGCACGCACACGTGCTGGTCGTGGTGTGTGATAGCGGCATTTCCCGGCAGAAGGTGCTCTAGTTGCGGGCGAGTTGGCAAACTCTTTGCCGAGTGTAAGCCGACGAAATAGAGCTGTACCGAAGAATTCAGGCTGATTCCCGTTAGGTGGCGCAGACGAGCGATCTCCTCGCGCCCAGCATTACCCAGAGCGACGGCGTAGACGAGGTCATCGACTTTGCGCGCGGTGGCGTCGACAAGCGCTTCGGCAAAAAGAGCAATCGCAGTAAAGGCAGCGGAGGCGTGGCTGATGACGCGCAGTTCGGCATCGCTGAGCTCTTTGTCCACGCCAATCGTGCCTAAGGCCCGCCCGTTGAACTCCACGGGGAAGGTACTGGTTGGGGGAGTGTTCGGGGCACCTTCCGTGGTCCATAGGGACACCGGTGCATCGAGGCTATCAGCCAACACGCGTTCGAGTTCCTCAAAACTCGCGTTATTCATCAGCACGTGGAGCAGCTGCGTGTTGACCTCATTGAGCCACTGCAGTTCTTCGACATGGCGGCTGAGCGCAATCTGGGAGCGGGTCAATTCGGCCACGGATTCGCCTTGGCTCTCGATGACTTGCGCATTCTCCAGCGCCACGGAGGTAATAGAGCCGAGTACCTCGAGGGCCGCGATTTCTTCGTGCGTGTAGTGGCGGGGGTGGCGGTCGCCCACGAGCAGCGCGCCGATGGTGCGCCCGGCGATGCGGATCGGGGCGCCGAGGATTCCGCGGATTCCTTCGGCTTCTACCGCGCGGTCCACGTAATCCACGTGCGTAACGTTGGGATCTGCGGAATGGTCATAGGTCCACGCTGGGCGGTTGGTGGCGGCCACGATGCCGAGGACTCCGGAGCCCATCGGCATGTTGATGGTGCGGAATTCCTCCGTGACGACACCGCTGGTGGCCAGCACCTTGGTAAAGCCGGTGTCCTCATCGTTGAGGCTGAGATAGCCCACGTCGGTGCCGATGGTGGAGCGCGCGTGGCGCACGATGGCCTGGAAGATATCAGAGGATTCGCGGCCGGAGTTGAGCATGTGGGAGACGTCGAGCAGTTTGGTCGACATCACCCGCCATGTGTGGTTGGCGCGCATGGTCTCTTCGATGGCCCGAAGCGCGCCAAGCTCCTCGGCCGCCAATTGCTCGCGCAGCTCGTCGGGGACACGGGTGCCGCTGGCGAGATGGGAGAGTACGGGGCCGAGGAGAGACATGCTCCCTAGTTTAGGGGGCTGGTCGGGGCGCCACCTACTTCCAGTGGGAAGAGGAACGCTTGGTCATCTGCTCGCGGTACTGCTGAGTGGTGGTGGGCAGGAGCTCACCGGTGGCCCAGTCCAGGATGACGCCGTAGTGGCGGACCAGGTCGAGCTGGTCCAGCTCGCCCGCGTTGTAGCGCTCTGCCACGGATTCCGGGTCCTCCGCCAGCTTGTCTAGGCGGGAGGAACGAAGTTCCTCACGTAGCTTCGTGGTTTCCTCCTCATCGAGCTCGTACTCATCGATCTCGGGGTCGATGGCGTGGATGACAGCGCCGTAGTCTTTGGCAGCACGGCCCACGGACACGTAACCGTCGATGACGTCCTCCAACACAGCCTTCGGGTCGCGCTCCAGGGCATCGCCGAATCCGCCACCACCGGCAGAGGGGCGTTCGAAGGTATCGCCCGGGCCGACTGGCACGTTGGAGAAGAGCGCGCCGAGGTACTTCTCATCCGGGGTGCCGCGGTTGAGCCACACGCCCTGCGGGATAGACGGCAGACCACCCTCAATGCCCCAGGTGACCGAACGGGAGCGGTCACAGCAGTAGCTCATCACGGTCTGGTTCGCGTCCGTGAGCACGCCGCCCTTGGATACGCCGACGCCGCCGCGGAACTTGCCGGGGCCGGCCGAGTCGGTGACCAGCGCGTGGTGGCTGGTGATCACAGGGGAGAGGCGCTCCTGGCCTTCCACCGGCTGGACCGCCAGGCCTGGGCCGAAGACGGGTGCAGTAGCAGAAGAACCATCGCGGTCGACGCGACCGCCCCAGCCGCCGGCCATCCAGTCGTACCACATGAAGAACTCGCCCTTATCCTGCGGTTTCTTCGCATCACGCGTATCCCAACCACCGATGAGCAGGTACTCCAGGTTGAAGGCGCAAGCCATGGCGCGCTCCTGCATGAGCTGGGACCACAGCTCGAAGACGGCGTTCATGATCTTCTCGAAGGGGCCGGAACAGAAGCCGGTCACCGCGTGCGGCATTCCGGCGTTGACCACGGTTCCCTCTGGGCCGAGGTCGATGTCCATGGCGCGGTAAAGACCGGAGTTCAGTGGAACGTCGGGGAAGAAGGTCTTCGTACCGGCGACGATTCCGGAGAACGCGGAGCCATAGCCGGCGTTGAGGAAGCTGGCGACCGCCGGTGCGGAACCATCCAGTGAGTAAGAGAGGCGCCCGCCCTTGATGCGCATCGTCACCTTGATGGGAACCAAGCCTTCTTCCTTAGCGGGGTCGAGGTCGATGTAGTCGGTGGTGGACCACTCGCCGTCCTCCAAGTCGGCGACGCGGGCGCTGACGATGTCTTCCACGTAGTCCTGGACCTCACGCAGCGCGGTCCGCACGATGTCGACCGAGTACTTGTCCACGAGACGGTGGATTTCGCGCTCACAGACCGCGGTGGCTTCGGCCTGGGCCTTGAGGTCACCCATGACGATCTCTGGGCTGCGGGTGTTGCCTGCTAGGAGCTTGGCCACGTCCTTGAGGAACACGCCCTTGGACCACACGCGCACCGGAGTGATGCGCAGGCCCTCGGTGTAGTAGTTAGTGGCGGACACATCGAAGGAGCCCGGGACGGAGCCGCCGGCATCAGCCCAGTGGCCCTTGTTCTGCGCGAAGGCCAGAAGCGTGCCCTCGTAGAAGATGGGGCGTAGGAAGGACACGTCATTCATGTGCGTGCCGCCCTGGTAGGGGTCGTTGATGGCGAAGACATCGCCTTCGTGGATGTCATCGCCGAATTCCTCGAGCACGGCCTGGCACTGGAAGTGCAGCGTGCCGACGTGGACGGCGATGTCCTGGTCACCCTGCATGACGGTGTTGCCTTCGGCGTCGCAGAGCGCGGAGGAGAAGTCGCGCGAATAAATAACGAAGGAATAGCAGGTGCGAAGAATCTGCTCGGACATGAGGTTGACCGAGGTGGCAAAGGCGTTCTTGAGCACCTCGAAGGTAACCGGGTCGAGCGTACGGCGGCTGGAAGAAGACGGCGACGGCTTCTGTGGCTGTGTCTGAGTAGTAGTCATGTCGATTCCTTTCAAAGGAGAGTCTTAGGCGAGCGTCTTAGGCGTTGGTCGCCTTGCCGATGTGGATGCGGATGTTGGACCACTCATCAATTTCTGCGCGGTCACCAGGCGGAATGACGGTGGTGGCGTCGAATTGATCGATGATGGCGGGGCCGTTGAGCTTTGCGCCGGCCTTCAGATCCGGGCGGTGGTAAATCGGGACATCGGCCCAGCCGCCGTGCGCGGAGAAGTACACAGGGCGGGTGGTCTCCGGGAGCTCTGCCTCGTGCTCTTCGACGTCATAGTGCTTGAAAGGCGGGTTCTCCAGCTCACCGATAGCGATGAGGCCAATCTGGTAGAACTCCACAGCGCCTTCGCGGTCGGCGAAGGAGTACTCGCGCTCGTGCTCATCGTGGAACATGGCGACGGCATCATCGAGCGGGTTATCGGACTCGGGGATTTCCACCGTCAGGGAACGCCACTGGCCGCGGTAGCGCATGGACGCAGTCAGCTTGAACTTCATGCGCTCCTCAGGCACGTGCTCCTTGTGGAGGCGCTCGCGGGCCTCGGAGATGAGCGCTTGGAATTCCTTGCGCAGGTCCGCGGTGTCTACCTCGTCCACGGGTGCTTGGTACATCTTGGTGATGTCGTGGCGGATATCCACGAGCAGGCAGCCCTGTGCGGAGGTAACGCCCGGGTGCGGCGGGACGACGACGGTGGGGATGGAGAGGTCGCGGGCCACCTCGGCACCGTGCAGTGCGCCGGCGCCGCCGCCGACGACGAGGACGAAGTCACGCGGGTCGTAGCCGCGGCGGATGGACAGCAGACGAACGGCGTCGGCCATGTTGGCGTTGGCCACCTGGACGATGTTTTCCGCGGCGGTCTCGGTATCGAGGCCCAGAGGATCGGCGACGGTCTTGTTGACGGCCTCACGCGCGGCATCCGGGTTGAGCTTCAGCGCGCCGCCGATGAGCTCAGTGCCGAGGCGGCCGAGGGTGACATTGGCATCGGTATTCGTGGCTTCGGTGCCGCCGCGCTCGTAACAGACCGGCCCCGGATCCGCACCGGCCGACTGCGGACCATTGCGCAGGGATCCTGCCTCATCGATCCAGGCCTCCGAACCGCCACCGGCACCGATGGTGCCCACCTCAATGGACGGGAAGCAGATGGGGAAGCCGTACTCGACCTGCCACTGCTTGGTAATGCGAATATCACCTTCGTAGACCAAGGCGATGTCGGTGGAGGTACCACCCATCTCCAGGCCGATGGCGTTGGAGTAGCCGCAGCGCGTAGCGATGTCCTGCACCGCGATGGCGCCGGCGGCGATACCGGAGGCGGCCAGGCGGACCGGGTAGCGGGAGACCATCTCCGGGGTCATGGAACCGCCGCCGGAGTGGAGGAGTAGCAGGTCACCGTCGTAGCCGCCTTCTTCCAGCTGGCGGGATAGGCGGTTGACGTAGCCGGAGACGAGCGGGGCTAGGACCGCATTGGCGACGGTCGTGGAGAAGCGGTCGTGCTCGAAGATCTCTGGGAGGATTTCGGAGGAGGTGGAGATAGCGGCGTCGGGAAGCTCCTCGCGCAGGATCTCCGCCATGCGTTCCTCGTGGGAGGCGTTGGCGTGGGAGTTGATGAAGCAGATCGCCACGGTCTCAATCTTCTTGCGGCGCAGGATGCCGGCGATGCGGCGTGCCTCTGCCTCATCGAGCGGGGTGACCTCTGCGCCGTCGAAGTCGATGCGCTCTTCGACCTCGTAGCGGTCGCGGCGGCGGATATAGGGCTCCGGAACGTCGTGGTAGGCATCCCAGAGCTCATCCTTGGTGCCGTCACGGATCTCCAACACATCGCGGAAGCCCTTCGTGGTGATGAGCGCTGCCGGCGGGAAGCGGCGCTGGATCAACGCATTCGTGGCCACTGTGGTGCCGTGGGAGAACACCTCGACCTGGTTGAGCTGGACGTCGGCCGACTTGAGGCCGTTCATCACCGCCTTCATCGGGTCATCCGGGGTGGAGGGAACCTTGGCTACCGACAACTCGTGGGTCTCGGTGTTAACAATCGCGACGTCGGTGAACGTTCCGCCGACGTCAACGGATACGCGAAAAGGCTTGGTCTCCGTCATGGTGTGGACCTCTCTTTCAAAAGATGGTGAATTCGGTTGAGAGGAATCTTGATATGGCACGAGGAGGGGAGCAATGGAGAAACAGTGAATCAAGATGGAAAACGGTGGAGGAAACTCCAAAAAGCCAGGTTGCAGGGCGCTAGAATTACCTGATTAAAAGTAAGATAGGACACTATTTTTTGGAGGATTAAGTGGCGTCACAAGAAAGTCCGGTGTTGCGGATCGCCGATCTCGTCGTGATGGAGCCGCGGCTGCGGCGCCTGAGCAAGCCGCTTGAGGATGAGAATTTTGTGGGGCTGTGCGCCGAGGGCGATGGGGACGTGGCGGGCTGGCTAGTCCTTCCCCAGCCGGAGGGAAGCCCACGCACCATCCAGCGCCGGCTGGTCGACGCCGCCGGGGTTATCTTCCTCGACTCCGAGTTCGATGAGCAGGAAGTCCTGGACTCGGTAGAGGGAACCGGCGCCCTCCTGTACGGCACCGATGGGATCACGCGCCAAGATATCCGGCGCGCGGTGGATGAGCTTTTGCGGCGCCAACCCAACCTGGCGTCCTGGCGCAAGCTCAGCACCATCGGGCAATTAAGCCCCGGGTTGGTTAACCCGGCGCCGGAGTCCGAGATCCTCGCGCGATTTGCCAGGTTTAGTGGAGATTCCTTGCTGTTGTTGACCGTTGATGGTCGGGTTATTGCCGCCGCCGGCGAACTGCCCGCGCGTAGTATCGCTCGTTCCCTGTCGGTGGTGGTCAACCACAGCACCACGAGCATGCACGTGGGGCGTTGGAAGGTCTTTGCCCGGTGGCTTGACATTGCTGGTGAGAGCCCCTCCTTCGACCATGGCTACTGGCTGATCCGGGGGCGGCAGACCAGTCAGGATGCAGACTTCGATGACCCCGCTTTCGCAGCGCTGGAGGAACTACTCACCGCTTCCCTCATGGCGCAGAGAAACATCCTGCGCAACCACGTTGCCGAATCGAGCGCGTTGATGGTGGCGTTGTGCGATGAGAATTCGAATAGGGAAGAAGTGGCCACCACGTTGCGCAGGCGGGGCTTTTCGGAACACGCGAAAATGCGCCTCATCGTTTCCGATTCCATCAAGGATTCCTATCGCAGTGATGTGCGCGACAAAGCTTTCGCCGTGGCCCAAGATGCGGGCGTGCCACTGGTGCTGGGATATGTGGCTGGCCGTACCTGCGTGCTGACGACGCAATCGGGTACGGAGACCAAGATTGCGGATGTGCTCTTCGGCTCAGTGGGGCTTTCCGACGGCTTCGATACCGTCGAGGAAGGCCCGCAGGCGTGGCTGCAGGCATTGCTTGCCGCGGTGGTGGTGGAACGGAAACATTCCCTGCATCTGCAGAGCATGGAGTTTTCTCAGTGCAGTGCCATTGAGAAGGCAGCGGCCTACCTGGGGCAGCGCGGTCTCGAAGATGCAGTGGGGCAGCTCGACCGCGCCATCGGCTCCATTAAAGATGGGGAAGAAATCTTCCACGCTTATGAGGCCGAAGGGTTTTCTGTCGCCCGTGCGGCCAAGGTCGTGGGTGTACATGCCAATACGGTCCGGCACCGGTTGGAGGCACTGGCGGAACGCATCCGCTTCTCCGATGCAGACCTAGTCCTGTGGGCGCTGTGGAAAGCGCTGCGCCCCCGTATGCAGCGCTAGGCGGCTGGATGCGGGGGCACGGAGAAGGTGTGAGAGTAGAGAGTGAGAGGGGAGTGGAGAGAATTACACCTTCTTCTTGCTGCGCGGGATGGGCTTGCCGGTGATGAGCGCGTGGAGCTTGCCATCGCCGATCTGCATGTCCTCCGGGAGATCCGCGGAATCAACCTCCGTCATGATTTCCTTGATGAAGTCAGACTCCGGGATGGAGGAGTTGCGAGCAATGGCCACGAGTTCACGCATCTCCTCATCGGAGAGGTGGTTGTCATTCTCAAAGCGCTTCTTGAGGAGCTCGCGTGCGCGGCGGCGCAGGTCCGCTTCGGACTGCAGCTCCCCGCGGTTCTTCAGCCAGGCGAAGCCGATGATGAACATGATGGCGATGCCCATGTAGCCCAGAATCGGGTAAACCCAGCCGATGAGGTTGGAGAAGCCAATGAAGGAGAGGACAAAGCCGATGAGCACGGAGATGACATAGACCTTGTAGAAGTGCTGCGGCTTGCCGCGGGTAAGGCGCTTGGCAAAGGCATAGAACATGCCGATGGAGGTGTTATAAATCATGCCGTAAATAGCAACGGACATGGCGACACCAAGCCACGGGTGAATCTGCTCAATCATGGCCAGCGTTGGCATCTCAGCCTCGGTGATCGGGCCCACGGAGACGTAGAGGCCACCGACGAGGACCGCCAGCAGGAACAGGAAGCACAGGCCGCCGAGGATGCCGCCGTAGCCCACTTCCTTAGCATCGAGGAAGTTACCGCCAATAACGATCATCATGGAGACCACGACGATGACGTTAAGACCCAGGTTATTGATAGAGGAGACCCACCAGTTCGGCAGCGTCGTCGGCAGCTGCTGTGCCTGCTCGTTGAGGTGCGACCAATCGGGGTTGGACGTGAGCACGGTATAGACCGTGCCGATGGTGAGCAGGACGATGATGAACGGGGTGATAGCGCCGATGGCGATGGTTACCTTGTCCACGTCAAGCAGGCCAGTTAGCAGGGTGAGCACGAGCATGAGAACCGCGCCGATCCATACTGGCCAGCCCCACTGCTGGTTAAGGTTGGCGCCGGCACCGGCGAACATGGCGAAGCCGATGCAAAAAAGACAGGTCAGCGTGGCGAAGTCGAGGACCTTCGACACAATGGGGGTGGACACCGCGTTGAAGACGGAGGTGTGCTCCTTGGCACGGTGATAAGAACCTAGTTGGAGAATAGTGATACCGGAGATGGTCATGGCCAGTGCAGCAACGATGGCACCGACGATGCCCATGTTGCCGAAGGCAACGAAGTATTGAAGGGCCTCGCGGCCGGAAGCGAAGGAGGCACCCGCGAGTACGCCGATGAAGGCCATCGCGATGCCGAATGAGCGTTTAAGCATGGTGAACCTAACTTTAGGTGGACAGAAATAGCTACTTATGCAAACGGGGCAGGCTGCCTTTGAAGGTGCCTGCCCCGTGCGTGATGGAGCGGAAGCTTCTAGTTCGCTGCCGCCTTGATGAACTCGGCGACGACTGCGAGCTCTTCCTCGCCGCGGTCAATGACACCGGCGGAGGTGAACAGCCCGTGGTGGTAGCCCAGAAGGTGCTTGTGCGTGACGTCGACGCCCGCCTTCGCCAGCTTGCCGGCGTACTCGATGCCCTCGTCCGCGAGCGGATCGTTATCCACCGTGATCACGAGTGACGGGGGCAGGCCCTCCGGCAGCTCTTCTAGCAACAGCGGGGAGAGATCCGTTGCCGTGCGCTGTGCCTCCTCCGTGACGAAGGTATCGATGAACCAGCGCATGGTGTCAGATGCCAGCGGGAAGCCCTCCTCCAAGCGCTTGTAGGAGGCACCGTTCTCGGTTCGCTCGCGGGAGCAATCCGTGATGGGGTAGAGCAGGATCTGGGAGCTGAGCTTGGCGACGTCTTCTTCGCCCACGAACTCGTTCGCCAGGGTAGCGGCGAGCTGGCCGCCGGCCGAGTCACCCGCTACCGCGATGGAGGTCACGGTCAGCCCGTGCTCGGCCTCAGGGTTGGACAACCAGCGGTAGGCAGCGCGGCAATCGTCGATAGCCGCCGGGTAGGTGTGCTCCGGGGCAAGGCGATAGTCCACCGCAACGACCGGGAGACCGGTCAGCACCGCGATACGGCGTACCGAGGAGTGGTGGGTCTCCAGGTTGCCCATGAGCCAGCCGCCGCCGTGCATGTAGAGCACCGCTGGGGTCTCCTGGCCGCGCTCCGCCTCCGGGCGGGGGTCGTAGAGGCGAACTTGGAACTGGTCAACCTGGAAATCCGTGGTCGCGGGTTCCTTCTCCTCGTGGAGCGGGTTGGCGTGGGCCGAGGCTACGTAGTTCTCACGCACCTGCGGGATGGGGAAGTTATGGAAGGACTTCGCCCCACCATCGCGGAAAGGTTTCAGCGCCTTCCACGCATCCTCAGCGACGGGACGCCCGGAAAAAT
Organism: Corynebacterium sp. HMSC072D12; assembly: GCF_001813925.1. Taxonomy (NCBI): domain Bacteria; kingdom Bacillati; phylum Actinomycetota; class Actinomycetes; order Mycobacteriales; family Corynebacteriaceae; genus Corynebacterium; species Corynebacterium sp. HMSC072D12. The sequence goes on from NZ_KV814392.1 coordinate 245,099, forward strand.
CGTCGTGCAGAGTGTGCATTGTGAACTACCTCCTAGACCAGCTCGTAGTCGTTGAGCTCGAGCTTGTCGGTCAGCTCGTAGTACTCAGCGACGTTGCCGGACCAGTTGTTGATGACGCGGCCTTCTTCGTTCTTGTACCAGGAGGAGCAGTCAGCGGAGAACGCAGATGCCTCGAGCTCCTTCTGGATCTTGGTGTTGAACTCGTCGATGACGTTCTTCTTCACGTCGAGGGCTGCCTCCGGGTTCTCGCGCAGGTAAGCAACGGCCTGGGAGATGTAGCGGTCCTGTGCCTCGAGCATGGCCACCACGGAGTGGTGGTTGAGGTTGGTGTTCGGGCCATAGAGCATGAAGAAGTTCGGGAAGCCGTCCACGGTCATGCCCAGGTAAGCCTCCGGGGAGTTACCCCAGCGTTCGCGCAGGTCGACGCCATCGCGGCCAGCAATCGGCAAATCACCCTGGAACTCCTGGGAGTGGAAGCCGGTGGCGTAGATGACCACGTCAAAGTCGTGCTCTGCTCCGTCATCGGTGCGGATGCCGGTCTCGGTGAACTTCTCGATGCCAGCGGTGATGAGCTCTACGTTGTCACGGTTAAAGGTGGGGTAGAAGTCATCGGAGCGCAGAATACGCTTGCAGCCGAAGGCGAAGGTCGGGGTGAGCTTCTCCACCAGCTCCGGGTCGTTGACCTGGGAGCGCAGGTGCTCCATGGCCTGCTCGACACCCTCGGCAGCGGAATCGGTGCCCTTACGGGTGCGGTCGAAGCCCTCCTCGCGGACCTCGTGGATCTCCTGGCGGATAGCGCGGTAGGAATCCGGGTTCTCCTGGAACTCCTTAAGTTCCTCATCGGTGAAGATGACCTGGTTGCGCGGCAGGATGTAGTTAGCGGAGCGCTGGAACACGGAGAGCTTTTCCGCCACCTTTGCTACCTCCGGAACCAGCTGAACTGCAGAAGCAGCGTTGCCGATGACGGCGACCTTCTTGCCGGCCAGGTCAACGTCGTGGTTCCACTCGGCGGAGTGGAACTGCACGCCCTGGAATGCCTCGCGGTTCGGGAAGTTCGGAACCTTCGGCTTGGAGAGCTGGCCCCACGCACCGACGAAGACGCGGCCGTAGTAGGTCTCACCGTTGGCCTCGATCTCCCAGGCCTTGAGGTCTTCCTTCCACTCGGCGTTGGTGATGCGGTGGTTGAACTTGATGTGGTCGTAGAGGTTGAATTCCTCAGCAAGAGCCTTGAGGTAGCCCTGCATTTCGTCCTGACCGGCGAACATGCGGGAGACGCCAAGGTTGAGGAAGTAGGAGTAGCAGTAGATCAGAGCCTGGGTATCGCAGGCAGCACCCGGGTAGGTGTTGTCGCGCCACACGCCGCCGACCTCATCGGCAGCCTCGAGGATGAGGAAGTCTTTCTGCTCGTCGCGGACCAGCTGGGCGCCCATGCCCAGTCCGCCGTAGCCGGTGCCGAGGATGATGCAATCGTAGATCTTCATAGTGGTGTGTCTCCTTTTAGACGGTGGTGGTGTGGATTAGTTTGCGCGGATGGCTTCGGCCAGGACCTGGAGGCCGTCGCGCAGGGTGGACTCATTGATGACCAGCGGGGGCAGGAGGCGGATGACGTTGCCGTCGAGGCCGCAGGTGAGGATGAGCACGCCCTGCTCGCGGCAGGTCTTGGCTACCTTGGCGGTGAGGTCAGCGTTCGGCTGGTTGTTGTCGTCTACCAGCTCGATGGCGATCATGGCGCCGCGGCCGCGGACCTCGGCGACGGTGGTGAGCTCGAGCAGCGGCTCCAGCTCCTCGCGGGTGATGGCCTCGATCTCGCGGGCGCGGGAAGCCAGATCCAGCTCCTCCATCTCCTCGAAAGCTGCCAGGGAAGCAGCACAGGCCACCGGGTTACCGGCGTAGGTGCCACCCAGGGAGCCCGGGTCCGGGGCATCCATGATCTCGGCGCGGCCGGTCACAGCGGACAGCGGCATGCCGCCGCCCACGCCCTTGGCGGTGGTGATGAGGTCCGGGATGATGCCCTCATCGTCGCAGGCGAACCAGGATCCAGTGCGGCAGATACCGGCCTGAATTTCATCGGCGATGAAGACAACGCCGTTGTCGGTGCACCATTCCTGCAGTGCCGGGAGGAAGCCCTTGGCAGGCTCGACGAAGCCACCCTCGCCCTGCACCGGCTCGATGATGACGGCAGCCAGTTCTTCGGTGCCGACGTACTGCTCGATGTAGCGCAGGGTGCGCGCTGCAGCCTGCTTGCCGTCGAGGCCGTCGCGCAGCGGGTAGGACATCGGCGCGCGGTAGATATCAGCGGCCAGGGTACCAAAGCCTTGCTTGTAGGGCTTGTTCTTGGCGGTCATGGTCATGGTGAGGTTGGTGCGGCCGTGGAAGGCGCCGTCGAAGACCACAACGCGGTTCTTGCCGGTGTAGCGGCGAGCGATCTTGATGGCGTTCTCCACTGCCTCAGCACCGGTGGAGAAGAGGCAGGTCTTCTTCTCGTGGGTGCCCGGGGTCAGCTCGTTGAGCTTCTTGGCCACCTGGATAAAGCCCTCGTAGGGAGCGTTGAGAAAGCAGGTGTGGGTCAGGCGGCTGGCGGCTTCGGCGACGGCCTTGGCAACGCGCTGGTTGGAGGCGCCAACGGAGGTCACGGCGATGCCGGATGCGAAGTCGACGATGGTGTTGCCGTCGACGTCGACAAGCACGCCACCGTCACCGTCGGTGATGTAGGAGGGGTAGCCCGGGATGACGCCAGCAGCGACGTCTGCTTCACGGGCGGCATTCAGCTCCTGGCTGCGAGGGCCAGGGATTGCGGTGGAGACATTCCGCTCCTGGGGGAGGCGGTGCTTGAGATCCTGCATGCTGTCTGCTCCTTAATACTCGGAATTTTTTTATGACGTGGGTCATTCTTATGGCTAAACTTCAGAAGGGCCATAGACAATCTGGTGAAAGAATGGTGAGAATTTGTCCACAATGGATATGGGGGTAGCGGTCGGGCTGGAAGAGGGGAGCGTTTCCCTGAGATGGTTGGCTAATCAGCCTGATTTGGGGATAGAAATTCTGCACGATTGTGGGCGCCCTTTTTCCGTAATACACCCGTGTGAGCTGCGCGATCCCCGCGAGTTTGTGGGGTCTGAGGTGGTTATCCTGCTTACCGGCATGGCCTTTGAAGGGAAGCCGGAAGAGCTGACGGAGTACATCCACAGGGTGGCCGAAGGCGGGGTAACGGGGGTGGGCTTCGGCGTTGGGATTGCCTTTGCCGAGGTTCCGCCCTCCATGGTGGAGGCCGCCCGGGAATGCGATATTTCGCTCTTCACGGTGGCGCGGCGTGTTCCCTTCGTTTCGGTACTCGCGCGTCTCCACGACGAGCTTCAGCGTCAGCGTGAGGAAGGCCTGGAACTCTTCATTGCGCAGCAGGGTGCGCTGAACGACGCCGCCATCGCCGGCCTCGATGCCCTCGTGGATAAGACCGGACGCCTGTTGGGAGCGCACTGCTGCCTCGTGGATAAGGACGGACGGGTCTTCGCGCAGTCGAGTCACCCCGGCCTGCCCCCAGTGGAGTGGGGCCCGGTAATTACCGATACCCGCGCGCAGAACTTCTACGCCGCACGCCGCGTCGGCGGGTGGAACGTCTTGGCCCAGCGCTTGGCCGACCACGGTGCGCGCTCCTTCGGGCTGCTGGCGGTGGCGCGTGAGAGTTTCGGTGTGAACGAGCGCGCACTGCTCAAACAGGCTGCAGGTCTCGCGGAACTCACCGTGAAGCGCCCGCAGGAGCTGCGGCGCACCCAAAACGAACTCAACTCCATGGCCATGGCCATTCAGTTGGGCATGGACCAGCCGGAAGATCCCATGCGCCGCATCTTCCACATGGTGGGCGATGCGCAGGGTCGGGTACGTCCGGTCTTAGTGAAGTCGGAAGGCGAGCGCGCCCACCAGCGCTTCCTCCACGCCTTGGACGCTCGCCTGCAGGAGCACGGGCGCTTGCTTTTCGAGTACGCGCTGGATAACTCCTCCAGCCTCCTGCTCTTTAGGGGGAGTCGTTCGATGAAGAACTTGCAAGACTTGTTGCGTGATATTCGGGGAAGCAAGCGCATCGTCGTGGGGCAACCCATGCCATGGGGCGAGCTGGGAGTAGGAGTTGTCCGTGAATTGGAATCCTTCGCCTTTGGGCTGCAGCCAGGAATGTTGGCGGGACCAGAATCGCGGACGCTGAGCTGGACCAGGGATCCCAGGGTCAAGGGTGCGGTGCACAATCGCGCCGAAGAAACCTGGGGCAAGGTGCGCGCGTACGACGCGGAGCACGGCACCGAATTGGCGGAAACCTTGGAGGTTTATTTGCGCGCGGGTGGGCACGTGAGCCGCACCGCTGAGGAGCTGCAATCGCATCGGCATACCGTTCGCAAGCGCATCGCGGACTTGGAGGATCTTCTCGAAGTCGACCTCAAGGATCCTCTCGTGGCGGCGGAGCTGCTCATCCTCGGGGTCAGCGTTCCGAACTGAGTCCTCAATGGTCGGTTAAGAATCAATACTGAGTAAGAGGAGTTCTGCGCGGGTGACGGGGTTAGCCAAGTCCACGCCACAAAGTTGCTCCACTTTATCCAACCGAGCGCGCACGGTGTGCCGGTGAACCCCAAGCTCCGCGGCGGCAGTGGCTAGGTTGGCGTTGCCCACGAGGAAGGCGCGCAAAGTGGCGAGCAACTCCGTATTGTGCTGAACATCGTGTTCGGCTAGGCGGCTGACCGTCGCCGCGCGCCGGGCAGTGAGGGCCTCGGGTACTCCGGGCTCTGACAGCCAGGTAGGGGCAGCCGAATCGAAGGTGGCCACAGCGCCGAGCGGCAGGCTGCGCGCGTGGCTCTGGAGAGAGGACAAGAGCGCCGGTGTCAACGCCTGCCATTGGATGCGCTGCAGGATGGATGTGCGGAGGTAGCGAGTGTGTTTCCCGCTTAAACCTGGGTGTGCGGTGCCCGGGGGAAGCGCGATAAGCGCCGAATCGTGTTCCGGGCGGATGAGGTTGAGAGGCTCGGCTTTTCCGATCTCGCTCAAAGCCCGCGCGAGGCGGGAGGGGGAAGCTGCCGTGAGAAACAGGACATCGATGAGATCATGGCTATCGACCATATGAAAAGCCGCCTGCAGGGCGGGGGAGTCAACGCCGGCCAGTTGGGTATCAAGCGCCAACGCTCCGAGGATCGTGTGCGCAGTGGTGTCGGGATGATCTAAGAGCAGGCTGGCCAGGCCGGTGAGGTGTCGGATGAGCGCGCGGGAGTAGGAATCGAATTTCTCTGCACGCGTTACCGCGATGGCCCAGCGTCGTCCCGCTGATCCGAAGATGCTGGTGATGGTGGCGCCTGTGCTTGTCGACGTCCCCGTTCCCCGCCCCGTCTGCTCCGCGGCTTCCACCGCGGCGTCGGCCGCACTGATCCGGCCGCGATCGCTGCGGCTGACCACCGCTCCGGAGAAACTGGCTACTGCTACCGCGGCGCCGAGTTCCTTGCCTGCCTGTGCGATGAGTGCGTCGATGCTCGTGGCTGCCGCCTGGTTGAGGCGTTCCTGCTGGCGGTGGAGTGCAAAGTGCGCGTTGTTGTCCAAGCGGGCCTGTTCCTGAGCCACGGCTGTGGTGATGGATACGAAGCGGGTGGCGCGTGGGACCTCAAAAAGGGTGAGATTGTGCTGGGAGCAGGCGCGGATAAGTTCTGTGGGGACCTCACTGAAGGCCAGCCCGGTACCGAAGCCGATGCCCTGCACGCCGGCCGTGGCCAGAGCCGCGCCATAGCGCTCAAACCCCTCCGGTTCTTCCTGAAAAGCAAGCCCCAGGGTGAGCATGAGCGCGCCGGGGGAGGTGAACTCGCTGGGGTCCGCGAGCTCGGAGGCGTGGATAGTGTTGAACGTAGCGCTACCGGTGACGATGTTTCGCAGGTTCAAAGAGCGCTGGTTGAGAAGCCAGCGAAAGGTTATCTCACGCATGGTGGACAGAGTACACAGCTATGCACAAAAAATTTATACACCCTGTCCATAGTGGCGTCAGGGTGGTAGGGGCCACACTAAGTGGCATCCTATTCATCCGAACACAAAAGGAAGACCATGCAGGAACTTCAGTACCACATTGAGCAGTCCCGCCACCTGGGCCAGCAGGTCCCGGGCCCGAAGAGTGCCGCCTTGGATGAGCGTCGTAAGAATGCCCTCCCCGCGGGCATGGCGCCCTCGCTTCCGGGCTACGTGGTGGATGCGGATGGCGGCATTCTTGCCGACGCCGACGGCAACCGCTTCATCGATCTCGCTTCCGGCATCGCCGTGACTTCTGCCGGCGCTTCTAACCCAGCCGTCGTGGCCGCGGTGCAGGAAGCTGTCGCACACTTCACCCACACCTCCTTCACCATTTCCCCGTACGAGTCCTACGTGGCCGTGGCAGAAAAGCTCAACGAGGTCACCCCGGGCGATCACCCGAAGAAGACCGCGCTGTTCAACTCCGGTGCGGAGGCCGTCGAGAATGCCGTGAAGATTGCCCGTAACTACACCGGCAAGCGCGGTGTCGTGGTCATGGACCGTGCCTTCCATGGACGCACCAACCTGACCATGGCGATGACGGCCAAGCAGTCGCCCTACAAGAACGGCTTCGGCCCCTTCGCCCCGGAGATCTACCGCGCGCCGATGTCCTACCCACTGCGTGACGGCCTGAGCGGCGCCGAGGCAGCCCAGAAGACCATCACCATGATTGAGCAGGAAGTTGGTGCAGCCAACCTAGCCTGTGTTGTTGCTGAGCCGATTCAGGGCGAGGGCGGCTTCGTCGTCCCAGCCGAGGGCTACCTCGCAGCAATCCAGAAATGGTGCAACGAGAACGATGTGGTCTTCATCGTCGACGAGATCCAGGCAGGCATGATGCGCACCGGTACCTGGTTCGCCTCCGACCATGAGGGCATTGTTCCGGACATGGTGACCATTGCGAAGGGTATTGCCTCCGGCATGCCGCTGTCTGCGGTAACTGGCCGTGCAGAAATTATGGATGCCCCGCAGCCAGGTGGCCTGGGCGGCACCTACACCGGCAACCCGGTGGCCTGTGCTGCTGCGCTGGCAACCTTCAAGGAATTCGAAGAGAAGGACTTCGGCGCGCGTGCTCAGAACCTAGAGAAGGTTGCCCGTGAGGAGCTGGAGCCCATCCTGGGCGATGAGCGCGTGGCCGAATTCCGCGGCCGCGGCGCGATGCTCGCCCTCGAATTCGTCACCGCTGAGGGTGAGCCGGACTCCGAGCTGGTGCACAAGATTGCCGACGCCGCCAAGGCCGAGGGCGTCCTGCTGCTGACTTGCGGCCTGGACCACAACGTCATCCGCTTCCTGCCTTCCCTGGCCATCCCGGAGGACCTGTGGCGTGAGGCGCTGCAGGTCGTTGTCAAGCAGTTCAACGAATACAAGTAAGGCAAGACCACGTGCTCACTCAGCGCTGGCTGGGTGAGCACAAGTTTTAGTAATCATCGGAGAAGTCTTTGTCCAATAAAATTTCTGTGCCGCAGAGGGATGAATCCGCGGCGGAATTCAAACCCGCGTTGTCTTTTGCGCAGGGCGTTGCCCTCATTTTTGGCACCAACATCGGCGCTGGAGTCCTCTCCATTCCTTATGCCGCTCGCAACGGCGGATTCCTTGCGCTCGTCATTGCCCTGCTCGTGGCCGGTACTCTCACGACCATTTCCATGTTGTACGTGGCGGAGTCCGCCATGCGCACCAAGTCCACGCTTCAAGTCTCCGGACTGGCCGAACATTACCTCGGGCAGTGGGGAAGGTGGCTGGTCTTCGTTGCCATCATCGTCAACGGCATCGGCGCGCTCATTGCTTATGCCGCCGGTTCCGGCGACTTGATCAACAACATCTTCGGTCTGCCGCCACTTCTTGGAACCTTGATCTTCTTCGGCTTCGGCTCGTGGGTGATGTACCGCGGACTGCACACCACGGGTAAGACCGAGGGCGCGATTACGGCCGGAATGGCTATCATCATCGCTGTCCTTTGTGGATGGACGATTCTGGGCCCTGGAATCAAGATTGACAACCTTTTGGTTCTGCACCCGTTCTTCATCGTCCCGATTCTGAATCTGGCGGTCTTCTCCTTCTTGGCGCAGTATGTGGTTCCGGAGCTCGTACAAGGTATGGATCCGGCTAAGCCGCAGGAGACCGCGCGGGCAATCGTTGTGGGCATGGTCATCACCGGCTTTACCCTGGCGTTGGTACCTTTTGCCGCGCTTGGCCTCCTTGGCATGGAGGTCACCGAAGTGGTGACCATCGCCTGGGGAGAGGCACTCGGTCCGGTGGCCTACTACCTGGCCAACATCTTTGCCCTAGCAGCCATGCTGACGTCATTCCTGGCGATTGGTTTTACCACCATGCGCAACGTCCTAGACATCTTCCACTGGGAAGGCGTGAAGGGCCAGCGCATTGTGGCAGTGGCACTGACGGTTGTTCCGCCATTGGTGATTTCCATTGCTGGTCTCGGTGGCTTCGTTGCGGCGTTGTCCTATGCCGGTGGTTTCGCGGGCGCCATCATGTCCGTCATTCCGGTGATGCTGCTGCATGCCTCCCGCAAAAAGGGCGACCGCGACCCGGGTTGGAATGTGGGCGGACTAGCTCACCCGGTAATTCAGGGCACCATCATCGTGGTTTACGTCCTGGCCTTCATCTACTCGATCATTTCCATCGTCGGGCTTGTGCCGGCAGGCTGGGCTTAACATTGGCGAATAGCTCTGAGAGAAAATAGGAGAACCTAGACTCAATCTAGCGATGTTCTTGGGCGGTGATGGCGCTACTGCGAAGTAGTATCATCACCGCCCAGGTCGCTCCCAGCCAGATTTATTTGCTAGCCCTACGCAAGCGGGTCCAATGGCCCAAGGGGTTCTTGCGTACGACTAACACCGCAATCACGCTTTCGGGTTTTGGATCAATCCTGTGCTGATGCGGCTAGGTTGGCAATTTGTGGCTCAGTGTTTTCTTCGCTCTGGACGTGGCTTTTGCTTGGGGGATGTCCAGAGCCGATGTTGTTATAGATGTGCGGGCGAGAGCGCTTGAGCAGCTCGCCGCGAAGAAAACCAGCTACTCCGCACAAGAGGATGATGGTTGGAATCACGAAAACCAAGTACCACAGCTCGGCATCACCAATGAGGTTCTCGAAGTTGGCCAAGATTAGGACGAACATTGTGCCGAACCCAATGATGGCGACAGATGGCGCGACTTTCGTGACGAACACTGGGTATAGTCCCTCGTGCTCCCTAAAATAGAAGTAAACCGACACCGAAGTAGTCAAAAGCAAGAAGACGAGTCCGAAACCACCAGCGTTGCTCATCCAACTGAATACGATTGCTGATGGAAAGCTCTCGTCATACCCTGAAAGCTTTTGAATAAGAAGTGCTACGACGATCGCGAAGAAACCGAAACAAGATTGGAAAAGTGACGCTGTAACTGGAGCGCCGCTCTCGCTAGTGGTGCCGAGGTTCTTCCAGATAACCTGCTCGCGACCCATAGCCATGAAGTAACGCGAAATCGAATTGTGGAAGGCCGTAACGGCGGCGAAGAGAGACGTGACCAGGAGGAGCTGAATTAGCGGAACAATAGATTGGTATCCCTGGCTCGCGATGAAATTGAAGAAAAGATCCGAACCTGACTCTTTTGCCGCCTCGACTACCTGAGATTCTCCAGTGCTTTGGGCAATCGACCATGACGAGAACCCATAAAAGCCGGAGATGATCAGAATTGATATAAGGGTCGCGTTTGGGATTGTTTTCTCTGGATTGATTGCTTCTTCGGCGTACATAGCGCTGCTCTCAATGCCCATGAACCCAGCGATAGTGAAGGCGAGAAGAGTTCCTGTCCCAGCTCCAATCAGTGCCGAAGGAGACAGGGTGTCAACTGAAATCCCATCTGTCGGATTGCAAATTGCGAGAATGCAGAAGAAAACAATGGCGCAAGACTCCAAAAGGAGGAGTACTCCTAGAACTCTCGAGGTAGCATCAGCAGATTTAATGCCCAGAAATGCCACTAGTGCTAATGCAATTAGTGCCCACACAACCCAATGGACATGGGTTCCTGTTATTGACTCGAACAAGCTAGATGCTGTGTATCCGAGGAGACAATAAAGCGCGATCTGCATAGCAGTGTAAGAGACAATCGCCAGTGAAGATGCTGCTAACCCATGACTTTTTCCGAGGCCGGCAGAGACGTAGGAGAAGAATGCAGCTGTATTGGGTATCTCCTTGGCCATAGCGCAGAAGCCGACCGAAAAGAATGCGACGAGTGCTCCGCAAAGCAGGTATCCGAGAGGAACTCCTGGCATTCCAGACGTGGCGTACGCCGCGGTTACTCCGGCAGAAACGACTGTTAAAGGAGCAGCTGCTGCAATAACTAGAAAGACGATGTTATGCGTCTTAAGAGTACGAATTTTTCCACTCATACGGCACCATCATTAGTTGAAGGGACGAGGCTTTCGAGCGCTGGACTGCCTTCACCAAAGTGAGAGGTATAGGCCTTTTTTAGATAATCGATTTGTTCATGTGTGAACGTGTTTCGAATTTGTCCTTCCACGATCTCGGCGTATTCATCCTTGAAGCCAGAGTTTTCACCTGTCAGGCTCTCTAAAACTGCTAGGCCACAGAAAGGAACGTAATACTGGCAATAGCCTCCTTCTTGGACCACCACGAGCTTTCCTTCAGAAAGAGTGTCTGCGGCAGCTCGGAGGGTCTGTGTCATGTTGAAATACCCCGAGGTTGTCACCATCATGCGGCCGAGAGGATCCATCATTGCGGCATCGTAGCCAGTGCTAAGGATGATTAATTCTGGTTTGAAGTCCTTAAGAGCTGGAACGACAATCTCAGTCAATGCGGTCTCATACACTAGGTCTCCGCTACCTGGAGGAAGTGGGATATTCAGATTGAAACCTTTACCTTTTCCGGTTCCCCGTTCCTCAACGAATCCACTATCGACTGGGAAGTTTCTATCTTGATGGATGGATACCGTGAGTACGCGGTCGTCTTCCCACCAGATGTCCTGGGTTCCGTTACCGTGATGCACATCCCAATCCACGATTGCGACTCTCTCTAGGCCTCGCTCTTCAAGGGCGAAGGAAGCTGCAGCCGAAGCATTGTTGAAAAGGCAGAATCCTAGGCCGCGGTTCCGCTCAGCGTGGTGGCCCGGAGGGTTAATCAGTGCATACCCTCGGTCGACGACATCATCAAGTACAGCTCGCGTCATTTCGATTGCGCCGCCAGCAGACAACATCGCAATGTCGGCGCCTCCTTGTCCGAAAGGCGAGCCTCCGTCTCCGCAATCGCCGCCCTTCGGGAGCTGTGACTGCTGGAGCATCGAGTTGATGTGCTGGGTGGAGTGAATTCGCTCCAATTGCGTCTTCGTTGCCGGCTTAGCTGAAAGGTTAGTGAGGTGTGTGCGGAGCTGTGAGACTTGCACCAACTCGTGTAGACGTCGCTTCGGTTCTGGTGAAGAGAAGTGGCGATTTACGGGTTGTAGGCCTTGGGCTGGATTCGCTGGAGCATTGCCACCTGTGCCCGTATCGTGCCACCCGTAGAGCGTGTCCCAGAGGTAGCCGACAGTGTTTCTCTTTTGCTTTTCGGTGGCCATTCAAAATCCCTTCTTCTCGGTATGGTGTTGTGGGCAATAGTACTAGGTAAGTGTGATTTACGAGACTTTTTACGACCCTATTTCAGTGATAGGTTAACTTCTCCTTAAGGCTTTTTAGCCCCTCTCTTTTTTGTCGATGCATGTACTCTAGTCGAGCTGCTATTAGAGGATTTGGCTTATGTGGGGATAGGTATTTGGTATCGAACTTCCTCAAAGGTTTGCTACCCTCTCTTAGGGGTACGGGGTGGGATGGGTTTATTAAAGTCCCTGGTTATTTAAAAGTGGAATTCATAGTAAGTTCCTACTTTTCCAGATTTCATTAGGGGGATTTGATGGGCTAGGTGTATGGGGGAATGCTTATTTGGTATTAGTTTCTGGAAATGAATAAGGATCGTTTAGTGCTGCTATTAAGTGAAGGGGTAGAGCGGCCCTTCCGGTTTTAGAGTGCGTTGA
>NZ_KV814393.1:0-10207 GCF_001813925.1 Corynebacterium sp. HMSC072D12
AATCAACGCACTCTAAAACCGGAAGGGCCCCTTTAAAGCTAGCCCGCGACAACCATCCAGATGGCTACCATGTGCACCACCGCCGCGGCAATCGTCGCGGTGTGAAAGTGCTCGTGGTAGCCATACCAACGTGCGTTGCGACCCGGCCACTTGAAGCCGTACATCAGCGCCCCCACTGAATAGACCACGCCACCCGCAAAAAGCAGCCACACCACGGCCGGCCCTGCGGAGTGCCACAGATTCGGCAACAGAGGCAGGATGAGCCAACCCAGCACGAGATAGACCACCACGTCCAGCCACCGCGGATGATTAATCCACACCAAGTTCAAGACAACCCCCATGGTGGCGCCCACCCACGCAGCAGTCAGCATCCATAGCGCCTGCGTGGGCTCCAGCACGATGGCACACAGCGGCGTGTAGGTCGCCGCGATGAACACCGAAATCGTCGCGTGATCAGCACGCCGCCACCACTGCACAGCACGCATCGATACCCATGGCCAGCGGTGGTACAGCGCCGAGACTGTAAAGAGGCCAACCACGCCGACGCCATACACCGTTACTGCTAACCCCTGCCACCACGGCAGCGTCATCCACGCAAAGGTAATCAACACTGTCGATGCGATCAGGGACGCAAGCGCAGCAAAGAGGTGACCCCAGCCGCGCGTTAATGGGCGCGGGCCGCGGTCCGCCATCCAGTACGTGCGCTGGATGAGCTGCTCTATCGTGCTATTTTCCTGCACAGAGCCTGATTCAACTGGAAATTCTTGCGGGGACGATTTCTGAGCACTGGGTGCGTTCATAGTGGGGGCCTTGCCTTGCCTGAGATGCGGGTCGTGCGCATAACGCATTCACTCCCAAAACTTACGTATCCGTAACTATACGGCCGAGCATTGCGGCAGACAAGGGTGGAGCGAAAGTTTCCTCCAGTTTTTCTTCCAATATTTGCAGCACGAGGGCACTGGCCACGTAAACTACCCACATTATGCTTTCCTTTGTCTCACGCTCTCGCCGCACCGCGGCGCTGTTCGCAGCTACCATGGTGGCGCTGGGAGCGGCGTCGGCAGGCGTCGGCTCCGCCTCTGCACAGTCCAGCACCATCGGCGAGGTTTCCTCGCGCGTGACCAACCCGCAGCCCTGGCTCGGTGACAAGGCCTTCATTACCTCTAAGCGCCACATGGGCGGCAACCACTGGGTGGTGGACGTCTGGTCCCCGGCCAATCATGCGGTGATTTCTAATAACGTCCTGCTCCCTGAGGGCGATAAGCCGCGCCCCTCCTTCTACCTGCTGCCCGGCGTGGAGGGCGGCCAGGCCGGCATGAACTGGATGACGCACTCCGATATCCGCCACTGGGCCGTGGGCAAGAACGTCAACGTCGTAATGCCGCTCGGCGGTGCCTACTCTCTCTACACCGATTGGAATGCCGAGGATCCCATCCTGGGGGTCAACAAGTGGAACACCTACATGACCGCTGAGTTGCCCCCGCTGATCGACGCCGAATTCCACGGCACCGGCCGCGATGCCATCGGCGGCATTTCTTCTACTGGCGGCGCCGCACTCGACATCGCCGGCCACGCCCCACAGCGCTACAAAGCCGCAGCCTCCTACTCCGGCTGCCCGGTACGCTCCGGTGCGATTGGTTTCCCTACCTCCACCGCGATGATTGCCTACGGCGGCGGCTCCTCCTTCAATGCCTGGGGCCTGCCAGGCTCCCCGCAGTGGTTCGAGCACGACCCCAACGCCAACCCCGGACGCCTGCGCGACGTCGAGGTCTTCGTGGGCTCGGCCTCCGGCACCCCGGGCCCCATCGATGGCACCAACAGCCCCGCCCAGTGGCTGGGCCCCCGCGCGGTAGAGATGGTGGCCAACCAGTGCTCGGAGGAATTCACCCGCAACGCCCGCAACGCCGGGGTGCGCGTGAACCGCTACTTCAGCCCCCAGGGTTCGCACACCTTCAACCTCTTCTCCCACCAGATGAAGCTGAGTTGGGACCAGACCATCGCCCGCACTATCGGCGCCTAAGTTTTGACTGGTTGTCGCTTCACTGCAGACGCAAGCCCCCTTCATCACCACGACCACGAAATATACCCACTGCAGGATTTGATTCCACTAACCCTCAGCTAAACAACTAGATCTTCAAGGTTCACGTTTGCCCGAAAAAAGGGATTGACGCATGTCAAGATTCTGCGGTAAAATTTTGGTTAATAGTTCAGCCCGCCCGGTTCCCTTCGGAAACACGGAGTGGGCTGGATCTCTATTTGCGCAGTCTCGCCAACACTGTCATCGTGGCAACACATCCCACCTCTAGATTGGCTTTTCATGTCTTCTACGCTCAAGCCAGCAGCGACCATTGGCGAACACATTCTTCGCCTGCAAAGCCGCGGCATGAAGATCGACAGAGCTTTAGCTGAACAATGGTTTTCACACGTCAGCTACTACCGGCTTTCCGCCTATTGGTATCCGGCTAGACAGTTCACTGAAGACGGAACTAGCCGAATTAGCAGCTTCGTCGATGGTACTGACTTTGCCGACGTCGTCTCCTTATATGAAGCCGATCGGAAACTCCGTACCCTGATTCATGATGGTATGGAGCGAATCGAGGTTGCGATGCGCACCAAGCTCGTCGAGCTACTGTGTACTCGACACCCCAATGATCCTACTTTCTATCTCCGTTCAGACGACTTTCGGCCAAACTTTGACCACGTGTCGTGGCTGAGTACAGCGTACGGTCGGCTTGCGAGAGCGAAGAAGAGCGACGCCGTGAAGCACTACATTGATGAATACGGTGGACAGTATCCCATGTGGGTTGTGGCTGAAGTGCTCGATTTTTCGGACATTTCAAAGCTCTATGCAGGCTTAGGATCCAACGATCAACGGTCAATTTCGGAAGCGCTGAATATAAAGATCAACTTCTCTAGTTTGAATAGGAATCAGAAGCAAAGACTTACGAAGAAACATCCGCTGGCGAGTTGGCTCGAGCAGCTAACTGTCATTCGGAATACATGTGCCCACCATGGAAGGCTGTGGAATCGTTCATTTGCTCCGGCTCCAACTGAGGTTATCCGGAACAATGGAAACCTACACATCCTTCCAGAGAATCAAAGTGAGAAGTTATTCGGCGCTTTGATAATCATGGCGCATTTACTGCGGACTGTGTCTCCTGGAACCACGTGGCCTGAAAAAGTAGTGGCCTTGTTAAATGGACACTTCCTCACCAATCCTCTTGTCGAAAAAGCCAGTATCGGTATTCATGGCAACTGGGATGAAGAAACAATTTAAATGACTCGGAAAAGGAAAAGCCCGGCCGAAGCCGGGCTGATGCAGCGTCAACGCTGCTGAGCGGAACTGCGCGTTTTACTCCACGACGGAGTTCGCGCCGACGGCGTGACCGAAGAGGTCCGGCAGGGTCGCCGCCCAAGCTTCGCGCAACTCGGAAACAGCAACGGACTCGCCGCCCAGCTCCAGCTCACCGTTGTCGGTGGTCTGGCCGACGACGACGGCCGGAACGCCGCACTCCTCGGCGCGCTGCAGCAGCATGTCGACGCGTTCAGCGGTCGTTGCTACCAGCACTCGGGAGGCGGACTCAGAGAAGGCTGCCACGAAGGCGTCCTCGTGGACCTTAGACAGATCCAGGCTCAGGCCCACGCCGCTGCGCTTGGCCATCTCGAATGCGGTGACGGCGAGGCCACCTTCGGAGATGTCGTGTGCAGCGGTCAGGCCTTCGTTGCCCACGAAGAAGTCCGCGAGACACTGCTCGTTGGCCAGGTCCACCTGTGGCGGCAGGCCATTGAGTCCCTTCTCTGACTCGTGACCTTGTTCACGAGCGCTTACCTGCTGCCAGATGGAACCACCGAACTCATCCTTGGTCTCACCCAGCAGAACAAGGACCTCCGGCTCCTCTACGCGTCCAAGCTCGTTGCCGATGGACGTGTGGACGTCGTCGATGACACCCAGGACGCCTACGACGGGCGTCGGCAAGATCGGCTCCTCGCCGGTTTGGTTGTAGAAGGAGACGTTGCCACCGGAGACGGGGATGCCGAGTTCCACGGCGCCGTCGGCAAGCCCGTGCACGGACTCGCGGAACTGCCACATTACGTCCGGGTTCTCCGGGGAGCCGTAGTTGAGGCAGTTGGTGATGGCGACCGGACGGGCACCGGTCACAGCGACGTTGCGGTAGGCCTCCGCCAACGCCAGGCGTGTGCCCATGTTCGGATCCAGCTTGGTGTAGCGCCCAGAAGCATCAGCCGATACCGCGATACCGCGGCCGGTCTCCTCGTCGATGCGCAGCACACCAGCGTTCGCGTGATGGGACTGCACGGTGTTGCCGCGCACGTAGCGGTCATACTGCTCGGTGATGAAATCACGGGAGCACAGCGCCGGGGAGGCCACGAGCTTCTTCAGCGCCACGGTGAGGTCCTGCTTCTCGACGCCCTTGAACTCCTGCAGCGCATCCTGCCACTCCGGGCGGGCGTAGGGGCGGTCGTAGACCGGGGCCTCGTCCGCGATGGTGCCGGCTGGGGCATCCACAACGACCTCGCCTTGATGGCGAATGATGAGGTGCTTACCGGTGGTGACCTCACCAATCTCGGCGCAGGTGACGTCCCAATGCGCGCAGATCTCCTTGAACTTTTCCACGTTCTCCGGGGTCACCACAGCACACATGCGCTCCTGGGACTCGGAGGCGAGGATCTCTGCGGCGGTCATGTCCTTGGCACGCAGCGGGACGTTGTCCAGGTTGATCTCCATGCCGCCATCACCGGCGGCGGCCAGCTCGGAGGTGGCGCACGCCAGGCCCGCGCCGCCCAAGTCCTGGATGCCCACGACGATGCCGGACTTGTACAGCTCCAGGCAGCACTCGATGAGGACCTTCTCCGCGAACGGGTCGCCCACCTGAACGGCCGGCAGCTTGCGCTCCGCGCCGTCCTCGAAGGTGTCAGAAGCCAACACGGACACGCCACCGATGCCATCGAGGCCGGTGCGCGAGCCGAAGAGCATGACCTTGTTTCCAGTACCGGAGGCGAAGGCCAATTTCAGGTCCTTCACCTTCAGCGTTCCCACGCACAGCGCGTTAACCAGCGGGTTGCCAGCATAAGACTCATCAAAAACGGTTTCGCCGCCAATGTTAGGCAGGCCCAAGCAGTTGCCGTAGTGCGAAATACCGCCAACCACGCCAGGCAAAACGCGCTTGGTGTCGGGGGCATCAGCCGGGCCGAAGCGCAGCTGATCCATCACGGCAATCGGGCGAGCGCCCATCGCCATGATGTCGCGGACAATGCCGCCCACGCCGGTGGCTGCACCCTGGTGCGGCTCCACGTAGGAGGGGTGGTTGTGGCTTTCCACGCGGAAGGTCACCGCGTTGCCGTCTCCGATATCCACCACGCCGGCGTTCTCACCGATGCCGGCGAGGATCTTGGAGCCCATCTCCTCAGTCATGGTCTCACCGAAGTAGCGCAGGTGCGTCTTGGAGGACTTATAAGAACAGTGCTCCGACCACATCACCGAGTACATGGTCAGCTCGGCATCGGTCGGGCGGCGGCCCAGGATCTCGCGGATGTGCGCGTACTCGTCATCCTTCAGGCCCAACTCGCGGTAGGGCTGCTCCAGCTCAGGCTGCGCGGCTGCTTGCTCGACGGTGTCGTTGTGTACGGTCATTGTTTCTCCTTATAACCGTCGGCGCGGGTTAAGCGACGACCTTGAGGGCGGACACAAACAAACCCAGACCGTCGGTGGACGGGCCGGTGAGAAGATCGATGGCGTGCTCTGGGTGCGGCATCAGCCCCACCACGTTGCCGGCCTCATTGGTGATGCCGGCGATGCCGTTGATGGAGCCGTTGAAGTTATCGGTATAACGGAAGACCACGCGGCCTTCGCCCTCCAAGCGTTCCACGGTCTCCGCATCCGCCTGGAAGCGGCCCTCGCCGTGCTTCGCTGGAATCAGGATGCGCTGGCCCTGCTCAAACTCGCTGGTCCAGGAGGTCTGTGCGTTCTCCACCTCGAGGTAGGTATCCACGCAGTGGAAGTGCAGGCCCTGGTTGCGAGTCAGGGCGCCGGGCAGCAGGCCGGTCTCCGTCAAAATCTGGAAGCCGTTGCAGATGCCGAGCACCGGCATGCCCTTATTCGCTGCTTCCACCACCGCGCGCATCACCGGGGCCAGCGCCGAAATAGCGCCGGAGCGCAGGTAGTCACCGTAGGAAAAGCCACCGGGTACAACGACGGCGTCCACTCCTCGCAGGTCTTCATCCGCATGCCACAGGGACACGACGTCGGCGCCGGCGGTGCGGGCGGCGCGGGCCGCGTCGACGTCGTCAAGCGTGCCAGGGAAGGTAATAACGCCGATCTTCATTACTGGATGACCTCGTAATCCTCGATCACGGTGTTGGCCAGCAAGGTGGAAGCCACCTTCTCGAGTTCCTCGGCGCTGACCGAATCATCAACTTCAATTTCAAAGCGCTTGCCCTGGCGCACGTCGCTGACACCAGCAACCCCCAGGCGACCCAGCGCGCGAACAACGGCCTGACCTTGCGGGTCCAAAATCTCGGCCTTGGGCATGACATTGACAACTACACGAGCCATGAAAATTTTTGCCTTACTGTGCGTGAGTATAGGTGCCCCGCCAGTCTATCCCGCCGGCATGAAAGATTCGGAATCTTTGGGGGTGATGAATTCAAACCAAACGGTTGAAGAATTCTTGGGGAATCCCACCTTAACCCCCAGCTCACCCTCTGCGCTCCGGTATCACGTGCCCCGAAACCCAGGTAGAACGAGATGCGCTGCCCTTTTCTCACCTATCCAAGGAACCTCTCATGCATTTCAAACGCATTGGCTCACTCGCCATCGCCGCCCTTGTCTCTACCTGCATTGTTGTCCCCCAGGCCAGCGCCTCTGTGGACGGCTCCAACGCCGTCATCTCCGAGGTCTACGGTGGCGGCGGCAACAAGGGTGCCGCGTTTAACCACGATTTCATCGAGCTTTATAACCCCACCTCAGCTGACCTCGACCTCACTGGCTGGTCCGTGGAGTACCTGTCCGCCTCCGGCAACTCTGGCGGAAAGCACGAGCTGTCCGGTTCCCTCCCGGCCGCGGGCCACTTCCTCATCCAGGAAGGTGGTGGCGGCACCGGTGAGCCGCTTCCTGCTCCTGATGCAGAGGGGAACCTGAATCTGTCCGGCTCCAAGGGCTCGGTGAAGCTTTACGACGCCTCCGGGGCCGAGGTAGACCTCGTGGGGTACGGGGAGGCGTCGCTCAGCGAGGGCTCCCCTGCCCAGGCCTTGAACAACTCCACCTCTGCGCAACGCGACGCCGAGGGCACCGACACCGACGACAACGTTGCTGACTTCAGCGCTACAGCGCCGACGCCGAAGTCTGCTGGCGGTGGCGCCACCGCGCCGGAGGACCCCACACCGGCCGAACCGGGCACATCCGTCACCATCCCGGAAATCCAGGGCACCGGCGCGGAGTCCCCGCTCAACGGCCAGAACGTCACCACCCAAGGCGTGGTGACCGCGGTGTGGAAAGGTGAAAAGTCCCTCAACGGCTTCACCATCCAGACCCCGGGCACGGGCCAGACCGCACCGAAGAAAGCCTCGGAGGCCATCTTCGTCTACACCGGTGGCACCGGCTTCTACCCGGAGATTGGAGAATCCGTCGAGGTCACCGGCACCGTTGATGAGTACTACGGGCAGACCCAAATCGCCCTTGCCCAAGGCTCCGTCCTCGACACCGCACTCGATCTCGTCACCCCGCTCGCCATCGATGCCCTACCCGAGGGAGATGAGGAGCGAGAGAAGCTCGAGTCCATGCTTCTCAAGCCTGGCGTGCACACCGTGACCGATAACTACGGCCTCAACCGCTACGGCGAGCTCGGTCTAGCACCGGGCACCGAGGCGCTGCGCCAGCCCACCGATATTGTCTCCCCTGGCACCCAGGAGCAAAAGGACATGGAAGCCTCTAACGCGGCGAAGTACGTCATCTTGGATGACGGCTCCACCCGTGACTTCACCCGCGATGGCGCGTCGACGAAGCTACCGTACATCATGCACAACGGCTCGGAGATCAAGACGATCCGCACCACCAACCAGGTGAAGTTCGCGGACTCCGGAGTAATCCTGGGTTACGGCCACGAGCAGTGGCGCTTCCAGCCCACCACGATGATTACCGGTGACTCTACCACCGCAGACCTGCCGATTACGTGGGACCCGGCCCGTCCGGAGGCCCCGCAGGTGGCCGGCGACTACACCGTGGCGGCGTTCAACGTGCTCAACTTCTTCATCAACCTGGGCGAAGACAACGGCGCGAAATCCTACAATGACCGCTTTGGCAACGGCGTGGGTTCTGACAGCCCCACCTTCCGCGGCGCGTGGTCCGAGTCCGCGTTCAACGACCAGAAGGGCAAGATCCTCACCGCGCTGGAGGGACTCGACGCCGATGTTATCGGCCTGTCGGAGATTGAGAACGCCGCCAACACCGTGGGCGGTTCCTACGACGATGCTGTGAAGTACCTCGTGGGTGAGCTCAACTCCCGTGCGGGGTCTGAAAAGTGGGATTACGTCAAGGCCCCGGCGAACGCGTCAGCCGATACAGACGTCATCCGCACCGCGATCATCTACAAGAAGGACCGCGTCCAGCCAGTAGGTGAGGCCACCTTGCTGGAGGACGAGCGTTTCAAGGGTACCGCCCGCACCCCGCTCGCTGCGGAGTTCAAGCCGGTTGCTGATAAGTGCGCTCCTGAGGGCCCCGATTCCTTCGTGGTGGTGACCAACCATTTCAAGTCCAAGGGCTCTGTGGCGAACGGTGATGCGGATACCGGCGACGGCCAGGGCAACAACCCGAACGTGCGCAACGCCCACGCCCAGGCCGTCCTCGATGGGCTGGCCAAGCAGCCGCAGTGGCAGAAGAAGGCCACCTTCGTCATGGGTGACCTGAACGCCTACTCCAAGGAAGATGCCATCTCCGTCTTCCGCAACGCCGGCTACACCATCCCGGTGGAAGAACTCAATGCGCAGGAGGACTGGCAGGACGTGGCCTCCTACCAGTTCTCCGGCCGCCTCGGTTCCCTGGACCACATCCTGGCCAACGAGCACGTCGACGCGCAGGCCGCGCAGACCTGGAACATCAACTCTGACGAGCCCATCGCCATGGAATACTCCCGCCGCAACTACACCGGCGGCGATGTCTTTGAGGCTGATAACCCCTACCGCTCCTCCGACCACGACCCGGTCAAGGTGGGCTTTAACCTTGCGACGGTGAAGCGCTCTGCGGACGAGCTCAAGGACTGCGGCCCTGCAGAGGAACCGGACTCGGCGGAGGACCCAGGCCCGTCGGAGGAAGCCCGCGGCATCAAGTCCGTCACCGTTGATGACAACGGTCACCTCATCATCACCTATACCGACGGCACCACTGAAAACGCCGGCAAGGTCGTCGGTGCCGATGGCAAGCCAGGTAAAGACGGTGCTGACGGCGTTGATGGCCAGGATGGTACCGACGGTGAGGACGGCTCAAACGGTAAAGACGGCGCTGATGGCAAGGACGGCCGCGGTATCGAATCCGCGACCACGAACGACAAGGGCGAGGTCATCGTCACCTACACCGACGGCACAACCGACAACCTCGGTGCTCTTGCCGGGCCGAAGGGTGACCAAGGCGAGCCGGGCCACGATGGCAGTAACGGCGCCCCAGGTCGCGACGGCGAAGATGGAGAAGACGGCAAGCACGGCACCGATGGCAAGGAAGGCCGCGGCATCAAGTCCGTGACCACCGACGCCGCGGGCAACCTTGTTGTGAAGTACACCGACGGCACCTCCGAAACCATCAAGGTAGACAGCAAGCCCGCCAGCCAAACCGGTTCTTCTACTGGCGAGCGCTGCCTGCCGACTGCCCTCGGTCTCGCCATCCCCGCAGCCCTTGCCATCCCGCTGGCCTTCCTTGGGTTTGCCAATACACAGTTCAACATCCCGGGCTTCGAGCCGGTCCGGAAGCAGATTGAGTCGATGGCCCGCAACATCCCGCGCGAAGCTCAGTACGCTGCCGGTGGTCTCGGCCTGCTGGCTGCGCTTGGCATCATCGGCGCGGCCTGCGTCCCGACCGGGTCTAAATAAAGCACTCTGCTGAGCGTATTTATTCAGTCTCGTTAAGCCCCTCATCTGAGGGGCTTTTCTCCTACCAGCCCGATTACCCCTCTAACCAGGAATTTTCTTCCTCCGGTTGCGGGGT
>NZ_KV814395.1:0-209 GCF_001813925.1 Corynebacterium sp. HMSC072D12
TGTATTGAGTTGTTTGTTTTGTTTGGTGTCGGCGGTTTCTTACTCTCCCACAACCTCCCGGTTGCAGTACCATCAGCGTTAGCAGGCTTAGCTTCCGGGTTCGGAATGGGTCCGGGCGTTTCCCTGCTGCTATAGGCCACCGACAAACACTCGAGGCAATCTGATGCCTGGTTGCGTGTGTTGTGTCAGATACTGTGTAGTGGACGCGA
>NZ_KV814396.1:0-111970 GCF_001813925.1 Corynebacterium sp. HMSC072D12
AATCAACGCACTCTAAAACCGGAAGGGCCAGATTGGGGAGCTCGCTGTCCAGCTCAACGACTCTCTTAGTGCTGCCGTGGGTTCTGCCGCGATCGTCGGCAGCTGGGGCGCCATCGTGGTCGAACGCGCTGGTGCGTGCGAAGACCGCTTAGAGGTTTCGCCACAGCTTGATCTCATCGTGCAGTTCTGGCCAACATTTCGTGGAGTTTCTGAGAAGAGGTTCTTATGCGTGTCTCCCTTCGCGCTCACCGGGAGAGCTTGTGGTTGCTGTTTGAGGCTCACGGTGAGCGCGAAGGGCGATTAAGGGAGAACGGAGGGCGGGTAGCTGAGCGCGAGGGGCGGGTGGCTGAGCGCGCAGCGCGGCTTTTGTGGTCTGGTAGGGGAGGAACCCCGGGTTACACAAGCAAGAAAAGGCCCCGGCCACCGCACTCGCTGTGAGTTCGTGGTGGCCGGGGCCTTGCTCGGCGCTGGGCTGTGTGCCAGCGCCTTCGGCTTTAAGCGCCTTTAGACGTCGAAGGCTTCCTCGAGCAGGTTCTTCTGCTCAATCTGGTGGACCTTCGCGTTGCCGGTGGCAGTCGAGGACTGCGAGCGGCGGGAGACGCGGACCAGCTCCGGCATATCCGGGATGAGCTCACGCAGGTGCTCGTTGTAGAACGGCCACGGGCCCTGGTTGGCCGGCTCGTCCTGTACGAAGCGAATCTGCGTTGCGTTCGGGTAAGCCTCGAAAGCCTCACGCAGGCGATTGAACGGAATCGGGTGGAGCATCTCCACGCGCACGATGGCGATGTCATCGCGGCCATCGGTTTCCTTCTTCTTGGCCAGCTCCCAGTAGAGCTTGCCGGAAACCAGCATGATGGTCTTGACCTTGTCAGTATCGCCGACCTTCTTGCCGTTGATGTCTACGAAGTTCGGGTCGTTGATAACGGACTGGAACTTCTTGACCTCAGTGAAGTCCTCCACGGAGGAGGTTGCGGCCTTGTTGCGCAGCATGGACTTCGGGGTGAAGACCACCAGCGGGCGCTTCATCTCACCAAGAGCCTGGCGGCGCAGCAGGTGGAAGTGGTTAGCCGGGGTGGAAGGCTGAGCCACGGTCATGGAGCCCTCAGCGCACAGCTGCAGGAAGCGCTCAATGCGGGCGGAGGAGTGGTCCGGACCCTGGCCCTCGTAGCCGTGCGGCAGCAGAAGGATCAAGCTGGAGAGCTGGCCCCACTTGGCCTCACCGGAGGAGACATACTCATCGATGATGGTCTGCGCACCGTTGGCGAAGTCGCCGAACTGTGCCTCCCAGGCCACCACGGCATCCGGGTTACCCACGGTGTAGCCGTACTCATAGCCCATGCCGGCGTATTCGGTCAGGGCCGAGTTGTAGACCATGAACTTACCGCCATTGCCCTTGGACGAAGCCAGCTGAGCAATCGGGTTGTGCTCCTCACCCGTGCGCGGGTCGAAGGCCACCGCGTGGCGCTGGGTGAAGGTACCGCGGCGAGAATCCTCACCGGCCAGGCGCACGACCTTGCCGGAGTTAGCCAGGGAACCGAAGGCGATGAGCTCGCCCCAGCCCCAGTCGATGCCTCCCTCGCGCGAGGACTTCTGGCGCTCCTTGGCCACCTTGGCCACGCGCTTGTGGTACTCGAAGCCCTCCGGCGGGTTGCCGTAGGCATCACCAATCTCGGCGATCTCCTCAGCGGTAATGGAAGTGTCCAGACCGCGGGTCAGCTCCTGGGAGGAGGTGATACCAGTCTGCTCCTTCGGGCCAGCCTCTTGTGCCTTCTTGTGGTCAGCGAAGACGGACTCCATCTGGTCGTGGAAGTCACGCGCAGCTGCCTCTGCCTCTTCATCGGAGAGGTCACCGCGGCCGATGAGTTCCTCGGTGTAGCGCTCACGGACGGACTTGTGGTCATCGATGATGTCGTAGAGACGTGGCTGGGTCATGGACGGGTCATCGGCCTCGTTGTGGCCGCGCAGGCGGTAGCAAACGAGGTCAATGAAGACGTCCTTGCCAAAGCGGCGGCGGTACTCGGTGGCCAGCTTGCCCACCCAGACAACAGCCTCCGGGTTGTCGCCATTGACGTGGAAGACCGGGCAATCGAAGCCCTTGGCCAGGTCGGTGGCGTAGTGCGTGGAGCGACCGGAATCCGGGGTGGTGGTGAAACCAACCTGGTTGTTAACCACCACGTGGACGGTACCGCCGGTGGTGTAGCCGCGCAGCTGGGAAAGGTTGATGGTCTCCTGGACCACGCCCAGGCCGGTGAAGGATGCATCGCCGTGGAGCATGATCGGCACAACAGTGTGGCCCTCAGCACCCTTGTCCAGGATGTCCTGCTTGGCGCGTGCGATACCTTCCATGACCGGGTCGACGGCCTCGAGGTGAGACGGGTTAGCAGCCAGGGTGACCTTGATGTCCCCGTCACCGAACATCTGCAGGTGCTCGCCCTCTGCGCCCAGGTGGTACTTCACGTCACCGGAGCCGCCCATTTGGCCGCCCTTGTAGTTGCCGTCGAACTCACCGAAGATATCTGCCAGTGGCTTGCCCACGATGTTGAAAAGGACGTTGAGGCGGCCGCGGTGCGGCATGCCGATAACAACTTCGTCGAGGTCCTGGCCTGCTGCGGTGTCCACGATGGAATCCAGCAGGGCAATGAGGGACTCAGCGCCCTCCAAGGAGAAGCGCTTCTGGCCCACGTACTTGGTCTGCAGGAAGTTCTCAAAGGCCTCAGCGGCGTTGACCTTCTGCAGGATGTACTTCTGCTCAGAGTTAGTCGGCTTCGGCATGCCGGCCTCAATCTGCTCCTGCAGCCAGCCGCGCTCATCGCGGTCCAGGATGTGGGCGTACTCGGAGCCAACCTTGAGGGTGTAGGCGGAGCGCAGGCGGGTAACCACCTCGCGCAGCGTCATGGTCTCCTTGCCACCGAAACCGCCAACGTTGAAGGTGCGGTCCAGATCCCAGATGGTCAGGCCGTGGGTAGCCAGGTCGAGGTCGCGGTGATCCGGCCAGGGCAGGCCCGGCTGCTTCCAACCCAGCGGGTTGATGTCCGCGAGAAGGTGGCCACGGGAGCGGTAGGCCTCGATGTACTGCATGACGCGGGTGTTCTTGTCGACGCCCGTGTTCGGCACGTCGGCAGCCCAACGGAAGGGCTGGTAGGGAACTCCCATGGACTCGAAGAGCTCGTCCCAGAAGGCATCATCCAGGATGAGCTGGCCCACGGTACGCAGGAACTCACCGGACTCCGCGCCTTGAATAACGCGGTGGTCATAGGTGGAGGTCAGGGTAACCAGGCGGCCGACGCCGAGGTCTGCCAAGCGGTCGGCGGAGGTGCCAGCAAACTCTGCCGGGTAATCCATGGATCCCACACCGATGATGGAGCCGGAGCCCTTGGTCAGGCGGGCGATGGAGTGGCGGGTACCGATGCCACCCGGGTTGGTCAGGTTGATGGTGACGCCGGAGAAATCATCCATCGTCAGCTTGTTCTTGCGGGAGCGGTCAACGATGTCCTGGTAGGCATCGATGAACTCGGAGAAGGTCTTGTTCTCCGCTTCCTTGATGGCAGCGACGACGAGGGCGCGGGAGCCATCCTTCTGTGGAAGGTCAATAGCCAGGCCGAGGTTGATGTGCTCCGGCTGAACCACGGTGGGCTTGCCGTCCTGGATTTCGTAGCGCACGTTCATATCCGGGTGGATCTGAACGGCCTTCACCAGCGCGTAGCCCAGGATGTGGGTGAAGGAGATCTTGCCGCCGCGGGTGCGCTTGAGGTGATCGTTGATCATCGCGCGGTTTTCCCACATGAGCTTGACCGGGATGTCACGCACGGTGGTAGCGGTGGGGATCTCCAGGGACTCGTCCATGTTCTTGGCAATGGCCTTGAACATGCCCTTGAGTACGCGGGAGCCCGGCTCCGGTGCCTCCTTGATGCGGTCCAGCGGGGACTCGGACTTCTTCTCCGTCTTTTTCGCGTCCTTCTTGGATGCGGCGGAAGCCTTGGAATCGCTCGGTGCCTTAGCGCCTGGAACAGCGGAAGACTTCTCCTCAGCCTGGGTCTTCTTCGGCGCAGCCTGTGCCGCGTCCTTCTTCTTGGTGGGGGTGCTGGATTGAGCGTTCGCAGCCTTGGGCTGTGCGGCCGACTTCGGTGCTCCGTTGGCCTCAAAGTACTCGCGCCACTCCTTGTCTACGGAGTTCGGGTCCTTGGAGTACTGCTGAAACTGTTCGTCAATCAGCCACGCATTCGGGCCATAGATGCTCGAGTTGCTCACGGCAGATGCTCGCCTCTTTCTGTGCTTCTAAGTTTGTCTTTATTCGACTCTAGTAGGCCAATCCACGGGTGCGAAAGGCACCCCGAAAAGTGTCTCTCCTTATGATACGGCCCTTGTAAGTTTGCTCACTAACCTGAGCGGGTTTCGCCCCTTTTATTCCCCCTGCAGGGGGGAGAGTTGGGTGCCCGCATGGCTGATTACTTGGCGGCCCAATTTACGGTTGGCGGTTGTTCCCAGCACCGCGCCTACACCCATCGGCAGCAGTTTGGATACCCATGCCCACTTGAGCTTCTTGGTGGCCTGCTTCATGAAGAGCTTGGTCAGGCGGCCGTTGAGACCGCTGAGGGTAGGGCCGGAAAAACGCGAGAGGGTAGCAGCGGAGGTGACGCCCGACAGCGAGGTTGCATCACCCACAAAGGTATCGACCAACGCGCTGCCTTGGGAGCCGGTGAGCACCACCAAGACCAGCGCGCGGCGGCGCTCCTTATCCCGGATGTTGTCACCGCGCAGGTGCGCGGAGGCGAGAATGTACCAGGCGGCGGCTTCAAGGAAGACCAGGGATTCCGCGCCGATAGTGGCTGCGCCGGTGACCAGGCCGATGCCAGGGATAGCCGCGGAGGCGCCCGCGGCAGCACCGGTACCGGTGATGATGTTCATGAAATGCTTGTCGATGAGCTCTTGCAGCTCCGCAGGGCTGGCGTCGGGGTTGCGCTTCTTTAGACCCTCGACATAGTTGATGATGACGGAGGACTGGACGGAGACGACTTTGTCGATGGCCGCCAGGAATCCCTTGGTGATGCGGTTGGCCTCATCCACCTCCAAGGTTCCCACAGCCTCTGCGGAGCCGGCCTGATCGACCGATGCATCCCGGCGACTAATGTCCTTGCCCTCTTTCTCCTTGTTAAAGACCTTGTCCAACATTGTCTCACCTAACTTTTTAACTAAATCTGATTGTGAATCTGAACTGTATGTTTACCACCGTATCGAAAAAGCTTTATCCAGCGCGCTAGCAGGGTGGCGCACTAGGGTATGAGGCATGAGCGAGTTTGAGCCTTTCCCTCCGCGTGAGGTCAGCGCGGCTGCGGCGCGCTTGCTTGCAGATTCCCTCCACGCCCGTGCCCTCGCCGCACAGGAGGCGGCACGCACCGCGCTTGCCGACGATCTCACGGTGCTCACCACCGGCGGCTGGGTACGAGGTTGCATCGAGGAAGAGTTACGCACGGACCGCCCGCTCAGCGCTCCTGTCCGCTCGTGGCGCGGTATCCCTTTTGGCGCAGATACCTCGGGCGCCAACCGTTTCATGGAACCGCGGCCTGCCCCGGCGTGGGAAGGAATCCGGGATTGCCGTGAGTTCGGGCACGTGGCCCCGCAGCCGGTGTACTCTTGGACCGACCGCATCGAGGGTGCAGAAGATTGCCTGACCCTTGATGTCGTCCGGCCGCACGATACGGGTTCACCCGATACACCGTCGGGTTCTAAGGCAGGGGAGAAGCTGCCCGTCGTAGTGTATTTGCATGGCGGCAGTTTCATTGTGGGTTCCTCCCACATGCTGATGCTGCGCGGCTTCGAGTTCGCAGCCCAGATGGACGTTGTTTATGTTTCGGTGAATTTCCGCTTAGGTGCCTTGGGCTACCTCGACGTCCGCAGTCTTGGCGGTGAGGCCTGTGCCAACCCGGCTGTGGCGGATCAAGTCTTAGCGCTGGAATGGGTACGCGAAAATATCGCGGCCTTCGGCGGGGACCCAGAAAACGTGACTCTCATGGGTGAATCCGCCGGCGGCGCGGCCGTCCTCACTCTCATGGCGGTGCCGCGTGCAGAAGGGCTTTTTCACCGCGCGATTGCGCAGTCGCCGCCGATCGGCATGATTCATTCACGAGCGCAGTCAGTGTTTTGGGCCCGCGAGCTGGTTCACAAGATGGCCTTGCCGCGCGATACCACCGCCGATGATCTGCGCCGCGAGGACTTCGCGGACCTCGTGCGCTCTGGCCAGTCCATGATGTGGCGCGCGGGCGAGTTGCTGTACCTGAACTCCTGCTATGCGCCGACTGTCGACAGCGACCTCATCCCGCAACATCCCATCGAAGCCTTTGAGGACGGCAACCAACACCCGGTGCCGCTGCTGGTGGGAACCAACTCCGGTGAGGCCAGCTTTGGAAAATTCCTCTTCCAACGCCAGAGCGCCCGAGAGCGAGCGGCCCTCCGACTTCTTGCTTCCTTTGATCCGGAGAGCGCACCGGATGTCATCGCGGCCTACGGCGGTGCCGTCTCGCGCCGCGATTTCGGGGATCTGCTGACCGACGCCCTCTTTTGGGCCCCGACCGTCCGCGTCGCTTCCGAGCACGCACGGCGCTATCCCACGTGGATGTACCGCTTCGACTTCGCTCCGGCGGCGCTGCGCTGGTTAGGTCTGGGTGCGATGCATTCGATGGAGCTATCCAACATCTTTGGCGATCCAGGGGCGTCGAGAGTGTCCTTCCTAAACAGCATTGCTAAGCCTTCCGAAATGGAGGACGTGACCGAGACCATGCAGGCGCAGTGGGGCGAGTTCATTCGGGGCGGAGCGCCTCTAGACAACTGGCCGCAATACCGCGCGCCGCAGCGCTCGACCATGGTTTTTGATGTGGAGCCGCGCGTGGAGGAGGCGCCGATGGAGGGGCGTCGCCAAGCATGGGAGGCCTATGACATGTTGGAGTGGGGTACTGGGCGCCCGGAGATTCTGAAGGAACTGGGATTCCTGCTCGATGAGGAGAGCTATTGACGGAGATCGCAGGTAAGATGTGTGGGGCCTTGGCAGCAGCCCGGGTGAGACTCCCACATGGACGGATGTTAATCACATGAGCTTTTTTGAAGATATCGCCTCTGCTCTGGACGGGGAGGGCATTGAGTCCCGCGTCAACGACGATGTGATGTTCGTGCCCATCACCTCCGATTTGGAAATCCAGTTTGTGGAAATTGACCCCATCCTGCCGGCGGCCAACGTCTACATTGCCGCGGCCGATGTGGATGAAGATGATGAAGACTTCGAGGCCGTTTTGGTGTCCGTGGCGTTTTCTGTGGACGATGCGGTTGAGGCCGTATCCCGCCACATTGCCACGGACCAGGTGGTGACGGTGCTGCGTGACCTGCTGGAAGGCACCGATGAACGCATCGCTGAGTTGGAGTTTCTTCAGGATGAGTTCAACCCGAATCTGGTCGTGGCGGAAGTTGCCAACGACTCGGAGCTGCGCGTGCTCGTGGAAACCATCGACGGTGTCCCGAGCGCGATCGTGCGTTTTCTCTCCTTCGACTTCGATGAGGAAGAGCTCGATGAGCTGGAGGATGAGGCGATCAGTAAGCTCTGGGATATCGACAGCCCGGAGGACATGAGTGAGGAAGAGCGCGTTGCCATCTTCGGCGATGCAGACGACGAAGACGGCGGGCTAGCCCCCATCATTGAGGTCCCGGCTGAGGCACTCGAACTGGGTACCTACACCGACTTCGACCGCCTCTTCGATGTGCTCAGCTTGGTCTCCGATCAAGCCTTAGATTGGGAAGCACAGCTAGTGAGCATCGATGACGATGACTTCGACGAGCCTGAGGTTTATGACATCTTCGGCGCCGATGATGAGGACGATGACGTTCTCTTCGAAGACGATGATGACGAAGACGATGATTACGACGAGGACGGAGCAGAGGACGCCGATAGCGACGGTGACTCCGAGGACTAAAAGCTCCCAGGGTAGGGTAGGTGCGTACTTTTCCCTACGTTAATGAGGAGCAACCAAAACACATGCCGGACAAGAAGGCATCGCGGAGCCAACGCCTGTGTGTTGGCTCCGCCCTAGTGTGTGCGGCTCTGGCTTGGGTCCTGTCGCTGAATTCGAACTACGGTAGCGGGGACTATGTTTTTGGCTCCGTCCTCTCCATCAGTGTGTGGTGCCTGACACTGCTCGGCGCCCTTCTCTTCCTTGCCGCACAATGGCGTTCTTTAGGCCATCACGCATTGCTCAACCCGTTGCTGGCGGTGATAGTGAACCTTGTGCTGTCCTCGTTGATTTTTAACGTGAGCGTTCCCTTGTACTTGGACATGATGGGCACGGCATTCGTGGCAATTGTCTACGGACCCGTCTTGGGAATGGGCACGGCGCTTTTGACTGCGTGCTTGGCCAGCATCAACAACCCGCTGCTTTTGGTGTACCTACCGGTGGCCCTGGTGGTGGCCTACCTATTTGGTTGGCTGGCGCGCCGTGGTGCCTTTAAGCGCATGATGGTCATGATGCTCGCCGGCGCTGGTGTGGGAGTAGTTGCTGGGCTGTTGACCACGATGTGTACCTTGCTCTTGCCCGGTGAGTATGGACAAAGCGGACCCATCAAGCTCATGGCCCTGTGGGAGCTAATTTTGCATGACGGACGCCTGGCAGTTCTCTTGCAGAGTCTGAGCTCCGACGTGATTGATAAAACGTTCACGGTCCTCGTAGTCTGCGTAGCTATTCGCTTAGCGCCGCAGCCCATCCTCCGTCTTTATGACTATCCGGAGACGCGCCCATCCCGAGACCGCGTCTTAACGGAGGACAGGTTCACGCTTTCCCTCGATGAGGAACCACCCCGCAACCTCCTGGGCCGGATACAGCGCTACTTCTAAAAGCTCTCAGAGCTCTCGTAGCTGCGTGGCTCCACCCACTCGGGCCACACCCGCATTGGACAGGAGCCAAGAGAGTATTAGGCGGCTTGGCTGAAGCCTTCGAAGAGGGAAAGCGGTGAATGCACCGGGGTGTAGGTGCTATCTACCAGCCACACAAACGTCGCCGCACTGCTGCTGGAAATCTCATGAACTGCGGAGACAAGCTCTTCTGGGACCAGTGCCCGCACCCAGGCTTCCGCTAGCGAGGGAGTAACGGGACGTCCAGTCGGATCGGTGATGCGTACGGTAATGAGATAAGAAGGCACGCGCTTATCGCCATAACCCAGCACGCGGGCCTTGGCCCGCTCGCCCACGCGGTGGCGCGACACAGTAAAAGCCAGCGGTAGCGATTCGCCGCCTTCTATGGCCACTGGTGGCAGAACCTTCGATGGTGGCCGCCACTGCGGAGTGGGCCGCGCGAGTGAGCGAGGATGGCGGATGATGCTCTCCATGGAGCGAAGAGTTTCATGGTGGTGGTAGAGGATCTCCGTGGTCAGCTCACCGGGGCTGAGCGTGGACGGGGACTGAACGGACTGGGGAATGCTGCTGTAATTCTTCATGGCGCACACACTAGATGCCTGTGCGGACATTCCACGTCAAAGTGTCGAACTATTGTTCGACGATTTGACGTCGTGGGCTAGAGTGAGTGGCGATATGAAAAATACTGCAGAACCGCAGGTAAAAATCCCGCGGGAAATTTGGGTCATGGTCACCGCCGGGTTCATCATCGCCTTGGGGTACGGGCTCATTGCACCGCTGCTGCCGCAGTTCATCGTCAGCTTCGACGTCTCAATGGCTGCGGCTGGTCTCGTAGTCTCCGTCTTTTCTGCTAGCCGCCTTGTCTTCGCACCCGCCGCCGGGTTCCTCATCGACCGCGTCGGCACGCGCCGCGTCTACGTGACGGGCCTGTTCACCGTGGCAGTGACCACCGGTTTAGTGGGCGTGGCGCAGGAGTATTGGCAGATCGTTGCGCTGCGCACTATCGCCGGCATTGGCTCGACGATGTTCACTGTCGCGGCGATGGGGCTCATTGTGCGCCTAGCACCACCCAGCATTCGCGGGCGCTGTTCGGCAACCTATGCCACGTCTTTCCTTCTTGGCAACGTGATTGGCCCGCTCGTGGGCGCGAGCCTCTCTTTCTTAGGATTCCGCTGGCCTTTCTTTATCTATGGCGTTGGCGTCGCCATCGCCGCACTCGTTGTGTGGATCCTTATGCCCTCGGTCAATGAGGCCGATGAACGTCGGCGTCACCTTACGCCCATGCGCTTGGAGGAAGCCTGGGCGGATACTGCTTACCGTGCAGTGCTGACGTCGAACTTCGCCCAGGGCTGGATCAATATGGGTGTGCGCGTGGCGGTCCTCCCGTTGTTCGCGGCCGCCATCTTCGCCAACGGCGCATCCACATCCGGCGTTGCGCTAGCGGCCTTTGCCGCGGGCAATGCCATCGTCTTGCAGTTCTCCGGCTCCTGGTCGGACCGCGTGGGGCGCCGGCCACTCATCGTTGCGGGACTTGTGGGCTCCGCGTTGTTCGTGGGCACGCTGGGCTTGGCGACGAACATCGTCTCCCTCCTCATCCTCTCCGCCCTGTCCGGCGCCGCCTCGGGCCTTATTGCCCCTTCGCAGCAGGCAGCCGTGGCGGATATCGTCGGCTCGAAGCGCTCGGGTGGTCAGGTGCTGTCGACATTCCAGATGGCAGGTGACTTTGGGCAAATCTTAGGCCCCATCGTCATTGGACTGCTGGCGGATAGGTACGGGTTTGAGACAGCCTTTGGCTTCTGTGCGGTAGTTGCTGCAGCTGGCGTTGTGGCGTGGATTTTCGGACGCGACACATTGGCGGAGAGAAAGGGAATCCTGCAGGGCCTGCGCCACCGCTACCGCCCGCGGCGTTAATAGACAAAAGACTGGAAGGCTCCGTCAGTATCTTTCTGGCAGAGTCTTCAGGGCCGTTTAGTTCTAGTGGGTGCGGCGCGCTTTCTTGCTGCACGCAGCCCAGCGAGGGGTGGTGCCGGTTTTGAAGCTGCGCTCCCGAAAGCGCGTAAAGCCATAGATGGAAGTTTCAGAACCGTTATCTGGGCGGCTCCACCTCTTCCGGCTACGCTCGCTCGCGGCTGCCATAACCGTCCTCCACACTTCTGTACCACGGCATCAGAGACTAATCTTTTCTTAATCTGCTAAGGAAACCTTAATTTAACGGTGCTTACGGCGTCAACTTCATAACCTGACCATAATTGAGGTTTAAGCCACAGTGCGCCCGGCGGTGTAGAGCTGCTTAGGCATATCGCGGCGAAGGCTCCATTCAAACTGGATGGGTTTCTCGCCCCTGTGCGAGACGTAATCGACATTTCCTAAGAAGGTGTATGCCGATGCCGTGTCCACCTTGTTCCGCTTGGTAAAACGCGTGGCGATGATGATGTTGCCGTTGAGTTCGTGGTGGTGGATGTAGCGTCGGGCCATTGCGGACTTGAGCGACGTAGTGGATTGGGATTCCCAGTGCAAACGATCAGGCGCCAGTGGGTAATCGCGGTAATTCGTGGAGGCACTCACGTTCTCATCCTTCTGGAAAGTTACCAGGAAGAGATCGGTATTAGTGGCGTCGAAACGGCGTACGCCCTCACGTGGCAAATTTGCGAGTTTACGCAAAGGACCATCGTCCAAAGCACCAACGAGTTCACCCAGGCTGTAGTCCGCGTGAGTCTCCAAGACGCTATTCGTAGACTTCTCTGGAATGATGCGGGAGCGGTCGAGCGTGAGCTGCATGACCTGAGTTACCTCAGCGACGAAGGAAGGACAGGCCCGGATGATACGCAGGGCCTCATCAAGGGATTCCGGCACCGTCGTATTTGAATTTGCCCACAGAGCCAGCACGAGCATGGTGGCGTACCGAATTTGCTCGCGGGTCATATCCTTCTCCTTGGGACCGTTCGGGGAAACAAGAAGGCTGTAGGCCGCTACGCGGTTGGGGTCATTGATGTGCAGTAGCACGCGGATTCGGCTGATAAGAAACTCCTCGTGTTCATTTGCGGGGGCGGAGGGCAGAAGCTTCTCATCGCGCAGCAGCGTGGTCCACGTAATTCCCTTGCGGCGGTAGATGTCTTCTAGCGGAACTCCGGAGCTGTTAGTGAAACTGGCGAGGTCCGTTGTGCCGTAATCAGAAATAAGTGCTCGTATTTTCTTAATGGAGTTACGGGCTAAGCGCTTGATGTTCTTGAGAACGCGCTCGGTCGTTACACGGTCCAAGGTGATGTTGGAGCCTGGCGGGGCGGTAGGAAATCCTTGCTCTACCTCCTTGGCCAAGTTCTTTCCGCGAGCAGGAGTTAGAGCTTTGAAGCGCTCTTCGAAATCGAATTCTTCGTGCTGTACACCCAAGAAATCAAAGACAGTGCAGGCATTCTTTCCCTCATGGAGACGCAGCCCGCGGCCAAGTTGTTGGACAAAGAGCACAGGGCTTTGCGTTGGGCGCAGAAGCAGCAGCGTGTTGATCGATGGAATGTCGACGCCTTCGTTGAAAATATCGACGGCGAAGATGATCTTAATAGTGCCTTCGCGAAGCTGTTCAATGGCGCGGCGACGCTCATCAAGGCTGAGCTTGCTGCTGACCGCCAGAGCTGGGATGCCGAAAAGATTGAATTGCTCCGCCATGTATTCGGCGTGGGCGATGGTCACGCAAAAGCCGAGGGCTTTCATCTCGGAGAGATCGAAAATGCGACGGTTGAGTTCATTGATAATGAACCTGGTGCGCTTCTCTCCAGCCTTGATATAGAACTCGCTCAGCTCCGAAGCTTTGTAGTCCTTCTTTCCGCGATTCCAGGTCAGGCTTGTCAGGTCAGTAGCATCGTCGACTCCGTAGTAGTGCAACGGTGCGAGAAGCTGGAGGCGCAAGGCATCCCAGAGTCGAAGTTCATGAGCTACGCGGTAGTCGAAATACTTTTGAACGTTCTCGCCGTCACCGCGCTCCGGAGTGGCAGTCAGCCCGAGGAGCTCACGCGGCTGCAGGTAGTCCAGAACCGCGCGGTACGTCGCGGCCTCTGCGTGGTGGAACTCATCAATGACGACGACTTCAAAATGGTCAGGCGCAAGCTGGGCTAGGCGCTTGCCATGCAGAGACTGGATGCTCGCGAAGACATGGTCCCACTGGGCGGGCTGTTCACCGCTTAAGAGGAGCTCGCCAAAACCTGCGGTGCTAAGCACCTCGCGATAGGTCCGCTGGGCCTGGGTAAGAATCTCGCGCCGGTGCGCAATGAACAGCAATCGTGGCCTGCGCCCCAGCTTCTCGCATAGGCGGCGGTAGTCCAGTGCTGCCACAACAGTCTTGCCTGTACCAGTAGCGGCAATGAGGAGATTGCGATGACGATCGTGAACTTCGCGCTCGGAATCTAAAGCTTCGAGCATCTCCTCCTGGTAGGGATAGGGCTCAACGCGAAGGCCTGAGAGTTCGAGCTTTTCACCGGGCTTTGCTTCAAGAAATCTGGCGCCGCCGAGGGCCTCCTTGAGGCGCTCGAAGTCTTGGTCCGGGTCAAATGCTTTGAAATGAGTGTCGTACCAATAGCTGTCGAAGGTCTTGATGAACTTTTCGATTATCTCCGGCGTGGAGGAACGAGAGCCCCGGACGTTCCATTCCCAACCGTCAACAAGCGCTGATCGCGAGAGGTTTGAGCTACCGATGAAGGCGGTGTCGAATCCGGACTGACGGCGGAAAAGCCAGGCTTTGGCATGTAACCGTGTGGTCTTGCTTTCGTAGCAGATCCGGACTTCAGCGCCGTAGTCTTCCACGAGGCGGCGCACGGCGGCGGCTTCGGTCGCCCCGCAGTACGTCGAAGTGATGACGCGCAGCGGGATCTGGTGATCCCTGAGGTATTCCAATTCATCGCTGATGACCGCGATGCCTGAAGTCTTGATGAAAGCGCACAATAGGTCGACGGAGTCGGCCGTTCGGATCTCGCGGGCAATCTCGACTGACATGTTGGTGTCGTCCACGCTGTTGGTGAACAAGGCGCTGGAGTTGAGCGAGACTTCCGGGAGTTTCGGGGCCTCTTCGAGCTCTGATCTATAGATGGCGTAAAGCAGTTCCTCGGCGGAGATGGACTCATCCACCCCGAGGTGTTGCGCGAGCCCATTGATGAGGGCCACACGCTCTTCGGGCTTTGATAACTCTGTGAGCTTGCGCTCGAGGGCCTTGGCAAAATGCTGGGACACTGCCGCGGCGAACCGGGGGTTGACATCCTTCTTGGAACCGGAGGCGATGCCGGTTGCTGCCGTGGGCCGAGCTCGCTTGGTTTCCTCGATTCGCTCCTGGACTCGGGCGGTGACCGGGGTTTCGTAGATGCCAAACGGCAGAATCGACTCGGAACTCATAGGCGCGAAGAAAGCAGTTTGACGGTGGGGATATCTGCAGGGGCCCAGTCGAGTTCCCGGGCCTCGGCAGGGGACACCCAACGGGTGGCATCGTGATCACTAAGAACGAGTTCCCCAGATTCCTTGGTGCACAGGAACGTCGTGAGCTCGATGGTGGCGAAATCATACTCGTAGACGGTCGTTGTGACCTGGTCACCAACCTTTGCGCTGACGGACAGCTCTTCTTTGATTTCACGTGCGAGAGCCTGCTTAGGCGTCTCGCCTTCTTCAATCTTGCCGCCTGGAAATTCCCACATGCCGGCTAGTGATTTTCCTGGAGCTTTGCGGCAGGCCAGGAATCGATTGCCGTCTACGAAGACGGCTCCGACAACACGAATCGGTGAACTCATGGGCACTAGTATGCCGGCTGGCCCGCACCTTATCTAGGAATTCGCTCCTGTGGTAGCAGAAAAGTGCGCTGTCACAATGTCATCAATCAACCGCGCGGCCAGCTTGGCGGTGTGGCTGTCGGTGTCGAAGGTGGGGTTGAGCTCGACGACGTCGACAAGCGCGAGGCGTCCCGTGGCGGCGATGGTGAGCGCGAGTTCACGGATGATGTTCAGGGGTACGCCGAGGCCAGCGGGGGCGGAGACACCCGGTGCCTGGTCGGCGGGGAGGACATCCAAGTCGATGGAGAGATGGATGGGCTTGGTGCCGGAGCAGATGCTGTCGATGGTTGTGCGCAGCTGGGAGCGATCCATGCTGAGCAAATCCTCGTCGAGGACGACGGTGACACCGAGGGCGGAGGCTTCGTGGAAAAGCACGGGCGTGTTATTGGGGCGGGAAATTCCCAAGACGGAATAGTCAAAGTCCTCCCGGCCCACCAGTTCAGAGATCTGCTTAAACGGGGTGCCGGAGGTGGGCACGTCCGCGGTGCGGAGATCGAAGTGCGCGTCCAAGTTGATGATCTGCAGAGGCCCCTGGGCGCGGAAAGCACCGCGGTGGGAGCCGAAGGCGGTTTCGTGGCCGCCGCCGAGGATGATGGGCAGGTGCCCGGCGCGTGAGAGTGATTCCACCGCATTGGAGAGGCGCTCGTGGGCGGCCTCCAGGTCGGTGCCTTGGGTGGTGATCGTGCCGGCGTCGTACAGCGGATGCGGATGGTGCAGCGCCAGGGAACCCAGGGCGCCGCGCAGGGCAGCTGGGCCTGCAGCCGCGCCGGGGCGGCCATGGTTGCGCTCAACGCCCTCGTCGGAGGCAAAGCCCAGGAGTGCCACGCCGGGGTGTTCCTGGGGGTTCGCTAGGTCGAGGGGACGAACTACGCTGTGCCACCGCGCATGCTCGGGGCCTGGGCCATCGGAGCGGCCGGACCACTCGGGGGCAGGGGAGTAGGCGGGGGCATCAACGGTGTTCATGGTTATCCTTTCGCGTCTGTTTCTTGTTCGGCTGTATTTTGCAGGGCTGCTTCCTGTGGGGTGCTCGCGGCGGCGCTGCGGCGGCCGGTGAGGTAGAAGATGGCGGTCATAAGGAGGATGAAGATAACGCCGGTGGCGAGTGCCGGGCGGTATTGCTCCTGCCACACCATGATGCCAAAAGTGAAGATGATGAAGGCGATGGAGAAGTATTGGCCCCAGGGCCAGAAGGGGACGGTGTATTCCAGGCTGGCGCGTTCCTCGGGCGACATCTGGCGGCGGGAAGCCACGTGGGCCAAGAGGATCATCAGCCACACGTAGATGGTGGCAAACGTGGCCAGGGAGGCGATGACTTCGAAGACGTTATCCGGGATGAGCGCGTTGAGTCCGGT
Source organism: Corynebacterium sp. HMSC072D12 (assembly GCF_001813925.1). Lineage (NCBI taxonomy): Bacteria > Bacillati > Actinomycetota > Actinomycetes > Mycobacteriales > Corynebacteriaceae > Corynebacterium > Corynebacterium sp. HMSC072D12. The sequence continues at coordinate 16,041 of NZ_KV814396.1, forward strand.
GCCGATAATCATGACGATAAGCAGGATGATCATGGTCATGACCGGCACACCTCGGGTCTTTTTGGCCATGACCTTTGGCGCGAGGTTCTGGCGTGCCAGTCCGGTCAGAACGTTGCCGGCGCCGAAGAGATCCGCATTGATGGCAGAAACCGCCGCGGTGATGACAACGACGTTGAGTGCGGCGGCAGCCCAGGTGACGCCGAGGGTGGAGAAGATTTGGACGAAGGGGCTTTCCTCACCGGTGATGCTGCGCCAGGGATTGATCATGAGGATGACCAGGATGGCCAGGACGTAGAACAGCAGGATGCGTACCGGGATGGTGTTGACGGCCTTGGGCACGGACTTGGCGGGATCTTCTGCCTCCGCACTGGCGACGCCGACGATCTCCGTGCCGCCGAAGGCGAAGAGAACGAGGATGAAAGAGGCGACCATGCCGGAGACGCCGTTGGGGAAGAAGCCGCCATCGTTGACGAGGTTGGCCGGGCCGGTGGTCTCCGCGGTGGAGAGGCCGAAGACTAGGACGGCCACGCCACCTAGGATCATCGCGATGACCGCGCCGACCTTGACGATGGTGAAGGCGAATTCCAGCTCGCCGAAAGCCTTGACGGTGGCGAGGTTGGCGCCGCCGACGAGAAGCAGTGTGGCGGCGACCCACACCCACTTGGGTGAGCCGGGGAACCAGAATTGCATGTAGACGCCAATAGCGGTGAGGTCGGCGAGGGCCACGATGACCATCTCGAAGGCGAACATCCAGCCGGTGATGTAGCCGGCCCAGGGGCCTAAGAAGGTGCGGGCGTATTCGGCGAAGGAGCCGGTAACGGGGTGGTGCACGGACATCTCACCGAGCGCGCGCAGGAGGAAATAAACCACGGCGCCGCCGAGGAGACAGACCAAGAGGACCGAGGGGCCGGCGGCTTGGATGGCGCCGGCAGAACCGTAGAACAGGCCGGTGCCGATAGCTGAGCCTAAGGCGATGAAGTGCAGGTGCCGGTGTTTCAAGCCGGCGCGCTTGGTGGTGGTTTCTGCCACGGGGATGCGTCCTCCTCTGTCCCCTGTGCGGGCGCTAGTTGGTTCTAGCACCGCGAATGTGGGGAGTGGTTGGTGCGAGTGGGTCTGGGAGCTACTTTCCTCTAGTTGAGACGCGGGGTCAATTTTGTGGTGGGTAGCTTGATCCGGCGCTATGGTGGGCGCCTCATTTCGTGCGTGGGGGTGACGTGCGTGACATTTGTGTGGGGTGCCGCTAGTATGTGGGAGACCTGCGTGTGGCTGTCGCGTGGGCATGGCTAGAAGCAATCGCTGTGTAGCGGCGTGTGTGCTTGGCGCGTTCCTTTAAAGGGCGCGTGCGTGGCCGTGCTAATGACGTGTCGTTTCCACCACCGTGAGGTAGAACATGAACTCTGAAGACGCAATCGTTGACGCCTTCTACGAGAACGAGGATGACGTGCCCTCCAAGAAGGGCATCTGGCGCCTCTTTGTCTACAGCGCTATCGGCGCTTTCGTATTCTTCTTTCCCATTAGTTATGACGGGAAGAAATCCATCCCGCTTGACCACGTGGTCACCATCATCCGCACCTATGCCGAAGTCTTGGTGCCCTGGTTCATCCTGGCGCTAGCGCTCTATGGCACGGTGCGCAGTATCGTGAATAAAAACTGGCAGGAAGGCCCGCTGCAAGCGGTCTTTACCGCGCTCAACGCGGTGGGCCTGGTGGTCTCCTTCTTGATGGTCATCGGAAAGCTTCCAGGGGTACTCGGCAACGAGGACATCGTGCCCTTCCTGTGGAATTCGGTTGCGACACCCGTCGGCCTCATCGTACCCATCGGCGGCGCATTCCTAGCTCTGCTCATCAGCTACGGCTTTCTGGAATTCGTGGGCGTATTTATGCAGCCCATCATGCGCCCGCTCTGGCGCACACCGGGGCGCTCCGCCATCGACGCGGTAGCCTCCTTCGTGGGCTCCTACTCTTTGGGAATCCTCATTACTGACCGTGTGTACCAGCGCGGCGGCTACACCGCGCGTGAGGCCTCCATCATCGCAACGGGCTTCTCGACGGTCTCGGCAGCGTTCATGGTCATCGTGGCCAAGCAGCTGGACTTGATGGATATGTGGGGCGTGTACTTCGCAGTATCCCTTGTGGTTACCTTCCTGGTCACGGCGATTACCGTGTGGATTCCGCCGCTGAGTAGGATTCCTAATGACTACGTAGATGGTGTAAAGCCGGACCCGGAAAAGCCGGTAAAGGGCAATTTCTTTAAGGCCGCCTGGCGGGAAGCGCTGCTAGCGTTGGACCGCGCGCCGTCTTTAGGCGCTGCCATTTGGGAGAACCTGCGCGATGGCGTGCGCATGGCGTCGGCGATTGTGCCCTCCATCATGTCCGTGGGCCTGATTGGTTTGCTGCTGGCAAACTTCACCCCTCTCTTCGACTGGCTGGGGTACCTGTTCTACCCGTTCGCCTGGATTGTTCAATTACCGGAACCGGAACTGGCGGGTAAGGCCGCGGCTATGGGCATTGCGGAGATGTTCCTGCCGGCGACGGCCGTGGCGGGCTCTGAAAGCATGGTGCTCAAGTTCGTCATCGGTGTGGTGGCTATCTCCGCCATTATCTTCTTCTCCGCGCTGGTGCCGTGCATCTTGGCCACCAAGATTCCGATCAAGCTGTGGCAGATCGTGGTCATCTGGTTCGAGCGCGTGGTGCTGACCATCATTATTGCGACGCCGATTGCCTTCCTGGTGACTTAGCTGGGGCTTGTACGAGGGCTCATTAGAATGTGGGCCCATGAGTACCTCCCGAGTCCCGGCGGCGCGCAATGCACTGGAGATCCTCCGGCTGCTGTCGACCATCGACGTGCCGATTTCCGCCGCGCGCATCCGCAGTGAGCTGGACCTGCCGCGCTCAACTACTTACCACCTGCTCAAGGAGATGGTGGACGCGGGGTTCGTGGTACACCTGCCGGAGAACCAAACCTACGGGTTGGGGCTTGCTGCCTACTCGATGGCCGCGGCCTATGCCACGCAGCAGCCTCTGGTGCGGGCGACGCAGGGGCACCTCGAGCGGATTGCCAGCAGTGTTGGGGGATCGGGGCACTTATCGCGTTTGGCGGGCTCGGAGATTCTCTACCTCAACGAGGTGCGCGCGCCGGGGGCGCTGTCGCTGGTGACGGAGAAGGGCGTGCGGCTGCAGGCACAGCGGACGGCCTCTGGGCGGGCCATGTTGGCATTGCTTCCGGAAGCAGAGTGGCGTGCAGCATTTGTCCCGGGGTCCTTAGGTTTTGGGGAGTACAAGGAAATCTTGCGCCAGGTACGCGAACGCGGTTGGGCCGAAGAGGTCGAGGTGGTGGCGCGCGGGCAGGCGTCGGTAGGCGTGGCGGTGGTTGACCACGTGGGCAGGCCAGCAGCGGCACTCGCGGTGACTTTTCCCGTGGGCGCAGCTGATGCCACTGATGCCGCGCAGCAACTGCACGCGGCTGCGCAGCAGGTGGCCGAGAGGATGTACGGGCGCCGCTAACAGGTAGTGCCCGAGGTATTGGCGCGCCGGGCAGCCTGTTGTACTATGAGCGCAACGCGTAAGGCTGTCGCGCGTATCACTATTTTTCTATTCTTGTGAAAACGAGTACGTGTTTTCACGTGCCTTCTTCCCTTCCACGTGGGTGGTGGGACGTGGGTAACGCAGCGACGTTAAAGGAGCCTTACATGTCTAATTCTTATCCTTCCACCGTGACCGTGGGTATCGGGGCGCTGAGTATCGAAGAAGTCGTGGCCGTGGCACGCTACGGCGCGAAGGTGGAGATTTCCCAGGATGCGATTGAGGAAATCGCCTCGACCCGCGAGCGCGTCGAGGAACTAGCCCAGGATCCGACCCCGGTCTACGGTATTTCCACCGGCTTCGGTGCGCTGGCGCGGCGCCACATTCCGGAGGAGATGCGCGCGCAACTGCAGCTCTCACTCGTGCGCTCGCATGCGGCGGGAACGGGCCCGGAAGTTGAGCAAGAGGTCATCCGTGCGCTGATGTTGCTGCGCTTGTCCACCCTGTGCACTGGACGTACCGGCGTGCGTCCGGTGGTGGCGGAAACTTATGCCGCGGTGCTCAACGCCAATATCCATCCGGTGGTCCGCGAATACGGCTCCCTGGGCTGCTCCGGTGACTTGGCGCCGCTGGCACACTGTGCGCTGGCGCTGCTGGGTGAGGGTGAGGTGCGCGTCGATGGCGGCCAGGTCACCCCGGCCGCCGAGGCGCTGTCGGCTGCGGGCATTGAACCGCTCAAGCTGCGGGAGAAGGAAGGCTTAGCACTCATTAACGGCACCGACGGCATGCTGGGGCAGCTCTGCCTGGCTATCACTGACCTGCGCGAGCTTGCCAAGACCGCTGACATCGCCACCGCAATGACGGTGGAGGGCTTGCTGGGGACCTTGGTGGTCTTCGCCGATGACCTGCAGCAGCTGCGCCCGCACCCGGGCCAGGCAGATGCCGCCGCCAATATCCTGCAGGTCGCAGAGGGCTCGGAGATTCTCGCGGCCGCCCTCGAGGAATTCAAGAAGAAGCAGGTACAGGACGCCTACTCGGTGCGCTGTGCCCCACAGGTGGCCGGTGGTTTCCGCGATACCGTGGCGCACACAGCAACGGTTGCGGAGCGCGAGCTGGCCGCGGCCGTCGACAACCCGGTGGTGGCCAAGGATGGACGCGTGGTCTCCAACGGCAACTTCCACGGCGCGCCGGTGGCCTATGCGCTGGACTTCTTGGCCATCGTCGTGGCTGACCTGGCCTCTATTTCGGAGCGCCGCACCGATCGCTTCCTCGACGTTGCCCGCAACCGCGGCCTCAACGCCTTCCTTGCGGATGACCCGGGCGTGGACTCTGGCCACATGATTGCGCAGTATGCGCAGGCGGGCATCGTCTCTGAGCTCAAGCGCTTGGCCAACCCGTCTTCGGCGGACTCCATTCCGTCTTCGGCCATGCAGGAAGACCACGTGTCCATGGGCTGGTCGGGTGCCCGCAAGCTGCGCAAGGCCGTAGACGGTCTGCAGCGCGTCCTCGCCATTGAAATCCTCACTGCCGCCCGCGCCATCGATATGCGCGAGGGTCAGCCCGCCAAGGGTACCGGCGCGGTCATCGATGCTCTGCGCCAGACCGTCCAAGGTCCGGGCACCGACCGCTATCTGTCCCCGGAGATCGAAGAGACCGTGCGCCTGGTCAAGGAAGGTGCGCTGGTGGCTGCGGTAGAGGGGGCTGTCGGCACGTTGCGCTAACTCCACCCCCAGCCCCATGGCGTATGCCATGGGGCTTTTTCATGCGCCCTTGATTTCAAAAGTGCAGACCTGGAAGTGCAGACCTGCTGGTCGCCGCAAAGCACTGTCCTCGCGATTGACGACGCCCACCTGCATGAATGCACTTCCAGGTCTGCACTTTTGCCTTCGCAGCGGAGACGAGAGGCGCCCTGAGGCAATGAGTGGGTGATTTTTTGTAGTGCGGCGCGGGTGTGGATGCGGGTGAAGAGCGGAAGCCTATCTGTGGCGAGTCACACAAAGCTGGGTTATGAGTAGTGCATGAACAATGAAGAACTCTTTAACTTTTTAGACCAGCATCTTATCGACCTTCGGAAGCTGCCCAATGATGATCCCCGATGGAAGAAGGTGCACGCCGGCAAAGTGGCCACACTGGCGTGGTGCTTCGTGCTGCCGTTGGTGCACTGGCACGAGCTCAAGCCGTGGCACAAGGAGACCGCGAAGGCATACGCGCTCGGGTTGACCTTGCCCAAGGCAACATTAGTAGGAAAATCCGCCGCGCTCATTCACGGGGTTCCCCTGGTTGTGCCACCCGCCGAGTGGGAGGCAACGTTGCCTTCGAACTCGGTACCCCCACGAGCTAAAGCCAATGTCCGGTATCGGCGCATGAACTTGCGCGGTAAAGAGGCGGTGGTGCACGGGATTCGCGTGTCCTCGCTGGAACGCACGGCCATTGATATTGCGCGGTTCTATGGATTTGAGGAGGGGCTCGTTGCCGTCGATGATGTGCGGGCGCGCAATGTTGGCCAGTTCTGGATCAATGAGACGCTCGGCGCTATGGGGAGAGTTAAGGGCGTTGCCGCCGCGCGGCGGGCGGTTGCTGAAAGTATTAACTGCGCGGAGTCACCGTGGGAATCCTATGCCCGTGCCTTGATCCTTGCGGCTAATTACCCTGAGCTGCGCTGGGTCAAGGCGCAATATGTGATTGAGAATTACCGGGCGGACCTGGTTATTAATGGGTGGTTGGTGATTGAGATTGACGGGAACGTCAAGTACCGGCACGAGGTTGAAGAGGTGATTCGCGCGGAGCATCGGCGTCAGCAGGACATCCTCAACAAGGGCTACATCGTCTTGAGGTTTAGCCCGGAACAATTAAGCGCGCGCCCCGACTACTTCCAGGAGACCGTGGGGAAGCACTTGGCGCGTGGTCCGCGGTTGTAAAAGTGCAGACCTGGAAGTGCATTCATGCAGGTGGGCGTCGTCCAGCGCCCGGGCAGTGCTTGACGACGACCAGCAGGTCTGCACTTCTAGGTCTGCACTTTTGGCTTTGGGCGTTGCTGGGTTACTGGGTGTCAGACGGACATGGCGGGTGTAGGCAAGACGGGGGCAGACCACCGGTCACGCGGCAGTCTCGTATCTGAGACAGGCGGCCTAAAAGTTCCCTGGCTCATGGTTTTGGGTCACAGTAACTTGTCCTGTGTGACGCTGACCAAGCCCCACTAGGGACAGCCCCGGGGAACCGGCCTTGGGGGTTTGGGAGGGCGTCGAAAAGCACGAGCGAAAGGAAGTCATGTCTGAACCCCGCGAAGTACGCGCTCCGCGCGGAACCGAAATCACCGCCAAGTCTTGGCAGACCGAAGCCCCGCTGCGCATGCTCATGAACAACCTTGATCCCGAGGTTGCCGAGCGTCCCGAGGACCTCGTGGTCTACGGCGGCACCGGGCGTGCTGCCCGCAGCTGGGAGGCTTTTGATGCCATCGTGGAGTCGCTGAAGGACCTCGAGTCCGATGAGACGCTGCTGGTGCAGTCCGGCAAGCCGGTCGGCATCTGGAAGACCAATGAGTGGGCACCGCGCGTGCTCATCGCCAACTCTAATCTGGTCGGCGACTGGGCCAACTGGGAGCACTTCCGCAAGCTCGAGGACGAAGGCCTGATGATGTACGGCCAGATGACGGCCGGTTCCTGGATCTATATTGCTACCCAGGGCATCCTGCAGGGCACTTTTGAGACCTTCGCGGCCGTGGCCAAGAAGCGTTTCAACGGCACGCTCGCCGGCACTTTGACGCTGACCGGTGGCTGCGGCGGCATGGGCGGCGCGCAGCCGCTGTCCGTTACTTTGAACGGCGGCGCCTGCCTCATCGTCGATGTTGACGAAACCCGCCTGAAGCGCCGCCAGCACAAGCGCTACCTCGATGAGGTCGTCACCGACCTGGATGAGGCCCTCAAGCTGGTGCTCGACGCCAAGGAGAACAAGAAGCCGCTGTCCGTGGGCCTAGTGGGCAATGCCGCCGAGGTTTTCCCGGAGGTGCTGCGCCGCCAGCGCGCGGGCGAGTTCACCGTGGATATCGTCACGGACCAGACCTCCGCGCACGACCCGCTGAGCTACCTGCCTACTGAAATCACGGTGGAGGATTGGCACAACGAGGCCAAGGCAGATCCGACCACCTTCACCAAGAAAGCCCGCGAGGCCATGGCCGCCCAGGTCCAGGCCATGGTGGAATTCCAGGACGAGGGCGCCGAGGTCTTCGACTACGGCAACTCCATCCGCGACGAGGCCCGCAAGGCCGGCTACCAGCGCGCCTTCGAGTTCCCGGGCTTCGTCCCGGCCTACATCCGCCCGCTCTTCTGCGAGGGGCTCGGCCCGTTCCGCTGGGCAGCGCTCTCCGGCGACCCGGAGGAGATCAAGGTCACCGACCAGGCGCTCAAGGAGCTCTTCCCGGACAACGAGCACCTGCACAACTGGCTTGATGCCGCCGAGGAGTACGTGGAGTTCGAGGGCCTGCCGGCGCGTATTTGCTGGCTGGGCTACAACGAGCGCCACAAGGCTGGTCTGCTCTTCAATGACCTGGTCAAGGAAGGCAAGATCAAGGCCCCGATCGTCATCGGCCGCGACCACCTCGACTCCGGTTCCGTGGCCTCCCCGTACCGCGAGACCGAGGCCATGCTCGACGGCACCGATGCCGTGGCTGACTGGCCGCTGCTCAACGCCATGACCGCTGTCTCCTCCGGTGCCACCTGGGTATCCATCCACCATGGCGGCGGCGTGGGCATGGGCCGTTCCATTCACGCAGGTCAGGTCACCGTGGCTGACGGTAGCGAGCTGGCCGCCGCCAAGCTGCGCGCGGTGCTGACCAACGACCCGGGCATGGGGGTTATCCGCCACGTGGATTCCGGTTACACTCGCGCCAAGGAAGTTGCCGACGAGCGCGGCGTGCGTATCCCGATGGAATTCAAGGCCCGCGACTAGATAAGAGAGGAAAAGAAGATCATGTCCACCCTGTTTACTGGAATCTCAGAGCTGCGCACGGTGTCGGAGGCAGGCACGCTTGCCGACGCCTCCCTCATCGCCAACACCGACGGCACCATCGCCTGGATCGGACCGGAGTCCGAGGCGCCGGCCGCGGATGAGAAAGTCGACCTGGGCGGGCGCGCGGTCCTGCCGGGATGGGTGGATTCTCATACGCACATGATCTTCGACGGCGACCGCTCCGCCGAGTTCGAAGCCCGCATGGCGGGCGAGTCCTACCAGGCCGGTGGCATCGCGGTGACCATGGACGCTACCCGCTCGGCGGGGGAGGAGCGCCTGGAAAAGCTGTTGGTGGAGCGCATTGCCGCCGCCCGCCGCGGGGGTACGACGACCTTGGAGACGAAGACCGGCTACGGTCTTAATACTGAATCCGAGGTGGAGGCCGCGAAGGTGGCGGCCCGCCACGTCGATGACGTGACCTTCCTCGGCGCACACCTCGTGCCGCCGGGAGCAGAGGTCGAAACCTACCTCGACGAGGTTGTCGGCCCGATGCTGGACGGTGTGGCCGAGCACGTGCAGTGGATCGATGTCTTCTGCGAGCGCGGCGCCTTCGACGAGGGGCAGTCGCGCCGCGTGCTCGAGGCGGGCAAGGCGCGGGGCCTGGGCGTGCGCGTGCACGGCAACCAGCTCGGCGAGGGCCCAGGCGTGACGCTTGCCGTGGAGTTGGGCGCTGCCTCGGTGGACCACGTCAACTACCTCAGCGATGCGGATGTCGAGGCGCTGGCTTCCTCCGATACGGTGGCCACGCTGCTGCCAGCCTGCGATCTGTCTACCCGTGAGCCGCTGGCGCCGGGCCGGAAGCTTATTGATGCCGGCGCGACCGTCGCCATCGCCTCGAACCTCAACCCGGGTACCTCGTATACCTCCTCGATGAACTTCTGCGTGACCACGGCTGTGCTCCAGCAGCACCTCACGCTTGATGAGGCCATCGCCGCCGGCACGCTGGGCGGTGCCACCGCGCTGCGCCGCCAGGATGTTGGCGAGGGTAAGGACGCGAAGGGCCGCCCGGCTAAGGGTTCGCTGGTGGTGGGCGCTGCTGCGGACCTGCACGTGCTTGATGCCCCGAGCGCTATTCACCTGGCTTATCGCCCGGGCATGCCGATGACCTGGAAGACCTTCGTGGGTGGCCGTGAAGTCTAGAACGTAAAGTCTTGCACTCTAGAGTGTAAAACTTTGTAGTCTGCGGTATTCTGCAGGCATGATGTGGACGGTTGATGAGCTCGAGGATTACCTCGAGCACTGTCGCCTTTTGTAGTCGGATACTACGACCGTGGAAGTGAAGTCGGGACGCGGGGGAATGCCGCAGTCCCTCGGGGGCTACTCTGTGTGCCTTCGCCAACATGCCGCGCGGTGGCACCGTCATTATTGGAGTGGCGGAACCCGACTTTGCGGTGCACGGCGTGGACGATCCCGGCGCCATCGAAAGCGCGCTGGCGGATCAGGCACGCACTCTAGTGGAACCCGCGCCCTTCATTGAGACTCAGACCCTGTACGTCGAAGGGCGAGCTGTCGTGCTTGGACACGTCGAAGGCGTGCTGCCGCACCAGCGGCCGGCACTCTATCGGGGTCGGCCTTACCTGCGAATGGCGGATGGTGACTACGTCATGAGCGCCAATGACCTTCGCATGGTCGAAGTGGATAAGCTGCACGCTCGCGAGGCCATTGCCTATGACTCAGCACCGGTTCCCGGGTCAAACCTAGAAGTCTGTGATGCTTCGGTGCTTAAGGAGGCGGTGGCGGAGCTGCGCAGCGCCACCCCTCGTTTGCGGGGTGCGAGCGATGCCGAGCTGCTGGAGCTATTCCGCGTGGTTGATTCACAAGGGCAGCTGAGTGTGGCAGGTTTATACGCTCTGGGGCGCTTTCCGCAGGGATTCTTTCCCGACCTGCATATTTCTGCGGCCGTGCAATACCCAGCGGGGGAAGAAGGACCGCGTACCCGGAATCTGGAGGAATTCTACGGCCCTGTGCCGGATCTGGTGGATGGAGCCGTGGCGTGGGTGCACAGGAATATCGACACTGACTTGGTCTATGGCACAGATGGCCACCTGCGCGAGGTTCCAGAACTACCGCTGGAGGCTGTTCGTGAAGTCATTGCTAATGCCGTGGTCCACCGCGACCTTGGCCCAGAAAGCTTAGGCGCCGGCAAATTTGTCACTGTCCGGCTGACCCGCCAAGCACTGATTGTGACCAGCCCCGGTGGATTGCGGGGCATCTCCGTGGAAGAGCTTAGGGGAAAGATGCTGTCACCCGTCGCTGTGAACCCGCGCCTATACACATTGAGCACGAAGCTGCGGCTTGAGGGCGGCGAGCGTGTCATTGAGGGCCAGGGCGGAGGAATGCGGGTGGTTTTTGAATCGCTTCGGAAAGCTGGACTGCGTCCGCCCACCCTCATCGACACTGGTGTGCGCTTCACCGTGATCCTCTGGAGGGCGGGGCGAGGCGATGACGAACATGACGCGGCACCGCACGGCGCTAACGCTTCCTCTCTGTCTGCTCCGGAGCCTGCGAGCATAGGCAGTGAGGACAGTGTGGTGGAAGACGGGCTCGTCGCCAAGCTCGGCGGAAACCCCGCACTTGTGCTTGCTGCGTTGCGCCGGAAGGGCGAGCTCTCGCTCGTGGACATCGTAAACAGTACGCAGCTCACCCGCGGCCAGGTGCGTTACGCGCTGGGCAAGCTTATCGAGTCCGGGCACGTCATCATGCGCGGCAAACACGGTGACCGAGCCACGCGTTACGCTGCGAAGGAGTAGCCCCTAGTGGAAAAGCTCGGGTAAATCTTCGGCGAAATAGCTAATTGGATGTTGGTACCGTACTCTGGTGTGAGCAATGAGCATTACCGATAACGCCACCGGCGGCGTCAACGAGCCGGAAGAATTCAATAAGTCGGAATCTCAGGAAAACTCGCAAGGTGGCGAAGCATTGGACGCTTCGCAGGTGTCGAATCAGGACACCGGGGCTGCGAATAACCCTGAGGACACCGGCGCTGAAGAAGAATCAGCCAACGACAACTCCCAGGGTTTTGCACACCTCGGCCTTCCCGATGACGTTCAGGAAGCCGTGTCCAAGGTGGGCTTTACCAAGCCATCCCCAATTCAGGAAGAAACCATCCCGATCCTCATGGAAGGCCGCGACGTCGTCGGCCTCGCCCAGACGGGTACGGGTAAGACCGCAGCCTTCGCGCTGCCGGTTCTCTCCCAGATCGATACCGAGGCCCGCTACCCGCAGGCTTTGGTCCTGGCACCCACTCGTGAACTGGCCCTCCAGGTAGCGGACTCCTTCCAGTCCTTCGCTGACCACTTGGGTCGCATCGAGGTTCTGCCTATCTACGGTGGCCAGGCTTATGGCATTCAGCTCTCCGGGCTGCGCCGTGGCGCCCAGATCATCGTCGGCACCCCAGGCCGCGTTATTGACCACCTGGAGAAGGGCTCCCTGGACATCTCACAGCTGCGCTTCCTCGTCCTCGACGAGGCGGACGAGATGCTCAACATGGGCTTCCAGGAAGACGTCGAGCGCATTCTTGAGGACACCCCGGAAGAAAAGCAGGTCGCACTGTTTTCGGCCACCATGCCGAATTCGATTCGCCGCCTGTCCAAGCAGTACCTCAACAATCCCGCTGAGGTCACTGTGAAGTCGGAGCGCCGTACGAATGACAACATCACGCAGCGCTTCCTGCTGACCCCGCACCGCCACAAGATGGATGCCTTCACCCGCATCCTCGAGGTCATTGACTATGACGCCATCATCGTCTTCTGCCGCACCAAGCACGCGACTGAGGACGTGGCCGATAGTCTCAAGGAGGCCGGCTACAACGCTGCTGCCATCAATGGTGATATTGCCCAGCAGCAGCGTGAACGCACCGTCGATCAGCTCAAGGATGGCCGCCTGGACATCCTGGTGGCTACCGACGTGGCTGCTCGCGGTCTTGACGTGGACCGCATTACCCACGTGGTCAACTACGACATCCCGAATGACACCGAGTCCTACGTGCACCGCATCGGCCGTACCGGCCGTGCTGGCCGCACTGGTGAGGCCATCCTGTTTGTCACCCCGCGTGAGCGCCGCATGCTGCGCTCCATCGAGCGCGTGACCAATGCCCGCTTGGAGGAGATGGACCTTCCGACCGCGGATGAGGTCAACGCTAAGCGCAAGGAGAAGTTCTTCGCTTCCATCGGCGCTTCGCAGGAGGACAAGCAGTTCGAGTTCTTCCGTGACATGGTGCGCGAGTACTCCGCGGCTGAGAACGTGGCGATGGATGATATCGCTGCTGCTCTGGCCGTGCAGTTACAGGGCGGGACGGACTTCCTGCTCAAGGAGCGTCCGGTATCCAAGAAGGACCGTCGCGAGCGCGACCGCTTCGAACGCGACGGGCGTGGCCGTGGCCGTGAGCGCGCTGGCCGCGACCGTGACCGCGGCCCGCGCCGACCGGACGGGGACTTTGAGACGTACCGGTTGGACGTCGGCAAGCGCCAGAACGTGCGCCCCGGAGCCATCGTGGGCGCGCTGGCCAATGAAGGTGGCCTGTCCTCCAAGGACTTCGGCCGCATCACCATCGCGGTGGGCCACACCTTGGTGGACCTGCCGAAGAACCTGGACCCGGCAGTGCTGGAGCGTCTGAAGGACACCCGTATTTCCGGACAGCTCATCAAGATTCAGAAGGACACCGGCCGCCCACCGCGCCGGAACTTCGACAATGATCGCGGCCGCGGCGGCTACGGTGGACGTGGCCGTGGTGGCCGTAGTGAGCGCGGCGGATACCGCGACCGTGACCGCGGTGGACGCGGTCGTGATCGTGGTGGGCGCCGCGGCGGCTGGCGCGACTAGTCCTGCCAGGCATCGCAGCGGCCTTAATGCTGCACGAGAAAACCTCCCAAACTCTCATTGAGGGCTTGGGAGGTTTTGCTATTGAGGGCTAAACCGGAAAGTTTAGACGTACATCAGGATGGCGCAGACAACCCACAGCAGGTTGAAGATGCCGGAGAACATAGCCAGCTGCTTCTTCAGCTTGGCCACATCGGCGCTGCCCGGGCTAGCAATCGCAGCCATGGCCTTGTTCTGCTTCGGGATAACCACGACGAGCAGAATGACCCAAGCGATGACGGAGAGCAGAAGGGCAATGTGGAACTGGACCTGGGATTTGTAGGCATCCAGGTCGGTAAGGAAAACGGCCAGGCCAATAACCGGAACAATGGCGGATATGTAGCCATAGGTCGAGGTGATCTTGTTGAGGATGCCGGCGGCACCAGCAGCCGAAGCATCACCAGCGCCAGCCTTTGCCAGCTGTGCTGGGAAGGCGGAGGTGGAGATACATACGGTACCGACCAACAAGATAGCGGCGAAGGCGTGGAGGAAAATGAGCAAGCTAGTCATGGGGAGTGCGCTTTACCTTTCTGTACGGGGCTTTTCCCAGCGAAAGTCTAACGGTGCTGTGAGATGAAATCGAATCGGCACTGGTGGCGCATGACCGCATAGTCGCGGGAGGGAAGCGGGAGTTGATACTTGCGGGCCACAGCGGCAAGCCGCTGCGAATAGTCGCAACGATCAGCCGGTGGGAGCCAGTCCGCCGGCAAGGAATCGGACTTGGCTTGGTTCAAATTGCGGGCGGTAGCGACGAGGTTGAGCGGATCATTGGCGAAGGCCATTTTCTTATCACGCGGCCACGTTGATGCGCCAAGGTCCCAGGCCGCTGAGAGCGGAAAGACGTGGTCGACTTCCACGCGCGCCGGCGCCGGAGCGCGGGAATAGGGGTCATAGAGTGTGCCGTTGGTGGTCTGCGCGGCTTTGACATTATCGCGGGTTCCGGGAGCCCAGCCGCCGAAGTCATCGCGGTCATAGCCAGGGGCCTCCACGCGCGCAGGCACGGTAGTCACACCCAGGTCGGGGCCGGGGAGGAGGTGGTAGCCGCCGTAGGCCACGGTGGCTATAGAGAGGAAACCGATATAGGCCGCGCGCAGGTTCATGCACTTTTAGACTGCTGGGGTGTATGAGCGGTTCCCGAATAAGCAGGAAGCACGTGACTGTAGAAACGGGTTAGGTGGGGCAGCCATACGGCTTTTCCCAAAAGGCATTAGTCAGAAGGTTTCTTTGGGGGCAAAGGCACCTTTTAGAGGCTCGCACACGGCGTTTTCGAGGCAAAGGCACCTTTTGAGAAATGCCTTTTGAATAGAGGCTTTTGAGTAGCGACCTTGTAGAGCCATCCGAGTCAATCACAAGCGAAACCCCGCCACAGCAGTAACTGGACTGCTGAAGCGGGGTTTGCGCAGAAGGATCGGGGAGAGAGGAGGGTTACTTCTGAACCTTCTCTGCGGCCTCCTCGAAGTCCAAGTCATCGTTCTTCTCAACGAGCTTGGCCAAGCGGGTAGCCTCCTCGAACTCCTGGGTGACCTTCGCATCCGGGGCCTTGGTGGCCAGGGAAACGCCGACAGCCACGAGTAGAGCGGAGATGAAGCCCGGAACCAGCTCGTAGAGGGTATCGCCCAGCGGGCTCATGCCCCAGCCGATGGCCACGATCGCACCGGTGAGCATTCCGGCGATAGCGCCGGTGGAGTTGAGGCGCTTCCAGTACAGCGCCAGCAGGACGATTGGGCCGAAGGCGGAGCCGAAGCCAGCCCAGGCGAAGCCAACTAGGCCCAGGATCGAATCCGACGGGTTGATGGCCAGCACGGCAGCGATGATGGCGATGGCCACGACGGCGGTACGGGAGAGGTTGATCAGAACCTCCTGGCGCGGCTTCTTCTTAGCGAAGATGAGGTAGAGGTCCTCGATGAGGGAGGTGGAGACAACCAGCATCTGGGAGGACATCGTGGACATGATGGCTGCGAGAACGGCGGTCAGAACCAGACCAGCAAACAGCGGGTGGAACATGACCTGAGCCATGTCCAGGAAGATGGTCTCGTAGTTTTCCTGGTCAGTAATGGAGTGGCCGGTCTGGGTGAAGAACACGGTACCCGACAGCGCCACGAAGATAGCGCCAATCAGGGAGATACCCATCCAGCTGACACCGTAGAAGCGACCCGCGCGGGCATCGGAAGGCTTACGCAGCGCCATGAAACGCACGATGATGTGCGGCTGGCCAAAGTAACCCAAGCCCCAAGCCAAGTTACCGATGATGACGGCGGCGGATACGCCAGAGAACAGGGAGAAGTAATCGGGGTTCTCAATAACGCCATTGGTGGCGTAGGGGTTCTCAGCAGCGAAGCTGAAGATCTCGCCCGGGTTGTCCAAGGAGAAGAGCACCATGATCGGCACGATGATGAGGGAGGCGAACATGAGCAGGCCCTGGACGGTATCGGTGTAGGACACCGCAAGGAAGCCACCGACGAAAGTGTAGAAGACCGTCACGGCAGCCACGACGAGCATGCCGACCATGTAGTCACCGCCGAAGCTTGACTCGAAGTAACGGCCGCCAGCCACCATGCCGGAAGAGACGTAGAAGGTGAAGAAGAAGATAATGATCGCCGCCGCGATGATGCGCAGCACGCGCGACTTATCGTGCAGGCGGTTCTCAAAGAAGGAGGGGACGGTAATAGAGTTGCCGGCAATTTCGGAGTAGGAGCGCAGGCGCGGCGCGACCCACTTCCAGTTGGCCCAAGCGCCGATGAGGAGGCCGATGGCCATCCACAGCTCGGACATACCGGTCAGGAACAAAGCGCCCGGCAGGCCCATGAGCAGCCAACCCGACATATCGGAAGCGCCGGCGGACAGGGCGGCTACGAACGGGTGAAGGCCGCGGCCGGCGAGAACGTAGTCGTCATACTCATCCGTCTGCTTGTAGCTCCAGAAGCCGATAGCGGCCATGGCAAGCAGGTAGATGATCATCGCAACGACATACCAAGTGGAGTCTTGCACTGATCTCTCCTTGAGATTGAGATTAAAAAATAGGACCTCACCACGCTAACGAGGCACAAGCTCCTACCCAACTGAAAATTGGCTGGTTGACCAGTATTTGGTTACCTTGGTCACAGCTTAATGTACGGTCTTACTGGTGTTACGTCGTTATGTAACGAGACTGTAACGATTGCTTATTTGGGCTGGATTTGGGAACTTTCTGCAACCCTGACCCCCAGAAGGCGTGCTGCTAAACTGGCCCCTATGGCTTCTTACCTGCTGCATGGCCTCTGGCTGCCCGTCTCCGGCCTGAGTCTATGGATCGAACAGGTCGAAGGGCACAAGATCATCATGCCCTCAGCAGTCCCAGAGGGAACTTTCCCGGATGTGGTCGATAGCATCCTGAGCAAGAAGACCTTCCGCAACCGCGCGCGAGTCTCCCTGCGCACTCCGAAGGGCAAGGATGTCTCCCTCATGGTGCCCATGGCCATGTTTGCCCCGGATGAAGCGGTGGAAACACTGGCCAAGCTGGAATACCTCGACACCGAAAGCCAAGCGGTCTCCGTGGAGCAGCGTGCGACCATCGCGCCGGATCTCCTGTGGCTCATCCGTGCCTACCGCGGGCTTTACCGTTTTGTCCGCGCCGGCCGCGTGACCATCCGCCTGTCCTACCAAGCCGGCGAGTGGTATCCGATGTGGCAGCTGGCCTCCGGTTTGGGCGAGCGCAGCTGGTTGGCGGAAATGCTGGCGTCTGCACCCGGCATCCTGTCCATTAATAACCGGGCCCTGTCTGATGATTTGGCCGATGAGCTCACGCACTGGATTGCCTATACCCAGCTGCGCCCGCAGATCGACGCCCCACGCGCTGCCCCCTGGCACGACTTCGCCCAAGCGCTGCTGAAAACCGCGCCCGTGAAGAAGGGGCGGGCCCAGCTGTTGCGCGGGCTCAACGAGTGGAAGGATTCCATTACCTCCGTCGATCTGCAGCTGGTGTTCCTCGTGGAGGAGCCACCAAATGATAATGTCGCCGTCGAGGACGCAGCATGGCCCATCCGCCTGCTAGTTCGCTCCGGTACCGATTCGCCAATGCCGGTGCGCCAAGACCAGTTGGATCGGGGGAGCGTCGAGAAGCTGCGCGAAGCCCGTCGTCACGCCTTCGATGTGGCCCCGCGGCTAAAGTACAATTCCGCGCCGGCGAGCCGGAATGCGGGGGACTGGGATGTGTACCTGACCACGGAACAGCTCGTGGATTTTGTCACCCACGACGCCGCCGCCCTGCGCAAAGCCGGCTTTACCGTGCTGCTGCCCAAGTCGTGGTCCCACATGGAGACCAAAGCCAAGCTGGAAACCACAGAGGTGCGCGATCCTGCTGATGCCGCCACCAAGGCGCACATCGGCATGGAGAAGCTGTTCAGCTATGACTGGAAGCTTTCGGTGGGGGATACGCAGCTTACCGACGCCGAAATGCACGAGCTCATCTCCTCCAAGTCCGGCCTGATTCGTCTGCGCGGCGAGTGGGTCATGGCGGATACACAGGCCCTCAACAAGATCTCGCAGTACATGCGCGAACTGGCCGATACCGCCCGTAAGCGCGCCCTAAAGGAACTGGAGCAGCTCGCCGCGACCGCGGAGATGGCCCGCCAGCTGGAACAGCCTGGCTGGGAAGAGCTCGTTGCGGAGGTGGAGCGCCGCCGCAAGGAATTCAACGAGGGCGAGCAAGAGGAAGCGGTCACGCTTGCGGACCTACGCGAGATGGCGTTGAAATCCATGGCGGAGGACCCAGTAGCGTTCACCGGATCTGAGTGGCACACCTCTTTGCTCGGTGGGATGGATAGTACCGCGCCCGACCGCGTGGAGATCCCCGATACGGTCCATGCCGAGCTGCGCGAGTACCAGCGCCGGGGCGTCGACTGGCTGTATTGGATGTCCCGCAACAATATCGGCGCGGTGCTGGCAGATGACATGGGTTTGGGCAAGACGCTGCAGCTGTTGTCCCTGCTGGCGGTAGAAAAGGCCGCCCATGAGACAGAGGGGGAAGCAGGGGTGTGGAAGCCCACCCTGGTGGTTGCCCCGACCTCCGTGGTGGGCAACTGGGCTAGGGAAGCCAAGCGCTTCGTGCCGGACTTTAAGGTCATGGTGCAACATGGCACCGGGCGCCTGAAGAGCGAGGAGCTGGTCACGGCGGCGCAGAACGCCGATATCGTCATCACCTCCTATGGCACGGTCAGCCGTGACTTCCTGACCTTGAGCAAGGTGGAGTGGGACCGCGTGGTCCTCGATGAAGCCCAAGCGATCAAGAACGCCTCCACGCGCTCCTCCAAGGCCGTGCGCGCCATCCCCTCGCGGCACCGCGTGGCGCTGACCGGTACGCCGATTGAGAACCGGCTGTCGGAAATGCGCTCCATCCTAGACTATTGCAACCCCGGGATCCTGGGCTCAGCTTCCTTCTTCCGCAACCACTTTGCCAAGGCCATCGAGCGCGAAGGAAGCGATGTCATGGCGGAGCGCCTGCGCCTGCTCACCGGCCCGTTCATCCTGCGCCGCCTCAAGACGGACCCGAATATCATCGATGACCTGCCGGAGAAGTCTGAGCAGATCATCACCGTGCGCATGACTGATGAGCAGGCTGCCCTTTATAAGGCTCTGGTCAATGACGTGGAGCAGGCTCTGGGAAAGAAGAAGGAGGGCATCTCGCGCCGCGGCCTCATCTTGGCTTCGCTGACCCGTATTAAGCAGATTTGTAACCACCCGGCGCACTTCCTGGCCGATGGCAGCGCCGTCACCATCAAAGGCAAGCATCGCTCCGGCAAGGTGGAAGAACTCATGCGGATCATCGACCAGGCCATCGAATCCTCGGAGCGCGTACTGATCTTTACCCAGTACAAGGCCTTCGGTGACGTTCTCCAGCCCTACCTGTCTGAGCAGCTGGGCTGCGAGATTCCCTTCCTCCACGGCGGGGTGAGCAAGAACCGGCGCGACCAGATGGTGGAGGAATTCCAGGCCGATGATGGTGCGCCCGTCATGCTGCTCTCGCTCAAGGCGGGTGGTACCGGCTTGAACCTCACGGCGGCGTCGATTGTCGTGCACATGGATCGCTGGTGGAATCCGGCGGTGGAGAACCAGGCCACGGACCGCGCCTTCCGCATTGGCCAGCAGCGCAACGTGCAGGTGTACAAGATGATCACCGCCGGTACCTTGGAGGAATCCATCCAGGACATCCTCGACGGCAAGACGCAGCTGGCCGGTGCCGTTGTGGGCGAAGGCGAGGGCTGGCTCACGGAGCTGAGCCCCGAGCAGCTGGCGGATCTCATGAGCTATAGGGAACAGGAGAAGTAAATGGCACCGAAGAGTCCTGAGGACAACAACGTCATCTACGCCAACTTCGGCACCCGCAAGCGCGTGAGCACGCCGGAGGAGGTCAACCGCGTCGACCGCGTGCGCACCATGCAGCCGGCGGCCACGCGCCTGCTCAACTTTGTCAACCAGCAAACGGATTCCGGTCGCATTCGCCGCGGGCGCCAGTACGCCACCGAGGGCCATGTCGTGGGCCTCGATGTGCGCAATGGCGCGGTGCACGGAAAGGTTGCGGGCTCCCAGAACGAGCCTTTCGCGGTGCTCATCCAGGTGCCCTACCGCAATAACGAGGACATCGGGCGGCTGTCGGAGATGTTCGCACGTACCCCCAACTCCGTGGCGAAGGCCAAGGAAGGCATGCTTGCCGACGCCTCCCTCGACATTCTCATCGCCGAATACCCCGACGATCTCCGTTTCTCCTGCACCTGCCCCGACCCGGAATATGTGTGCAAGCACGTCGTGGCGGTGGCGGACCGCCTCGCGGCCCGGATGGATGCCGATCCTTCCGTGATTTTTGCCCTGCGTGGCCTCGACTTCGCGCGGCTGGAACAAGCGGTCATGGAACAGGCCAAGGCGGCTTCGGAGGACTCTTTTTCCGCTTCTGCGGCCTCTGAAATCTCTGCCGAGGAACGCAATGCCTTGTTCTGGGAGGGGCGAGAATTGCCGCCCTTGCCGGAGCCCAAAACTGCTCCAGCCGTGGATGATTCCGACCCGGAACTGCTGCGCAAGGCCATGCGTTCTGTCAGCCATACGAACATAGATTTGCTTCGGGCGGTCTCCGATGTCGAGGACCTTTACTATCATCTGACGCACTAGACATTGCCACCCCAGGGCAGCGGCTTGAGCACCAGCCCTGGATAACGTTGTAGGGAGTTTGCATGGCCGCGGTCACGTTCATCCACACCTCCGATTTCCAGCTGGGCATGACCCGCTGGTTTTTAAGTCCCGCGGCGCAATCGCGTTTTGATGATGACCGCGAAGCAGCGGTCCTGCGGCTGGGGGAGTTGGCCACCGAGACGGGTGCCGAGTTCATCGTTGTGGCCGGTGACGTCTTCGAGCACAACTCCTTGAGCAAAACCACGCTGTTGCGCGCGAAGGATATGTTCAAGCGCCTGCCGGTTCCTGTTTACCTGCTGCCCGGCAACCATGATCCGCTCGTGGCGGATTCCATCTTCTTCAACTCCTTTGCGGATAACGTGCACGTGATCGCTGATTCGGAGCCCATCAAGGTGCGCCCGGGCGTGGAGATCGTTGGTGCCCCTTACCTGTCTAAGCGGGCTAATTATGACCTCGTGCGCCGTGCGCTGGAGCCTTTAGAGCCTGCCGAGGAGGGCGCGGTTCGCATCGCGGTGGGCCACGGCCAGGTGGAATCCCGCGCGGGCGAGGGCGAGGACTCGGATGCCGATACGATCGACCTCGCCTTCGTGGAAGAGTGCCTGGATAAGGGTGTTATCGATTACCTGGCGCTGGGGGATACACACTCCACCGAATCTCTCGGTTCTACCGGCAAGGTATGGTTCTCCGGCAGCCCGGAGACCACGGCCTTCGACGATAGG
Source organism: Corynebacterium sp. HMSC072D12 (assembly GCF_001813925.1). Lineage (NCBI taxonomy): Bacteria > Bacillati > Actinomycetota > Actinomycetes > Mycobacteriales > Corynebacteriaceae > Corynebacterium > Corynebacterium sp. HMSC072D12. The sequence goes on from NZ_KV814396.1 coordinate 37,300, forward strand.
GAGCGCGATTCGGGCAACGCCTTGGTGGTGACCGTTGAGGGAGAGCGGGTGGACGTGGCCAAGCACCACGTTGGCCGCTGGGACTTCCGGGCGATTGATGCGGACGTTAACTCACTGGAGGAGGTCGAAGCGTTTCTGGCGGAGCTCGATGCCGTTCCAGAGAAGATTCGTACTGCGGTGAAGTACAGCCTGCGTGGCACCGTGGGCTTGAGCGCGCAGGCCCGTCTGGAGCAGGGCCTGGCGGAGATGGAGGAGGTCTTTGCCTCCCTCAAGCCGCGCAAGAGGACCATGGACCTGCATCTGGCGCCCTCAGAAGAAGAACTCGGCGAGCTGAGTTTGAGCGGGTACGCCGCCGATGCGCTAGCGGAGCTTCTCGAGGACCTAGATAATCCCACTGCCCGCGACGCCGCCAACCTGCTGTTCCGCCTCAGCGCGAAGGGAGCCTAAACCATGATGCAGCTGCATTCTGTTGAACTGAACAACGTCCGAGGCGTGGAGCACCTCGAGATCAAGGACCTCCCGGAGACCGGGGTGGTGGTCATCGGTGGGCCGAACGAAGCTGGAAAGTCCACGCTGGTGGAGGCCATCGATTTCGTGCTCACGGAAAAGCACACGGCAAATTCCAAGCCGGTGAGGGCGCTCCAGCCTGCCGGCCGCGATGTGGGACCTGAGGTCACGCTGGAGGCAACCGTGGGGCCTTACCGCTTCCGTATTCGCAAGCGGTGGGTGAAGAAGCGCACCTCGGAGCTGCATGTTTTCTCCCCGCGCCCGGGCCAGTGGACCGGTGCCGAGGCGGATGGGGAGTTGGAGCGCATCCTTAGTGAGAACGTGGACCGCGCGCTTCTCGACGCCCTCTTCGTCCGCCAGGACGACCCCCACCAAGGCATCGCCGCGGTGGGCATTCCTTCCCTAACCGCCGCACTCGAAGAAGAAACCGGGGCGAGTGCCGCGGCAGAAGATTCTGAACTGCTCACGCGCATCGAAGCGGAATATAAGGAGTACTTCACCGCGAAGACAGACAAGCCGGCAGGAGACTATAAGGCTGCCATTGCTGCGCTGGCGGATGCTGAGGAGAAGCACGCTGCCGCCGAGGCCGCGCTGCGCGAACTCGACGGCGTGGTGGAGCGCTATGAAGCCGCCGAGCTGAAGAAAGCCGAGGCTGAAGCCGCTCTGCCGGCAGCCGCGGAAGAATGCGAGCGCCGTGACGGTGAGCTGCTTGCCGCTCGGGCCGCCCAGGAGAAAGTCACCGCGCAGGAGGCGGCGGTGGCTCGGGCGGCGGAGGCTGTGACGCGCGCGGAGAAGGAAGCGGAGCGCCGTAAAGCTGTGGTTGCTGAGCATGCCGCAGCTGCCGAGGCTGCTGAGCGTGCCGCCGCAGCGGTTATTCAAGCCCGCGAGCGGGCCGAGGAAGAAGCCGCCGCCCGAGCGAAGCTGGAAGAAGTGCACGCCGAGGTCCACCAGCGCTATGAGGCCGTGCGCGAGGAGCGCCAGCGCGCCCGCCGCGCGCAGCAACGCGCTGAACGCGAGGCCCTGGGTACCCGCCTCGAAGCACTGAACAAACTGGAAGAGACTTTGGCGTCCCGCCGCCGTGAACTGGCCGCGACTCCCGACGTTCCGAACCTTCAGGCCTTGGAGGACGCTGCACGCGAGGTCACCGTCCAGGAGCGCCTGCGCGCGGCTGCGGCGGCCAAGCTTTACTTTTCTGGCGAGGGCTCCTTTAGCGTCGATGGCGAAGAACGTGCGCTGGAGAGCGGTCAAGAACTGGCAGTCGAACTGCGCGAGGGCACTACGCTGAAGATCGGCGACATTACCGCCCGCTATGCAGCCGGTGCGGGCGATAGCGGTGAGGAAGGCGTGGAGAAAGCCCGAGCGGAGCTCACACGCCTGCTGGAAGACGCCGGGTGCGAGGACGTGGAGGCCGCCCGTGCCACCCACGAAAAACACGTAGAGCTAGCATCCGCTGCCGATACCGCGGCCCGCGAACTCACTGCGGCACTGGGTGGGGAGGACCTGGGTGAGTTGCGTGCTCGCTTCGAGGCGGGCGCGGCCGATGTTGCGGACACCGAGGGGCCCGGCGGCTCTACCGATTCCACCGCACAGCCGCGGGAGCTCGACGTCGTGGAGCAGGAAGAAGAGGAGCTGCGCAGGAAGCTGGATGAGCTCGACCGCGCCCTGGCACCCTACCGCGAGAACAAGGCGGGCGCCGCACTGGAGGTGGCGATGGTCCGTGCGGAGGAGGCCACGATGCAGCGTGATGCTCAGGCCGCAGCCGTAGAGGCCGCCCGCGCCAAGCTCAGTGATGCCGAGGTGACCGCCGCGATTGAGACAGCACGGACTGAGCTGGCGAAGGAGAAGGCGGCTTTGGAGGAGATGTCCACCGTGGATGTCGACACCGCAGAGCAGCTAGCTAGGGGAGCACACACGCACGTTGATTCGCTGAACGCAGCGGTCAATGCGGCGGTTGGCGATATGCGCGAGTTTAACGGGCTTATCACTATGCACTCTGGTGCAGCTGAGGATGCAGAGAAAGCTGCCGCGGAGCTCGAAGTGGCTCGTGAGCGCCATGCCGCTGTCGAGCGCCGTGCGAATGCCGCGCGCTACCTGCGCACGCTCATGCTGCGCCACCGCGACGCCGCCCGCCAGCGCTATGCTGCGCCCTTTGTCACGGCTCTTAATGGTTTGGCTCGCACCGTCTTTGGCGGTGGCGTGGACTTCGAGCTCTCCGAAGAGCTCAAGGTCCAAGCTCGCAGCCGTAACGGTGAGACCGTGTCCTTCGACGCGCTCTCCGGCGGTGCTAAAGAACAGCTGAGCATCCTGACACGCTTTGCCATCGCTCAGCTAGTGTCCGGCGAACCGGTTCCCGTCGTCATCGACGACGCGTTAGGGTCTACCGACTCGCAGCGCCTTCAGCTTATGGCGGCGTTGTTCAGCAAGGCCGGGAAAAACACTCAGGTCATCGTGCTGACCTGTATGCCGCAGCGCTACTCGTGGGTACCGGGGCGCATGGACCTAGATATGGAGAGACTTACAAGCGCTTAAGTCATGGAGTGTAGGGTGTGAGCCATGACTGCGGACACTCGATGGCTCACGGAAAGCGAACAGGACCTCTGGCGGCACATTCTCGCCAGCATTCGCAAGATTAATCGCGGCATGGAGGAAACCCTCTTAGCCTGCAGCGATATCTCCGCGGCGGAGTTTGCGGTCCTCGTCTCGCTTTCGGAGGCACCCGATCACATGCTGCGTTTGCGCGAGTTGTGCTCAGAATTGGAGTGGGACCGCTCCCGCGCCTCCCACCAGATCACACGCATGGAAAAGCGCGGTTTGGTGCGCAAGGAAAAGTGCGCAGGCGATGCACGCGGCGTTGAGGTCGTCATGACTAAGGCCGGCCGGGAACGCCTGGAGGCGGCAGTTCCTGAGCACGTCGAGTCGGTGCGTCGCATGGTGTTTGATCACCTCGATCCTGCCGATGTTCCGGCGCTTCTGCGCTTTTGCAAGGGCGTCCTGTCGGAGAATAATCTTCCGGGCTATGACGGCTTCGTTCCGGACGAACGCCTGGGCCTCCACGCAGACTAGCCGTGCCTGGCGCGGGTAGAGTAGGGCCCGTCCGTTAATTCACCAGGAGGTGACCTTCCCACACCATGATGGGACAAGAACTGTTTGAGCATCCGCAGCGCCAATACGTTACGTACGGCATCACTCCCTTGAAGGAACTCAGCGTGCAGGTGGGTTCGGTTGAGGATCTGGAAGAGCTCACCGAGGAACAAGCCACCGCGCTTGAGGCAGCCCTTGAGCAGCATCCGGAGGGCGCACTAACCTTCGATGATGCCTCGCAGCTGTGGATTATTGGCGCGGAAGAAGATATTGAGAGCATGCTCCAGGACCGTGAAGACTTCGTCGAAGCGCTCAATAACAATGAGGATCCTGGGGTCTAGGCCACAGTCGGCGTCAAACTAAAGGCGGATGCGTTCTGAAAGATCTGCGTTTAACTACGGGCGGCTCTGCATAAACTGCTAAGATACTCTGTGTTAAAGGGCGAGCATCCCCCGTGCAGTGAAGAGAAGGCATTCCATGAGAATGCAGTCTGGCTAGGGGAGCTAAGTGAAAGGATTAAACATGATCGTCGAGCGCGATATGGCTCAGGAGCAGCGCGAAGCAGCTGCACGTGACAAGGCTGACGGCTGGGTATCCGTCTTCGTTCAGTGGATTCCCTCCATGCTTCTCTCCGTGGTGCTGCTTGGTGCTTTGATGTTCGGCATGTACTACGTCGAGCACGGCACCCTGGACATCACCCAGCCAATCGTCAATCAGTACATCACCCAGTAAACTGGTTCGCTCTCTTTTCACCGCCCGGCGGGGGAGAGCAGCTTGACGTAAAGCCCCAGCAGCAATGTCTGCTGGGGCTTCGTTCTTCCAACCTGCCGCACCCCTCAACCTTGTTCCCCTGAGCCGAAAGCCACCGTGGTTTGGGGAGGGTTTCATGCATGCGCAGAACCATGCCCAGGCGGCGCAACTGCCCTAGCTGCCAAAACCATCGCGCTCGCCGCAAGATCTGGCCAGAACTTTGGCAACTAGGGCAGTGTTGAGCCTGAGAGTTAGTGTTCGAGTGAGCAATTCTTCGCCCTTCGCGCTCACCGTCGGTCTCAATCAGTCGCCGTCCGCGACTTCGGTGAGCGCGAAGGGTGTATTCATCCGATAGTGTGAACGCCATGGACTCTCACATCTACGTTCGCTATCTCAACGGCCCGCTCCAGTGGCTGGGAATCATCGTTGGCCTTGCCGTCGTGGCAGCTGTGGTTCCCACGATGATTGACTCTACGTGGGCAGCAGTCCTTTTCGGTGCCTTGGTGATCGTTGCAACCGTGGCTTGCATCATGATGCGGGTGAAGATCGTCGTGAGTGACGACGACGTAGCTGTTTCCATCCTGGGTATATTCACGAAGAGGATTCCACTCAGTGATATCACCGGGGCAAGCATCGGTCCCGAGACTGGGCTCAAGGAAGGTGCGGGCCCGCGTGTTGTCGACGGAGCACCGGCCTACATCGTTTCTGGGCCGACCGTGCGTATCGAGCAGGGCAGAAGCTCTCTTATCGCCTCGGCTAAGAATCCGGAGGAAGTGGTCGCGGATATCGAGGTGCGCTTGCGCTAGTTCTATATCCCCAGACCTAGAACCCGCAACCTCCAAGTGAGTGGCTCGGTGCCGCGAAGCGCTGGGCGACGCCCACCTGCAGGTTGCGGGTTTCAGGTCTGGGGGAATGCCGAGAGCGAAAGGCTTTCCCGCACTCGTGGCATCGTTGAAAATGAGGGCCGGGTTGCGGCCCGATGGGAGAGGGTTGTGGGCATGAAAAAGTGCCCCTGACACAAAGTGCCCCTGACAGGGATCGAACCTGCGACCTTCGGTACCGGAAACCGATGCTCTAATCCGCTGAGCTACAAGGGCATTGCTGGCGAAATGCCAACGATGCGATTCTAGCCTATAAAGACTGAAGCGCAGTAATTGGCCTCACGCCGATGGGGGTGTGGTGGGAGGAAGGCGCGGCTAGGTAAGCCGCGCCTTCATTGTTCCCGCAGCCTTTCTGGCTAGGCGGGCTGTTCCTGAGCCTGGGGCTGGTCAAAGAAGCCCGGCGCATCCGCGGTGTGGACCTCACCGGTGCGCAGGTAGTCAACCACAATCTGGTCGACGGCCTTGTTGCCCATGGCGAAGTGGCCGTGGCCCGGTCCGTGGACGGTCACCACGCGGGACTGCATCGGATCCGAAAGACCGCGGTAGAAGGCGTACGGGGTCTGCGGGTCACCGGTAGCCTGCAGCTGCAGCGGCTTGGTCTGCAGCTTCTCACCGGAGACGGCAATCGGGGTGCTGACCGGCGCGCGACCGCCGCAACCCGCGCCAGAGGCGTACATCGAATTAAACAGAGTGAACGGGTCAATCGTCACGTAGTTCGACCACAGGAACGCCGGAATGAGAGTCGGATCCGTCGGCGCGGTATTCTCATTGCACATAATGATGTTTTGCATGCTCATTGCATTGACGAGCTGCTGCTGGGCTTTTTCTGGATCCTGTTGAGGCTGTTGTGCCGCCTGCTCCTCAAAGTTCATAGGCTCAACACCGCCGATGTGCTTGGCCAGTGCGTCCCACGTCTCGGGGCGGGGAAGGAGCTCACGGGTCGCGCTCAGCGTCGGCGAGGCAGCTTGAACAGCCTGCGGGTTGCGTACCTTGCCCGCAAGGTGCTCTGCCTGTACACGCAGCTCTCCCGTGGCGGTCATGACATTGGCGCCGGGCTGGCCAGCAAACTCCAGTCCTGGCGGGAGGTCACCAATCTGGGCGTTCGGAGGAAGCACAGTCGGGCGCACGCCTGCTTCCTTGGCCACGATCTGGGACCAGCGCTCATAAGCCTTCAGCGGCGTGGTACCGGCGTGGTAGGTGGCGTCGTTCTTGGCCACGTACGCAAAGAAGTCATGGAGGGCATTCTCATAGCCTGCCTGCTGGGAGGCGAAGATCTGGTTCCATGCCATCTTCGGATTCATGCCGGAGTCCAGCACGACCTTGTCGGTGTGCTGCGGGTAAAGCGTGGCGTAGGTGGAGCCTAGGAAAGTGCCGTAGGAAAGACCGGCGATGTTGATTCTCTCCTCACCGAGCGCCTGGCGAACAACCTCCCAGTCCTTAGCGGTGTTCTCCGTGGTTAGGGAGTCGGTGTAGCCCGGGGTGTTCTTCTCACAGTCATCGCGGGTAATCGCGCCGATCTGTGTCAGCTGCGCTAGCGGGTTTCCGCGTACTTCGCTGGACGAGCAGTTCACTTCTCCGGATTCGCGCAAACCTCGGGGCTGGACGCCAATGATGTCGTAGCCCTGTTTGATTTCTTCAGGCCACGCCGCAAAGTTAGCCCAGCTGTATGCGTCACCGCCCGGACCGCCAGGGTTGGTGAATAGGGCGCCCTGGCGGTTGCCCGTGGCCTTGAGACGGATGAGGCCGACATCGATGGTGCCTTTCTCCGGGGCATCGTGATAGGTCGGAACGGTTACGTGGCCACACTCGGCGCGCTCCTCGGTGACCCCCTCCGGGCATGGGCCCCAATTGATGGTGGGTTGGTCTGCGTGAGCGACAGCGGGCGCGGCAACCAGACCAGCAGCGATAGCCACGGGCCCCAGCACCGAGCCTAAAACACGAGAAAGACGCATAGAATAAGGCTCCTCAAATCGTTAATTGGTACGGGCCTTATCCTATGCGCCGGGGGTGATGTGAGCCGAGTATTCGGAAGGGGCGGGTGCCCCCGAACGTCACATTACTTAACAATCACCACAATGAGATCGCGCGGGCCGTGGACACCTTCCACGCGGGAGAGCTCAATATCCGAGGTTGCAGAAGGGCCAGAGATCCACGTTGCCGGGCGCTCCGGGTTCATACGGGAAACCATCTCCGGGACACCGTAGACGATCTGGTCCTTGCGCACGATACACACGTGACGGTCCGGCACCAGGGTCAGCGCGCGACGGCCACAGGTCTCATTGGACTCAAGCACAATGGTGCCGGTCTGCGCGGAGGTGACGTGGGATTCGGTCACCACGGCATCGACAGCGTCGAGCTCGCGCGGGTCCTTGGCGTTGTCGTCTGGGGTGGTGGTGCCTTCGAAGCCGTCGAGAAGCCCAGCGTCCATGCCGGGTGCGTAGACGACGTTCGAGCAACCGCGCTCTTTAAGGATGTCCACGAGGGTGGAGTTCAACCCAGACTCATCGGTGACGTGCACATCAGCCTTGTAGTCTTCGAGGCGGTCCACCAGCATCTCACGCAGCTCATCCTCGTTGAGCGTGCCTTCCTTCTGGTACTCGCGCGGAATGTCTACGTGGTCCGGCAGGCCAGCCTGCTTCTGGGCGGCGGAAATGCGGTTGAGGATTTCCTCTTTGGCGGTGGTCACTTGATGCCCTCCTTCTTGGCTTGGGCGAGGAGTTCTTGAGCTTCGTCAGTGTCGAACCATTGGCGGAAGGACTTCTTCGGCGGAACGGCGGTATCGCGTACGTCGGACCACCCAGACATGAACAGCGGCAGCTTGTCGATGACTCCGTTGAAACCGCCGAGGACACGGCCGAGCGCCACCAAGTGGGTGATCTGGTTCCAGATCTTCGGGTTTTTCCACACCAGCTCAACTACCTGGAAGAGTTTCTCTTCGACCGGCGGGGTGGCGTGGGTGACCTTCTGGTAGCGGTTTTCCAGAATGACCTGGGAGAGCGGGATGCGCACCGGGCATACCTCGTCGCAACGGCCGCACAGGGAGCAGGCATAGGGCAAGCTTGCCGACGGATCGTTGTGGTCCTTCATGCCAGTCAGCTGCGGCGTCAGGGAGATACCAATCGGGCCCGGGTAAACGGAGCCATAAGCGTGGCCGCCGGCGCGCTCGTAGACCGGGCAGACGTTCAGGCAGGCAGAACAGCGGATGCACTTGAGTGCCTCGTGGCCCTTGGGGGAGGACAGAGCAGCGGTGCGGCCGTTATCCAGCAGCACGATGTGGAAGTTCTGCGGGCCGTCACCTTCGGTCACACCAGACCACATGGAGGTGTACGGGTTCATGCGCTCTGCAGTGGAGGAGCGCGGCAGAAGCTGGAGGAAGACCTCGAGGTCCTGGAAAGTCGGGACCAGCTTCTCAATACCCATCACGGTAATGAGGGTCTCCGGCAGGGTCAGGCACATGCGGCCATTGCCCTCAGACTCCACGATGTTGATGGTGCCGGTTTCTGCCACACCGAAGTTAGCGCCGGAGATGGCGACCTTGGCCTTCATGAACTGCTCGCGCAGGAACTGACGGGATGCTTCAGCCAATTCCGCCGGCTCAGCCTTGAGGGAGTCATCGGTATTCGGCATCTTGTTGACAAAGATGTCACGGATTTCCGCGCGGTTGCGGTGGATGGCTGGGACCAGAATGTGGGAAGGCTTGTCCTCTCCCAGCTGGACGATGAGCTCCGCCAGGTCGGTCTCTTGGGCGTGGATGCCGGCTTCTTCCAGGTGTTCGTTGAGCGCGATTTCCTGGGTGGCCATGGACTTGATCTTGACCACGTCGGTCTCACCGGTTTCGCGGATAAGGCCCTCGATAATCTCGTTGGCTTCCTTGGCATCGCGTGCCCAGTGGACGATGCCTCCGCGCTTGGTCACCTGCTCTTCGAACTGGACCAGCAATTCACCCATGCGTACGGCGACGTCATCCTTGAGCGCGGAGCCGGCGTCGCGAAGCTGCTCCCAGTCCGGGGTCTCATCCACGGCGTGCTGGCGCTTATCACGAATGGTGGTGGTGGCGTGGTGCAGGTTGCGGCGCTGGGTGGCGTTGTTGAGACCCACGTGAGCCAGCGGCACGAAGGCCTTCGAGCCGCGCAGGTTGCCGTAGCCTTCGGGGGCGCGCGGAGGAGTGGTGTCGAGGAAGGAAGTCATTAGAGCATCTTCTCCTTGGAGTAGGCCGCAGAGGTAGGAGTCCACGGGTGTTCCTTGGTGGAGGCGAGGATTTCCGCCAAGTGGATAGCGCGAACGCCGGAGCGCTGGCGAGCCAGAGCACCACCGATATTCATCAGGCAGGAGGAGTCACCGCCGGTGACGTATTCGGCCTCGGTTTCGCGGATGTGGCGGGTCTTATCACCGACCATCGCTGCGGAGACCTCCGCGTTCTTGAGGGCGAAGGTTCCGCCGAAACCGCAGCATTCTTCTGCATTAGGCAGCGGGGCGAGGTCGATTCCCTCGACCTCCTTCAGCAGCTGGTAGGGGCGGTCACCCAACTTGAGGAAGCGCAGGCCGTGGCAGGAGGGGTGGTAGGTCACGCGGTGAGGGAAGAAAGCGCCGACGTTGGTGACCCCGGCGACGTCGACCAGAAACTCCGGCAGATCCAGGGTCTTGCCGGCTGCCTTCTTGGCGCCGTCCACATCGGCGGAAGTGCCGAAACGATCAGCGATCATCTCGTGCTGCTCACGCACGGCGCCCACGCAGGAGCCGGAGGCGGAGACCACGTAGTCGATGGAGGGATCCGCAAAGGCGTCCGCATAAGTGCGGATCATCCCCAGGGTCTGCTCCTGGTAGCCGGTGTTGATGTGCATCTGGCCACAGCAGGTCTGCTCCTCTGGGAAGACGACGTCATAGCCCAAGCGGGAGAGGATGAGGGCCGTGGCCTTATGAGCATCGGGGAAGAGTGAATCACCGATGCAGGTGGAAAACAATGCTATTCGCATTCGCGTGTGCTCCTTAGTCTGCCTCTCTGTAGCTTGTCCTGTGCTTGGCACAGCGATGGTGTACTCGGATGCGCGCTACCAGGACAGCCGCAGTGGGCATTTTTCGAGTTTGTATCTATGAGCCTACCGCCCAAAACTCACATTATCGAGGCGGAATTAGCCCTCCTACCTGGCGTTTTATCGCAACATTAATGTTGTGAAATTCCTTACGTGCAGAGATGAAGCGGACACAAAACGCGGGCAAGCGAAAACCCCCAGACCGAGCGGGCGAAGCGCCCTATTCTGGGGGTAGTTGGTGCTGAGGGCTGAGAACTTAAGGAACCAGGAAGCCCAGCACGTTGGTCATGAGGAAGACGATGATGCACACGACGGCAAGGAAGGCCACGGAGTAGCCCACAACGGCCTTGAAGATGCGGGATTCCTCGCCCTCCATTTGAACCGCAGTGGCTGCAATGGCCAGCGACTGCGGGGAGATCATCTTGCCCACAACGCCACCCGAGGTATTGGCAGCCAGCATGAGGTCCGGGTTAACGCCGATGCGCTCAGCAGCGGTGACCTGGAGGTTGGCAAAGAGTGCGTTAGCGGAGGTATCCGAACCGGTAACCGCGGTACCAATCCAACCCAAGACGGGGGAGAAGAGCGCGAAGATACCTCCGACAGAAGCCACGAACTGGCCGATGGAGATGGTCTGGCCGGAGTAGTTCATAGTGTAGGCCAGCGCCAGGACCAGGATGATGGTCAGCGCAGAGAACTTCATGCGGGAGATAACCTCGCCAAACTTAGCTAGCGGTGCCGATGCCTCCAGCGTGTAGCGGCCGTTCTCGTTGAAGGACATGTAGATAACAGCCACGATGATGCCGGAAATCAACAGCAGGGTGCCCGGGTTGCCCAACACGTTGAACTTAAATGCGGTATCCATGGCGTGGCCTTCGGCGTCGAAGACGGTGCCTTCGAGAAGCGGCCAGGCAACGTTGAGCTGCAGGAAGCTGAAGATGGACGGCCACGCGGTGGCGATGGCGAAGACAGCGGTGACCACGGCATAGGGCAGCAGTGCCATCCAGATGCGGCTGCCGTTGAGGTCCGTGACCTCCTCTTGGGCGGGCAACTCCATGCGCTCACGCAGGCTGTCCACACCCTTGGGCTTCCACACACGCAGGAAGAGGAAGCCAGCGCCGAGGGAGACAATGCAAGCCACGACGTTGGTGAGCTGGTAGGCAAAGAAGGTGGCCGCGGCCCACTGAGCAATGGCGAAGGAGATGCCGATGACAGCGGCGGCGGGACCTGCTTCTTTAACACCCCGCATGCCGTCAAGGATGAAGAGGATAAAGAAAGGCACGACGGCGGCGATGAGCAGGACCTGCAGCGAAATCAGTCCGGCGATATCAGCGGTCTGTTCGGCGGTACGGCCGCCCACGGAGCCTGCGGTGGTCACCGGGATGCCTACCGCGCCGAAGGCCACGGGTGCGGTGTTGGCGATGAGCACGGTGGTGGCTGCCTTGAGGGGTTTGACGCCCAGCGCCAGGATCATGGTGGCCGTAATTGCTACCGGAGCGCCGAAGCCGGCGAGCGCCTCCAAGAGGCCACCGAAGCAGAAAGCGATGAGAATGGCCTGGATGCGAATATCGCCATCGCCCAAGAGGTCAAAGGTCTTGCGCAGGTCATTGAAGCGGCCAGAGGCCACGGTGACCTCGTAGAACCAGATGGCAGTAATGATCACCCAGACGATGGGGAAGAGGCCGAAGAGCCCGCCGCGCACCGCGGAGGACAAAGCCATGCCGGTTGGCATGCCCATGCCAAAAATGGCGATGAGAACCGCGACGAGAAGCGCTACCGCACCCGAGGTGTGAGCGCGGGCCTTGAGCCCTAGGAGCATGATGAAGAACGCGATGAGCGGCAACGTGGACACCAGCGCGGTGAGCCCGATGTTGCCAGCGATGGCGTCGGTGGTGATATTGAAGGTTGACATAAAGCTCAATTCCAGTTGGCTCCCGTCGGCGTCCCCGTGGAGGTCCCCAAGATGCGGCACCGCATGTTTCGGCCGAGCGAGAGGGCGAAAGGTTGGATCGATTCAGATAACGCCTTTTAGGGTAGAACTTGGTGCTTCGCTGTGCTGCATTGTTCACCTGATGGGGGTGAGTGACCTTGCTAACCTCTGCGACCTGATAGCGCCTCCCAGCGGCGGAGACGATAGACTTTGGCCCTATGAATCCTGAAGATCTTTCCGTCCTGATCAAGAACACTGCCGCTGCCGTGCTCACCGAGCATGAACTGGACGCCTCCGTCCTGCCGGAGACCGTCACCGTGGAGCGCCCGCGCAACCCGGAGCACGGCGATTACGCCACCAACCTGGCACTCCAGGTAGCCAAGAAGGCTGGTGCCCAGCCCCGCGAGCTGGCGCAGTGGTTGGCGGATGCCCTCGCCGGCAACGACGCCATTGATGAGGCCTCCATCGCAGGCCCGGGATTCCTTAACATTCGCCTCGCTGCCGCAGCGCAGGGCGCCATCGTGGCCCAGGTGCTCAATGCCGGCACAGACTTCGGCAGCAACACCACCTACCAGGGCAAGAAGATTAACCTGGAGTTCGTCTCCGCGAACCCGACTGGCCCGATCCACCTGGGCGGTACCCGTTGGGCTGCCGTGGGCGATTCGCTGGGCCGCGTGCTCGAAGCCTCCGGCGCGGAGGTGACCCGCGAGTACTACTTCAACGATCACGGCGGACAGATCGACCGCTTCGCTCGCTCCCTCGTGGCTGCCGCCAAGGGCGAGCCGACCCCGGAGGACGGTTACGGCGGCGATTACATCAAGGAGATCGCTCAGGGTGTGCTGGAGCAGAACCCGGGCGCCCTCGACGGCAGTGATGCCGAGGTCCAGGAAGCCTTCCGCTCCGCGGGCGTGGAGATGATGTTCGCCCAGATTAAGGAGTCCCTCCACGAGTTCGGCGTGGACTTCGATGTCTACTTCCACGAGAACTCCCTCTTCGAGTCCGGTGCCGTGGAGAAGTCCATCCAGAAGCTCAAGGACAACGGCAAGCTCTACGAAGCTGAGGGCGCATGGTGGCTGAAGTCCACCGAGTACGGCGATGACAAGGACCGCGTGGTCATCAAGTCCGACGGCAACGCCGCCTACATCGCCGGCGATATCGCCTACGTGGCTGATAAGTTTGACCGCGGCCACGACCTGGCCATCTACATGCTGGGCGCAGACCATCACGGCTACATCGCTCGCTTGCGCGCTTCCGCCCAGGCTTTGGGCTATGACCCGGAGGCCGTCGAGGTCCTCATCGGCCAGATGGTCAACCTGGTCCGCGATGGCCAGGCGGTCAAGATGTCCAAGCGTGCCGGCACCGTCATCACTCTTGATGACCTCGTCGAGGCCATCGGCGTCGACGGCGCGCGCTACTCCCTGGTGCGCTCCTCCGTGGATTCCAGCCTGGACATTGACCTGGGCCTGTGGGCTTCCCAGTCGGCGGATAACCCGGTTTACTACGTGCAATACGGCCACGCCCGCATCTGCTCCATCCTGCGCAAGGCAGAAGAGCTGGGCTTCGATACTGCCGCGCTTGCCGACGCCCCCCTCGACCTCCTCACCCACGATAAGGAAGGCGACCTCATTCGCACCCTGGGCGAGTTCCCGGAGGTTGTGGCCACCGCCGCCACGCTGCGCGAACCGCACCGCATCGCGCGCTATGCCGAGGAGCTTGCCGCCGTGTTCCACCGCTTCTATGACCAGTGCCAGGTGTTGCCGAAGGCTGGTGAAGAGACCGAGTCGATTCACTCCGCGCGCCTCGCCCTGGCCAGCGCCACCCGCCAGGTCATGGCCAATGCCTTGACCATGGTTGGGGTCAGCGCACCGGAGAAGATGTAAGACGGAGAAGATGTAAGACAAGGTATCGATGACTGATTTCAATTCTCTTCCGGCCCACGTGTGGCCGCGCAACGCTGCTCGTGACTCCGATGGTGTGGTCTCGATCGGCGGCGTTTCCCTGACCGACCTGGCCGAAGAATACGGCACCCCGCTCTATGTCTTTGATGAGCAGGATTTCCGCTCGCGCTGCCGGGACATGGCCCAGGCCTTCGGCGGTCCTGACCACGTGCACTATGCCTCCAAGGCTTTCATTACCAAGCGCATCGTCCGCTGGGTAGATGAGGAGGGCCTGTGCCTTGACGTGGCCTCCCTCAACGAGGCCAAGCTGGCGCTCGCTGCGGACTTCCCACCGGAGCGCATGACCGCGCACGGCAACAACAAGGAAGACGAATACCTTGAGTTGTGCGTAAACGAGGGGATTGGCCATGTGGTTTTGGATAACGCGGAGGAGCTCTCGCGCCTCAACAGCATTGCGGCGGCCGCCGGCCGTGTGCAGCCGGTGATGATCCGCGTCAAGCCCGGCGTGGATGCCCACACGCACGAATTCATCGCCACGGCTCATGAGGATCAAAAGTTCGGCATTTCTCTGTCCACCGGCGCCGCCTTCGATGTCGCTCGCACGGTGTTGGAATCCGCGAACCTGAAGCTCGTGGGCCTGCACTGCCACGTGGGCTCCTCGGTGTTTAATGCCGATGGCTTCAAGCTGGCCGCCGAGCGCGTGCTGAGCCTATATAAGCGCATTCACTCCGAGCTCGGCGTTGCCCTTGAGGAGCTGGACTTGGGCGGCGGCTTCGGCATTCCCTACATGGAATACGAGGAAGCACTCGACGTCGCCAAGCTGGCCAAGGACCTGCTCGACGCCGTGGAGCGCACCGCCACTGAGCTCGGCATCAAGCCGCCCTTCGTGCTGGTGGAGCCCGGCCGCTCGCTGGTGGGTGCCTCCGCGGTCACCGTCTACCGCGTGGGCACGGTCAAGGACGTGGAGACCGGCAAGGCGGATCTGCCGATGCGCCGCTACCTCTCCGTGGACGGTGGCATGTCCGATAACATCCGGCCGGCGCTCTATGGCTCTGAGTATGACGTGCGCGTGGTCAATCGCCGCACCCAGGGCGAGCCGGTGGACTCGCGCATCGTGGGCTTCCACTGTGAGTCCGGTGACATTCTGGTCAACGAGCGCCGTTTCCCCTCGGATATCACTACCGGGGATCTCCTCGCTTTCGCCACCACCGGCGCCTATCAGTACATGATGGCCTCGCGCTATAACGGCGCTCTGCGCCCAGCAGTAGTTTCCGTGCGTGACGGCAAAGCCTCGCTCATGCTGCGCCGGGAAACGGTGGAGGACTTGCTGGCGTTGGACGTCGACTAGCGCGGCGTTGGCACAGCTCACCGCATTTTATTCACAAAGACATGGCCGGTCGCACGTTGTGCCGGCCATGTCGTATAGAAATAGACAGCTCGTTCTGTATAGTGATGGGCTAGCACGTAAGAATCTTTCGCAATTTCAACAAGGGGACACCATGACGACGAACCGTAGCAAGAAGCCCGAAGGCGAACCCGTAGGAATCGCGCTGCTTGGATTTGGCACTGTGGGCGCTGAGGTTTTCCGCCTCGTGCAGGAGAACGCTGACGCTTTTGCACACCGCATCGGCGGCCCCGTGGAGATCCGCGGCGTTGCCGTGCACAACAAGAACAAGCTGCGCCCGGGCGTTCCGGCGGAGCTGCTGACCGACGACGCCAAGGCACTTGTCCTGCGCGATGATATCGACCTTGTCGTCGAGGTCATCGGCGGCATTGATTTCCCGCGCGAGCTTGTCCTCGCCGCCCTCAACGCCGGTAAATCCGTGGTCACCGCCAACAAGGCTCTCGTGGCCGCGCACGCGGATGAGCTCGCTGAAGCTGCCGACCGCGCCGACGTTGACCTTTACTTCGAGGCCGCTGTAGCCGCCGCCATCCCGGTCGTCGGCATGCTGCGCCGCTCCCTGGCCGGTGACAAGATCCAGCGCATCTCCGGAATCGTCAACGGCACCACCAACTTCATCCTGGACGCCATGGAGTCCACCGGTGCCTCCTATGAGGATGCGCTGGCTGAGGCCACTCGCCTGGGCTACGCCGAGGCCGATCCCACCGCTGACGTGGAGGGCCACGACGCTGCCTCCAAGGCTGCCATCCTGGCATCCCTGGGCTTCTATACCCGCCTGACCTTCGACGATGTCTACTGCGAGGGTATTTCCAAGATCACCGCCGATGACATCACGGCTGCCAACCAGGCCGGCTACTCCATCAAGTTGCTGGCCATCTGTGAGCGCCTCGTGGATGAGGAGACCGGTGCGGAATCCGTCAACGCCCGCGTGCACCCGACGTTGGTTCCGAAGGAGCACCCGTTGGCTTCGGTCAGCCAGTCCTATAACGCCATCTTCGTTGAGGCGGAGGCCGCTGGTTCCCTGATGTTCTACGGCAACGGTGCCGGCGGTAACCCGACGGCATCTGCTGTGCTGGGTGATGTCATCGGTGCGGCACGCAACATCGTCCACGGCGGCCGTGCGCCGGGGGAGAACACCTATGCCAACCTACCTATTGCGGAGTTCGGAGAAGTGGAAACTCGTTATCACGTCGACATGGAAGTTGAAGACCGCACCGGCGTGCTCTCCGCCATCTCCGGTGTCTTTGCCCGCCACGGTGTCTCCCTGCGCACCGTGCGCCAGGAAGACGGCGATGCCACCGCCCGCCTCATCGTGGTCACCCACGCGGCGAAGGAAGCGGTGCTCGAGGATATCGTTGCTGCCCTCGGCGAGCTCGATGAGGTCAAGGCCGTTCACTCCGTCATCCGCCTGGGCGTTTAAGGGGCTTAGGTACAACAATGAGTATCGATATCGAAGTTGGCACCAAGGTCACCGTCCAGGTCCCGGCCTCCTCGGCCAACTTAGGCCCGGGCTACGACACCCTTGGCATCGCGCTGAGCCTCTACGACACCGTAGAGGTAGAAGTCACGCGCTCCGGTTTGGAAGTGGAGATCTTCGGCGAGGGCGCCGATGAGCTTCCTCGCGATGGCTCCCACCTGGTAGTCAAGGCCATCCGTTCTGCGCTGAAGGCTGCTGACGTGGAAGCTACCGGCCTGCGCGTGGTGTGCACGAATAACATCCCGCAGTCCCGCGGTTTGGGCTCCTCGGCCTCGGCCGCGGTAGCCGGCGTGGCCGCGGGCAATGGTCTGGCTGGCTTCCCGCTCTCCGAGGAGCAGGTTGTTCAGCTGTCTTCAGCCTTCGAAGGCCACCCGGATAACGCCGCGGCCTCCGTGCTAGGAAACGCCGTGGTCTCGTGGACCACCGTGCCTGTCGACGGCCGCTCGCTCCCGGAGTACCGCGCCGCCACCTTAGACGTGCACCCGACTATCAAGGCCACGGCCTTGGTCCCGGACTTCCATGCATCAACCCAGGCGGTGCGCCGCGTGCTTCCCTCGCACGTCACGCACGCCGATGCCGCCTTCAACGTCTCCCGTACTGCGGTGAACGTGGCGGCGTTGACCGCCTATCCGGACCTGCTGTGGGAAGGCACCCGCGACCGTCTGCACCAGCCTTATCGCGCTGATGTCCTGCCGGTGACCGCGGAGTGGGTCAACCGCCTGCGCAACCGCGGCTATGCCGCCTACCTGTCCGGTGCTGGCCCCACCGTCATGGTCTTGCACACCGAGCCCATCGAGGAAGAGATCCTCGAGGATGCCCGCGGACAGAACCTGCGCGTGCTGGAGCTGGAGGTCGCCGGGCCGGTTTCCGTCGAGCGCGGTTAGGCTAGCTAGCCTCCTTTTCCACGTTGATTCGGCACACGCCGTTTCCGGACTTCGGGATCAGCTTCAGGCTTAACCTCCCACCGGAATCGGCAGCCGCCTGCTCCAAGTAGCCATCGTGGATGGCGCAGACGAAGGGGGAGGGCTCCACACCGGCGCTGACAAATGGGCAGGCGTGTAGCTCCACATCGGCGCGGCCTTCCTCGTCGAAGTGATCGGACGAGGTTACCGGGTCAAAGCCCATATCGCGCATCATCAGATAAAGCGAGCCGAGTGCCTCAGCACCATGGCTGGTGGCCGCAGTTTTGGCCCATTCGCGGCCAAGCTCCCGCGCCTGCTCCGAGGAATAATCGTTGAGCTGGTCTTTTTCCGCCAGCGCTGTGATGAGCACGCTGATCAGCGTGACGTATTCCTCCGCCACTGAACGGTTGTCCGGCACCCGCACTTGGAAGATCAGTGAGGGGCGTCCGCGCCCCTTCGCCGGAGCAGTAACTACTCGCACCGCGCCAGCGCGAACGAGCTCATCTAGGTGGCCGCGCGCGGTGTTGACATGCATGCCCATCTTCTTCGCAATCTCTGCAGCCCGTGCTCCTTGCGGGAATTTCTGTAAGGCCGAGAGGACGTCGCGCTGCTTGGGGGAGAGCTTCATCGTGTCAGGAAACAGCTCGCTGGAGGAGCGGGGGCTAGGCGTAGCAAATGCGGACATGAACTGTGACTCCTTGAAAAACTCTAGAAGGATTCTACATCCGAGGTCCTGATTTTCTTCCACTGCGGTGCTCAGAGGCACCACGACCTGCGTGACGACGTGGGTAAAATCCCATGGATTAAGTACGGGTGTAGACCGTGAGGGCGGTGGCGTCGAGGGCCACGGAGACCTCGTCGCTGGGAGCATTGTTGCCTGCTGGCTCGCCCACTGTGAGCCGTTGGCCGTCAATGTCAATAAGGGTGGTTTTGCCCAGATCGGCCACAATGGTCGCGCTCAGTGCGCCAGCGGGGTCGAAGCGCAGCGCAGACTGGGGAAAGGCCGCCCAGTGCTCGCCGTTGCGAGCTGGCTGAAATGCATCATTCTGGTGGTAGCCGCGAAGCACATTGACGCCCGCCAGCTCTGCCATAAAACGGGACGGGGGCCGTTCCAGTAGGCGCTCCGCGGAGCCTTGAGAGATGATGTTGCCGGCTTCCATCACCAGGATGTCGTCCGCCAGCGTGTCGAGGTCCACGCGGCTGTGGGTGACGATGACGGTGGTACGGTCAGCGGCTGAAAAGCGCAGTAAGTGGCGCCAACGCGCGGCGGATTCTACGTCCATGGCGGCAAAGGGCTCATCCGCAACCAATACCGCCGGGCGCGCCGCCAGCGCGCGGAGGAGGGCAACTTGCGCGGCTTGACCGCCGGAAAGCTCGGATACATGGCCCAGCTCTTGCAGTCCGGCGGCGTTGATCAACTCTTTGGTCCTTTGCGGGTCTTTGGTCACCATCGTCAACGCTTGAGCCACGGTGGCAGTGGGCGGCAGCCCAGGGTTTTGAGAAAGCATGATCACGCGTTCGGCGTTGGTGTGTGCCCCTTGGAGTCGCCCGCTAATGAAACGCAGAAGCGTGGTCTTTCCGGCACCGTTGGGCCCGACCACCGCGGTCATGCGCCCGCCCCGGAACGTGGTGGTGGCGTTACCGATAGTTACGGAAAGATCGTGGGCTGAGTCCACAGGGGTGGTGGCAGTGCGAAGTGCCGCAGGATCCATCGGCTTGAGCATGCGCACCTTCGGCTCGCGGCGACGCCGCAGCAACAGGGGCAGTCCGGCGGCGGTGAGCGCAAGGATGGCTATTCCAATAAGCACGGCGGAAAGGGCATAGGCATTGTCCGCGCTGACCTCGCGCTCGAGGTAGATTCCGCTCGGCATGGTTCGGGTCGAGCCGGGCAGGGAACCGGCGAAGGTGATAGTTGTTCCGAATTCACCCAGTGAGCGGGCGAAAGCCAGCGCACCACCGGTGAACACAGCGGGGCGGATGGCTGGGAGAATGATGCGCCGAAGGATGGTTCCCGCTCCTAAGCCGATGCCGCGCGCGCTGGCGATGACCTCAGGATCGAGTTGCCGCAGCGCGGAGTCCACCGCCACCACCGCGAAGGGAAGCGTGACGAAGACATGGGCTGCCACGACACCCGGGAAGGCGAAAGACACGTGCAGTCCAGCCTGCTCCAGAACAGGACCAAGCAGCCCACGGCGCCCCAGCAGCGCAGTGAGAGCCAAGCCGCCCACGACGGGAGGCATGGCCAAGGGGAGGTAGACCACCAGCCTCACCAGGTGGGAGACGCGGTGCAGCTGCTGCAGCCACAGCGCCAAGCAGGTGCCCAGCAACGTGGACAGCACTGTAGACCACGCCGCCGCGGACAGGCTGACGCGGAGAAGATCCTGGGTCGTCGGAGAGTTCAGCGTGTCAGAGAGTTGCCCCCAGGGCACCCGCACTCCCAAGGCGAGGACTGGGGCGAGAATGTAGATAGCGGCGAGCGCGCCAGCGGCGATGACCGGCCAAGGGACTCGTGGGCGCTGCTCGCGCAGAGTTATGCCTGCCACCTAGTTCACCGGAGTGAAGCCGAATTGTTCCCAGGTGCTGTCAAAATCCGACGCGAGAAGCGAGAGGACTTCTTGGGCTTCTTCATGCCGGGATGAAGAAGCCACCACAGCACCCATGATCTCATTGCGGAAGTCTTCCGCGTGGGCGAGCGGGATGGCCTCGACATCTTCGCTCGCGGCGGCGTCGGTGGAATAGACCCACCCGGCGTCCGCTTCACCGGAGGCAACCTTTCCCAGGACATCAGCGACTTGGCTCTCCAAAGATGATGCGTACAGATGCCAGCCATTGGCCTCCATAATGCGCGTGGAAATGGCTCCGCAAGGCACGCTCGGGTCACAGAGAACTAGGCGTGCCGAGGGCTCCAGGTCTGCTGCAGAGCGAAGACCTTGAGGATTACCTTTCGGCACGACCATAACCATGACGTTGCTGGCTAAGGCCACGGGCGTCTCCACGCTGCCCTGAGCGAGTGCATTCTCCATGGTCTCCCGAGAAGCAGTGAGGAGAAGGTCTGCGGGCGCTCCCTCATCGACTTGCTGCACCAAAGCAGAAGAGCCGCCGTTGTTGAAGGCCAGGGGAGTCCCGGAGGCGCTAGCAAGCTCGTCATTCAACACTCTTGTCGAGGATGCAGCAAACACCTGCAAGGGCTCTGTGGAATCAGAGGCGCAACCGGCAACAGTCAGCGCGGCGGCGATGACGGGGGCAGCAATTCTAAGAAGGCGCATGCTTCGTTAGGGTACGGCAGCATTACTCGGTGCGCGTGAATTTGATGTGGACGTCTTGTGGTTCTTTCTTAAGATACTCGTGAGTGAAAATCTCCTCCCGCTGGTCCACCTCTTTGAGCAGCGGAAGGGGGTCGTGCGGAGCTATGAGGATCATGGCTTCGCCCACGTTGAGGGTGCCGAGTGCCCCATGGATGGCGCCGTGGCGCACCGCGTGAGGGATTTCGGAGGCGTTGAGGGTGGGGATGTCGTGGCCCTTGGAGGCGTCGATAAGCGGCAAGTTCATTGATCTTTTCCGTTTCGATTTTCTAGGGGGAGCTGGCGTTGCTGCCCGCGTCTTTAATTTACTACGATTATATCCGTGCAAATAACTAAGTCAGGTATATCTGTGCGGGATGTCTCGTTGACGTCGCGCCGGCGTTGGCACACCATTGCCTTTAGCCTCGTGGCCTTGTGGATCGCGGTGGGCGTGGGAATCACCGTGGCGAGTTATCTGGGAGCACCCGTCGTGTGGTGGGATCTCATCCATCCGTTTACCCTCGGAGCGCTGACCACCGCGATCCTCGTATTCAGCACCCACTTCACGGAGGCGCTGACCCGCACCCCAGCCGTCGGGTTCCGCGGGGTGGGCACACGGGTGGGCCTAGTGCAGGTAGGTCTGGTCCTGTTGCTCGTCGACCGCGCAGGCTACGACTGGGGAATGCTCGCGGATATTGGCTCCTCACTCGTCATCGTCGCAGTCACGTGGCACCTGTGGGCGTTGTGGTCTAAGCTTCGAGGCTCTCTTTCTGGCTCTTTTGCAGTCACCGTGCCCTTTTATCTGGCCGCGGCGTGCTTCATGGTGGTCTCTGTGTTATTGGCCATCCTGGCTGCGCACGGGGTGGGTAACTACTCGCTGTTGGTGGCGGCGCATTCACGCGGCATGGTGTGGGGGTTTGCACTGCTTACCATTGTGGGCACCGTGGTCACGCTGCTGCCCACGTTGACCCGAACGCCAATTTCATCGGTCGCCCGGGCCCGGTGTGGTCGAGCATTGACCGTGCATTGCGTGGGGCTGGGGGTGGCTATGCTTGCCGACGCCTCCGGGCTCACCCGCGCCGCCGGCATGGCGCAGCTACTCACCGTCCTCGCCGCTGTGTTCATCATTCAGCCAGTACTCGCGGGCGCGCTTGGCGGCGTGAAGACCACGGCAAGCGTGTCCGCGATGGCGGGACTGGTATGGATGCTGGCACTGTGTGCCGGTGACGCGGCGGCCACTCTCGCCGGGGCCTACCCGCGCGCGGTGACGTTACTCCTGATGCCCACATTCGTCGGCGCCGGCCTCCTGCAGCTCGTGACCGGGGTACTCCACCACATGCTGCCCATCCTGGCCGGGGCTGCTCATCCCGCGCGAGGCCACCTTCCAGGGTTCGTGCGCGTAGCGCTCATCAACCTTGGCGGCGTGCTGAGCCTCACTGGCATTACTAGCGTGTCCTTCGCCGGGCTTATCATGATGGGGCTAGGCCTCATCGCCAATTGTGCGGCCCTAGTGTGGGCCGTCTCGTCATCTCAAGGAGAAGTTCATGTCAAGCGTGCCCGTTAAAAAGGAGCAATCTGAGAAGCAGTGGGCATCCTGGCTCATCATCATTGTTGCCTTGGTGGCGGTCATTGCACTGGCAGTGACCAATTCGCGGATGGGGAAACAAGATCCGGCGCTGGTAGCTTCCGCCGATGCCGTCACTGTGGATGTCTCTGTCGACGGCATGTCCTTTGTTCCGTCCTCTATTAACGTGGCTGCGGGCAGCCACCTGGTGGTGAATTTTCATAACACGGGCGACCAGGTCCATGACTTGAAGATCGGACGTGAGGAAACCGGAAGGGTAGAACCAGGTGAGACCGTGCAGCTGGATGCTGGGATCATCGATGACTCCGTGGAAGGCTATTGCACGATCGCCGGGCACAAAATGCAGGGGATGACGTTTATGGTCAACGTCGACGAGCCAGCATCTGGGGACCATGAGCATGCGGGGGCGTCGGCAAGCACGGGCTCTGCTGGTGCCCCGGCGACGGTGCCCTCAGCAGCCGAGCGCATGGCGGCACGCGAGGGCTTCGACGCCGTCGATGCCTCCCTTGCTCCCGCGGAAGGCGACCTTCACGAGGAGACCTGGGTGATGACAGAAGAGGAGGCTGAGGTCGCCCCAGGAGTGCGCCAAACCCGGTGGCTCTTCAACGGGCAGGCACCCGGACCAACCCTGCGCGGCAAGGTCGGGGACCGATTTCGTATCACCATCAAGAACGAGGGCTCGATGGGGCATTCGGTGGATTTTCACGCTGGTGAAGTCAACCCAGATAAGAACATGAAGACGATTCAGCCGGGCGAGTCGCTGACATACGAATTTGTCGCGCACCGGGCAGGCATCTGGATGTATCACTGCTCAACGATGCCGATGAGTCTACACATTGCCAACGGCATGGCAGGAGCAGTCATTATCGATCCGCGTGGTGAGGATGCACTGGGGGACGTTGACGCGGAGTACGTCATGACGGCAAGCGAGGTTTTCCTCGCCACCGCGGGCAGGGAAGCTGAAGGTGCGGATGCGCAGCGAGTCAGCAATGGCGACTATGACCTCACCGCCTTCAACTACTATCCCAATCAATACGACGAGGGCTTAGCACCGCTGCGCGCCAAGGTGGGCGATACCGTGCGTATCTGGCTGGTTAACCTCGGCCCGGATTTGCCTCTGAGCTTCCACGTTGTGGGCGAGCAATTCGACACCGTGTACAAGGAAGGCGCCTACCTGATTAAGGACGCGAAGGATTCCGGATCCCAGGCGCTGGACCTCTTGCCCGCCCAGGGCGGATTCGTGGAGATGACCTTCAACGAGCCGGGGACCTACTCCTTTGTGAACCACCTCATGACGAACGCAGAGAAGGGCCAGCACGGTCAGATCATCGTTGAATAGCTCGCCGCTCGCGCCGTTCGCGAAGCTCGTCCAGGGTATCTATATCGTGCACTGCGGCGGTGCCTTCGATCTCGGTGATGTTCTTCGCGAGTCCGAGTAAGCGCATGACTGACTTATTGCGGGGATTGCCGAGCTCATTCAGAGCGCGGGCGAGGGACTCGGTGCGCCACAGTGCACACAGCGGCTGCGACAGCCCATCAAGTGTGGCTACCGCGACATCAGCGCCGGAGCTTGCCAAAGCCACCTCGAGTGCGGGGAGCATCTGTGGGGAATCCGGGGCATCGACGGCAAAGATGGCGGTGGTGGACTCTGAGGAGCCGACCAACGCGGCATGGCCCGCGGCGATTCCCGCGGCAGGCCCGCCAAAGAGGGGCTTTTCACATACTTGAGGCATGCCTAAGTGGTAGGGCGAGACAACCGCCACCGGCGCGTCATAGGGCAACTGGCGCAGGAGGCGGTCGATAAGGCGCTCACCGGCGAGAGTGATACTTGCCTTGTCCACACCACCCATGCGTGTGCCGCGTCCGCCCGCCAAAACAATGACACCTGGCATTGTTCTCTATCCTTCCGCGCCGGGCAGCTCACGGGACCAATCACCCGAGCGACCGCCGGACTTCGCGGTGATGCCGCAGCGCCGGATATAAGCGGAGCGATCCACACCTTTGACCATGTCGATGAGCGCTAGGGCGGCGACGTTCACCGCGGTCAGCGCCTCCATTTCTACGCCGGTGCGGTCGGCGGTGCGCACGGTGGCTTCGATGAAGACGTGGTCTTCGCGCAGGTCTATGTCCACTGCGCAGCCATGCACACCAATGGTGTGGGCCAGCGGCAGGAGATCCGGGACCTTCTTCGCCGCCGCAATACCGGCCACTCGAGCAACCGCAAGCACGTCGCCCTTCGGCACGGCTCCCTCCCGCAGTGCGGTGAGGACCTCCGGCGAGCATGCCACTTCGCCTTGGGCGGTGGCGGTGCGCACAGTGGGCTTCTTATCGGTCACGTCCACCATGTAGGCGGAGCCGGCCTCATTAAGATGAGTGAACTTCATTGTTGCAGCGGGTCCTTTCCTCCGGTGGACCTAGCCTAGCTGACGAAGAGTGGGCCGATCCGCGTTTCTGAGGCGCGATCTTTGGCAGCAACGGAGGGGTGGGGGCTGTAGAAGGGGAGACCCTGAATCTAGTAGGGGTAGACGGTAAGTTGCTCCCCTGCGGTGACGGAGCTCGTCAGCAGCGCGAAACCTTGCGTGCCCGGCAGTGCTGCAACGTGGTGGCTGCGCATGCGTGGACCAGGCGGCGGAGAGGCGGTAATGCTTCCCTCCAGAGCAATTGAGCACGGCTGAATCAGCGGGCGGTGCGGATGCGGGAAGTCGGCCCCGGCGACAGCCGTCAGATGCGGCCGGTCTAAAACTCCGGTGGGGCGGGGAAGGCCGCGCAAGGAACGCAGAAGCGGGGTGAGGTAGAGATGCACGGAGACGAACGCCGCCACCGGGTTGCCCGGCAAACACACCACGGGAACGCCGTTCCACAGCGCGTGGCCCTGTGGCGCGCCGGGGCGTTGGTTGACGTGCCCGAACCAATAAGAGCCGCGCTCCACGACATCCTCAATGACCGCGCGAACCACGTCAAAGGCTCCTGCGGATACCCCGCCTGTGGTGACGATGAGATCGGAATCAGCAGCAGCCGCGTCGAAGCAGCGCCGCAGCTCAACGGGTGAATCGCCACATACCGTGCGAGTGATGTCAACGGGCCCGGTGGCACTCATGAGTGCTTCGAGCATCGGCCCATTGGAATCCGGGAGCTGGCCGTTGCGCAGCTCCTCGCCCGTGGCGATAATGCTCACTCGCGGGATGCGGTGGACCACGGCGGTGCTGACCCCGGCAGAAATGGCGGCGGCGATGAGGGAGGCGTCGACCAGCGTGGCGGCACCGGCTAGTTGGTGCCCGGCCTCGATGTGGGAGCCGCGCCGCCGGATGTGGTTGCGCTCGGGAAGTCGGTGCACCGTAACGGTCTCGGGCAGCGGCCCGGGGCCTGGCGGAATATCGGTGTCCTCCACAGGGATGACCAGACCATCAAAGCCCGCGGGTACTGCACCACCGGTCATGATGCGCAGCGCAGTGCCGGGCTGCGGGGCCTGGGCAGACGCGCCGGCAGGCACATCACCCACGACGGGCAGAGTGAAAGGAACGGTGAGGCTGTCGGGTGAGGAGGGCTGAGGAATGAGGAAACCATCCATCGCGGAATTATCTTGCGCTGGCAGGGGCAGGCGGGCGACGAGGGGCTCAGCCAATACGTGACCCTGCGAGAGTGGGACATGCTCCGCAGGCAGGGCGCGGACCAGCGCGTGGAGGCGGTCGAAATACTCCTCGATACTTAAGTCAGTCCCAGTGCTTGTCATTGCACCCAATCTAGCCGCCGATGGCGGACATCGGGCGATCTGGTTGGAGGAAACCTTCATCATCCACCCCATGGCCCGGTAATTTCCTCCACATTTCACCCGCCCACGCGGTGGCGAGCTCCGCATCGCTGGCACCGGCCCGCATGAGGTCGCGCAAGGAGGTTTCCGAGTTGCCGAAGAGGCAATTGCGCACCGCGCCGTCTGCGGTCAGGCGCGTGCGGTCGCAATCCCCGCAGAAGGGCCGCGTCACGGAGGCGATCACCCCGATGTGTCCTGTGGGGAGGGAGCCATCGCGCGAGACCGCGGACCACAGTGCAGCCGGCGCGGAGCCGCGGGGTTTCTTAGCCGGGGTGAGCTCGAAGTCTTCGGCCAAGCGTGCCAAGATGTCCTCCGCGGTGACCATCTGGGAACGCGTCCACTTCTCCCGTGGGCCCAGCGGCATCTGCTCAATGAAACGAAGCTGCGCGCCGCGCTCTAAACAAAAACGGGCCAACGGCAGGATGGCGGATTCGTTGACGCCTGGCATGATGACAGCATTGACCTTGACCGGATCAATGTCGGCGGCCAGCGCGGCATCGATGGATGTCAGCACATCTGCCAGGCGGTCGCGTCGGGTGAGCTGGGCATAGAGCTCCGGATCGAGCGTGTCCAGGGAGATATTGACGCGGTCCAGCCCGGCGCGCTGCAGCCCCGGCAGGCGTTTATCCAGGCCTAGCCCGTTGGTGGTGAGAGCAACAGTAGGAGAGCGGCCCTCATCGGTAGTGAGCGCTTTTGTGGCGGCGATGATTTTCTCTAAGGAGCCGCGAAGAAGGGGCTCGCCACCGGTGAAGCGCACCTGCTGGATGCCGAGCTTGTCCACTGCGAGGCGGATCAGCCGGATGGTCTCTTCATCGCTGAGCGTGTGTTCGGTGGGCAGCCACTCATAACCTTCGGCGGGCATGCAGTAGGTGCAGCGCAGGTTGCAGCGATCCGTCAGAGAAACGCGCAGGTCGCGGGCCTGGCGGCCGTAGCGATCCACGAGTGCACGGCGGCCCTCGGTTCCTGGTGCCGGCAGGTCCGTGGGCGGCATCCCCGCTCCCCGTACACGCGGCAATGGCAGAGTCAGCGGGACGGAGGTGCGTGGCGAAGGCTGGGATGGCTGGGCGGACATTGCTGGCAAGTCTAGATCGAAGCGCGCCAAATGAATAGGAGGGGACTAAGCTTCCCCGTCGCCTTCTTCGGCATCGAGGCGCTGCGCCTCACCCGGGCCCTTGAGACGGATGATGTTGTATTCGCCCTCCGCAAGGTGGGCGCGCAGGTCCTTCTTATCGAACTTGCCCACCGAGGTTTTATCGATGGATTTCACGAAGGTCCAGTACTCCGGCAGCATCCAGGAGGGCAGCTCAGAGCGCATACCGTTGCGCAGGCGCTCGGCGGTCTCAATTGTGGGGCTGATATCTGCGGCGAGCACGGTGACAGCCAGCGGGCGCTCGACCCACTGTTTGTCGGGGTAGCCAATGACGGCGCATTCGAGTACCACCGGGTTGGCCATGATGAGGTTCTCCAACTGCACGGAGTAAATCCACTCACCACCGGAGCGAATGACATCGCGTGCTCGGTCTTCCACGGTAAGGAAGCCATCCTCGGTGACGAAGCCGACGTCGCCGGTGCGTAGCCAGCCGTCCGCCGTGAACTTGGAAGCCGCGTCCTCGACGTCTTTCCCGCGGAACTCGTGAGCAGCGCCGCCATCCTCCGAGGCGGGCGAGTGGTAGTAGGCGCCAGTAACCAGGTTGCCGCGGACCTGAATCTCACCGGCGTTGCGGTCCGTCGTGTTGACTACGTGGCCGTCGTTAACCACGCGGTATTCCAGGGCGGCTGGGAAGCGCCCTTGGGAAATACGGTAGGCCCAGCGGGCCTCACCCGAGGCGCCTGAAGGCGGGCGAGCCACGGTGCCCACCGTGGTGGTTTCCGCCATGCCCCACACGTGGACCACGTCCACGCCGTAGCGCTCTTCCCAGCTCTTGATGAGCTGCGGCGGCACAGGAGAGCCGCCAGCGAAGATCTCCGTCAGGGTCATGCGCTCCGGTGGGTTCTTGAGGTAGTGCACGAAGAGCTGAATCCAAATGGTGGGCACACCGTGCGCCACGCGCGGGGAGGTGGCGGCGATGACCTTGGCCAGGGTGGCGGGGGAGACGTCGGCGTCGGGAAGCACCAGCGGCGTGCCCGTCATCCACGCCGCGAAGGGAACTCCCCAGCTCAGCACGTGGTAGATGGGGATGCAGCACAAAAATGTCTCCCCGTGGGTCACGCACAAGGAATCGGAGGAGCGCAGCTGCATACCTTCCAAGTACAGGGCGCGGTGGGAGTAGAGCACGCCCTTGGGCGCACCGGTGGTGCCGGTGGAGTAGCACAGTGCGGCGGCGGTGTGCTCATCCAGAACCGGCCAGTCATACACGGTGGAGCGCCCATCCAGCAGTTGCTCATAGCTATAAATCTCGACGTTGCCCGGCAGAGCGGTGCTGGGCTTGTCGACACCCGTGAATACCACCGCACGCACGCAGTCCACGCCTTCTAGAACTTGGGCCAGTTGCTCGGCGAGGCGACAATCCGCGACGATAACGCGGACCTCAGCGTGGTTGATGATGTGCCGGATCTGATCATTCATGAGCTGCTTGTTGAGCGGGGTAAATACTGCCCCCTTGCAAGCGGTGCCAAAAAGCACTTCGAGGTGTTCGGCGCAGTTCCACATTAGGGAGCCCACACGTTCATCGCCAGTGATGCCGAGCGTGTCATGCAGGGCGTGGGCGAAGGCAGCGGCGCGCGCGCCGATATCGGCGAAGGTGGTTTCTTCGCGTTCATTGCCGGGATTGGCGCTGTGCCACGTAACCACCTGGGTTTGGCCGTGGACAGTGGAACCGTACTCCAGGATGCGAGTGAGGGACAGCGGGATATTCTGCATTGTGGAGAGCATGCGCACTACTTTAGCCGTGTCAGTGTGAGCGCGGTGGAAGGATGCGGTATAGTTGTCGGCGACTGGCGGGGAAGGCCTTCCCCGCACCTCCGAGCTCCCTCTACGGCGCACACACCTGTGGTGAAAACTCATGGCAGTCCAACGGTGTGCGCGACGGTGAGAGGGGAGAGACACGCTCGCAGTCGCCTTCTTAAAATATCTCCCCGCGATTGACCCGCGGCCGCTTCCTTGAGAACTTTTCAGGAGTTCTGCAAGGAGTTCTTCATGTTCCGTACCGCAGGGCCGGAGAGGGGGGAGAGCCAAAGAAAACCACCGCCCACGGGGATCGCGGTCGCGTGAACTCGCTGGTGGCGGTGGACCATCTCAATTACACACTGGCTTCCAACGCCCGCTTGGAACAGCACCACACACAGTGCAGGTGCGGCAGATAAGACAGCGCGCGTTGGTGAAGCGACGAAAGGATATCCGTGAGCGATACGGACAAGACCGCAGCACAGGATCTCGCATCCCTGAAGCTGCCGGAATTGCGCAAGCTGGCTGCGGAGCGCGGACTTCGCGGCGTTTCTGGACTGCGCAAGGGGGACCTCATCACTGCACTGACCACCGGCCAGGTTCCGGCACGCGGCGCAAAGGCTGCTGCCGAGGGCGAGGCTAAGGACGCACAGCCGCGTCGCGCGGCCCGCAAGGCCTCGCGCCCCGCCGGTGCTGCTGACCAGGCCTCCGAGCAGCCGGAGCAGGACAAGAAGAAACAGGACCAGCCACAGCAGGAATCCGAGAACGCCCAGAAGGGTGAGGACGGTGCTCAGGAGTCCGAGCACAAGGACGGCCACGACGAGCAGCGCTACGAGTCCCGCTCCCAGGCCCGCCGCGCTCGCCGCAACCGTGCGCGCCGTCAGGAGCGCGAGGCCCGCGGAGAGTCCAAGGGCAACGGGAATGACAATGGCGCCGAGGACAACAACGGCAAGTCCGAGGACAACCAGTCCCGTGGCGGAAAGAACTCCGACAACGGTGACCACGGCAACGGTGGCAACGGTCATAACGGCGGCAATAACGGCGGTGGCCAGAACAACAACCGCCGCGATAACCACCGCAACGATGATGACAACAACGGCGGCGGAGGCCGCCGCAACCGCCGTAACCGTCGCAACCGCCGCGGGCGTGACCGCGATGGCGGCGGCAACGGTGGCAATGACCTGCAGATCCGCGAGGGCGATGAAGTGCAGGTAGTCGGCGGCATCCTCGAGGTCGTCGACAACAACGTGGCCTTCCTGCGCACCACCGGCTACCGCGCGGCCAGCTCCGATGTCTTTGTCAACAACAACCTCGTGCGCCGCCTAGGCCTGCGCTCTGGCGACGCCCTGACCGGCAAGGTCAAAGTTTCCGGCCCGACCCACACCCACGGTAACGGCCGCAATCGCCGCAAGTACAACCAGCTGGTGGAGGTTGACACGGTCAACGGCTTGGATCCGTCCACCGCGAAGGAGCGCCCGGACTTCGCCAAGCTCACCCCGCTGTACCCGAACCAGCGCCTGCGCCTGGAGACGGACCCGAAGATCCTCACCACTCGCGTCATCGACCTCATCATGCCGATTGGTAAGGGCCAGCGCGCGCTCATCGTCTCCCCGCCGAAGGCCGGTAAGACGACGATCCTGCAGAACATCGCCAACGCCATCGCCACGAATAACCCGGAGTGCTACCTCATGGTGGTCCTCGTGGACGAGCGCCCCGAAGAGGTCACGGACATGCAGCGCAGCGTCAACGGTGAGGTCATTGCCTCCACCTTCGACCGCCCTCCGTCAGAGCACACCTCGGTGGCAGAGCTGGCTATCGAGCGCGCCAAGCGCTTGGTGGAGCAGGGCAAGGACGTCGTCGTTCTGCTCGACTCCATCACCCGCCTAGGCCGTGCGTACAACAACTCCTCCCCGGCGTCGGGCCGCATCCTGTCCGGTGGTGTGGACTCCAACGCCCTGTACCCGCCGAAGCGCTTCTTGGGCGCTGCCCGCAACATCGAAAATGGCGGCTCGCTGACCATCATCGCCACCGCGATGGTGGAGACCGGCTCCACCGGTGACACTGTCATCTTCGAGGAGTTCAAGGGCACCGGCAACGCCGAGCTCAAGCTCGACCGCGCTATCTCCGAGCGCCGCATCTTCCCGGCCGTGGACGTCAACCCCTCCGGTACCCGCAAGGACGAGCTCCTGCTCGTTCCGGAGGAGGCACGCATCATGACCAAACTGCGCCGCATCCTCTCCGGCTTGGACTCCTTCGCCGCCATTGACCTGCTCATCAAGCAGCTCAAGAAGACCCGCTCCAACGGCGAGTTCCTCATGCAGGTCGCTTCGTCCGCGCCCATGGCGGCAGACACGGACGAGGAGGACTACAAGTAATGTCTAACCAGGTTTCCCTCGTTGATGACATCATCTCCGAGTACCAAGGCATCGAAATGCAGATGGCTGACCCAGACGTAGCCGGGGATCAGTCGCAATTCCGCAAGCTGTCCAAGCGCTACGCTGAGCTGCGCCCCATCGTCGCCGTCAACGAAGAGCTGGTGCAGGCCCGCCAGGATTTGGCCGACGCCAAGGAGATGGCCTACGAGGATCACGAGTTCCAGTCTGAGGTTGACCGCCTCGAGCCGCTCGTCGTGCAGCTGGAGGAGCAACTTGCGGACCTCCTAGCCCCGCGCGATGAGCATGACTCCGAGGACATCATCATGGAGATCAAGGCCGGTGCTGGTGGCGAAGAGGCAGCGCTCTTCGCCGGTGACTTGGCCCGCATGTACGAGCGCTTCGCCGACAAGGCAGGCTTCCAGTGGGAGGTCCTGGGCCTCAACGAGTCTGACCTTGGCGGAGTGAAGGATATGTCCATCTCCTTCAAGTCCAAGACCCCCTCGCGCGATGGCGCGTGGAGCGTGTTCAAGTTTGAAGGCGGCGTCCACCGTGTACAGCGCGTGCCGGTGACCGAGTCCCAGGGCCGCATCCAGACCTCTGCTGCTGGTGTGCTGGTCTACCCGGAGCCGGAGGAGATCGACTCCGTCAATATCGATGACAAGGACATCCGTGTCGACGTTTACCGTTCCTCCGGTAAGGGTGGTCAGGGCGTGAACACCACTGACTCCGCTGTGCGTATTACCCACCTGCCCACTGGCCTGGTGGTGACCTGTCAGAAGGAGCGCTCGCAGATTCAGAACAAGGCGCGTGCCCTGCAGGTGCTGCAGGCTCGCCTGGACCAGATGGAGCGCGAGGCCCGCGAGGCCGAGGCCGGCGAGCAGCGCGCCTCCCAGGTGCGCACCATGGACCGCTCCGAGCGCATCCGCACCTATAACTGGCCGGAGAACCGCATCACCGATCACCGCATTGGTTACAAGGCCAATAATCTTGACTCCGTGCTCGACGGCGATATGCAGGATCTCATCGAAGCTCTGCAAGCCCAGGAGCGCGCGGAGCGCCTTGAGGCCGAAGGCTAGAAGGCTAAGGCACGGTTAGATACGGTGACTTTTCACACCTATAAGGAGGCGCTTCGTGATGCCACGGAGCGCCTTCGCGCTGCCGGGGTACCCTCACCCGAGTGGGATGCGCGCCTGTTGGCTGCCCACCTCATTCACTGCGGCCACATGGATATCCCGCTCAACGAGGCTCCGATCCCCGGCTTTGACGTGGCATATGGGGCGTTGGTGGGGCGTCGTGAAGCGCGCGAGCCCCTCCAGCACATCCTAGGAGCGGCGTGGTTTGGCCCCCTCGAACTCGAGGTCGGCCCCGGTGTGTTCATCCCGCGCCCAGAGACGGAGGTGCTCGCCGACTGGGGAGTTAAGTTTCTGAAGAAACTTAACTCGTGGGAGACGAAGAAACTTAACTCATGGGAGACGAAGACTAACGCGCACCCTCCCCGCGTCGTGGATTTGTGCGCCGGATCCGGTGCACTGGCGTTGTACGTCGCCCACTACGTGCCGCAGGCCGAGGTGTGGGCAGTGGAGCTTGCCGACGCCGCCTTGGCCTACACCCGCCGCAACGTTGCACGTCATGACCGTGATGTGCAGCTGATCCAGGGCGACGTGACGGATCCATATGTGCTTTCGGAGCTGCACGGCACCGTCGACCTCGTGCTGACCAACCCGCCCTATGTCCCCGAGACCCCGGACCTGGATCCGGAGGTCTACCAAGACCCCCACGAGGCGGTGTTTGGGGGAGCAGACGGCATGGAGACCATCACAGCGATGATTCCGACCATCGCCGCACTGCTTCGCCCCGGCGGAAAGGTGGGCATTGAACACGATGATGACACGTCTGAACAGGTGCAAGAAGCCCTGCGTGCGGATGGCGGGTTCACGCACATCGAGGTACTTAAGGATCTGACTGGCACCGCCCGCTTTGTCACGGCCGAACGGGGAGTACAGTAGATTGGTCGAAGATTGGTCGACAAGCCGATAGGAACGGAATTAAAGGAGAGACCAATGCAGGGACAGATTTATAACTGTGCGGACGCGGCAGAACGCGAAGAAGGAATGGCCCTTGCCGTCAAGGCTGCCAAGTCAGGGCGGCTCGTCGTCATGCCCACCGATACGCTCTACGGGTTGGGCTGCGACGCCTTCGATAATGACGCCGTTGCGAGCCTGCTGGCCACCAAGCACCGCGGCCCCGACATGCCGGTGCCGGTGCTCGTGGGATCCTGGGACACCGTAAAAGGCCTTGTCGCCACTTTGGATGACACCGCACAAACGCTTATCGAGGCCTTCTGGCCGGGTGGTTTGTCCAT
Organism: Corynebacterium sp. HMSC072D12; assembly: GCF_001813925.1. Taxonomy (NCBI): domain Bacteria; kingdom Bacillati; phylum Actinomycetota; class Actinomycetes; order Mycobacteriales; family Corynebacteriaceae; genus Corynebacterium; species Corynebacterium sp. HMSC072D12. The sequence goes on from NZ_KV814396.1 coordinate 71,450, forward strand.
CGTGGTCCCGCAAGCGCCTTCGCTTCCGTGGAACCTGGGCGATACCCGCGGCACGGTGATGCTGCGCATGCCCCTGCACCCCATTGCAATCGAGCTCCTCCGCGAGGTCGGCCCGATGGCGGTGTCCTCAGCGAATATCTCTGGACAGACTCCGCCGACCACTGCGATTGCTGCCAAGCAGCAGCTGGGTAAGGCCGTCACGGTCTACCTCGACGGGGGAGAAGCTGAGGTGGGCAAGCCCTCCACCATCATTGATCTGTCCGGCTCACACCCGTATCTGCTGCGCGAAGGTGCTTTGAGCGCCGAGCAGATCGGCGAGGTCATCGGAGTGTCTGCAGAGTCCCTGCGTACACGCCCGGGCTCCCAATCCTCTTAAGGAGACATCAGTGGCTGGAACCGGAGTGCCGCTGCGTGAGCTGGCGTTGGTGATCTTCGTCGCCGCGGCGTTTACCTACCTCACCACCGGACTGGTGCGCACCTTTCTGGTGCGCAGTGGCCAGGTGGCGGAGATCCGTCTGCGCGATAGTCACTCCCAGCCCACCCCGCAGCTTGGCGGAGTGGCGATGTTTACGGGGTTTGCCGCCGCCGTGTACCTCGCCGGCCAGCTTCCAGCCTTGACTCGCGGGTTTATGCCCGTCACGCCAGAGATGAACGCTGTGCTCTGGTCCGCTGCCGCCATCGTGGTTGTCGGTGTGGTGGATGACCTGTTGGAACTGAGTGCTTTGGTCAAACTCATCGGGCAGCTCGTTGCCGCAGCCATTATGAGCGGATTGGGCTTGACCTGGACGCTTCTCTTTCTGCCTTTTGGTGATGGAACCACGGTCATTCTGGACCAGGTCCAGGGAACACTCTTGACCACATTCTTTACCGTACTGCTCATTAATGCCATCAACTTCGTCGACGGCCTCGACGGCTTGGCGGCTGGGCTGGGCATGATTGCCGGCGGGGCCATCCTGGTCTTCTCCTTGACTGTTCTGCATGACCAAGGCGGTACCGTATCGGCCTATCCGCCGGCGATTATCGCGGCGGCACTCGTTGGTGTGTGTGCCGGATTCCTTCCGCATAATTTTGAGCCCTCCCGCATTTTCATGGGGGATAGTGGAGCGATGCTGATTGGTTTGTTGCTCGCCGCGGCGTCGACCTCAGCATCCGGCAAGATCAACATGTCCCTCTACGGCACCGTGGACATCGTGGCGCTGATGTCACCCGTCATCGTCGTTGTTGCTGCGGTCTTTATTCCAGTCCTAGACCTTGTCTGGGCGGTCATTCGGCGTGTTTCGCAGGGGCGCTCGCCCTTCGCTGCCGATAAGGCGCATATCCACCACCGGCTGCTGTCGCTGGGGCATACGCACCGCCGCACCGTTCTGGTGCTCTACTTGTGGGTCTCCGCGGTGGCTTTCGGGGCGGTTTCCTTCTCCATCGTTCCAGCCCCTGTCGCGGTGGTGCTCGCTGTTTTTGCGCTCCTCGTAGCCTTTGGCGTGACCTTGATTCCGCTGCGCCAGGGCAAGATTGGACGCCGGCCGCGCTCGACTAGCGTGGTGCTGGAAACGGATCCCTCCTGAGGTAGGGTATGGGGCTGTGACTGATTCAACGACTTCCGAAGAGCTATCGCCCTATGACGATCATCGTCGTCCCCTCAAGCGCGCCCTGCGCCTCGGAGCCATTGGCCTCGTCGTAGTGACCATCGCATCCCTGGCCCTCTGGGGTGGCGTTCGTGGGTTGCCCGGCATCTGGGGAGTGCTCGTCGGCGCTGCTATCGGAGGCGGCTTCGTGCTCTTTACCGCAGCTTCGGTGCTCCTTACCGCACGGACTACTCCCTCGACCACGATGGCTGTGGTTCTCGGCGGCTGGTTGCTCAAGGTGGTCATCCTCATCATGGTGCTGTTGCTGATTAAGGACTTGGACTTCTATGACACGATGGCGCTGTTTGTGACTGTGTTGCTAGCGCTGGCGGTGACGCTGGGAACCGAGGTCTGGGGTGTGATTACTTCCAACGTGACCTACGTGTCCTAGCGTGCCTCGATCTTCATCACAGGCCACTGCTTCCGGTGACCCCGGGAGGGTGGCTTTTTGTGTAGTAAGACACGTCTTTCAACCTGCTCATTACCCCCGTCAAGGTGGGAAAACGTGGGTATGTGACCAAATACACTCAGCAGGGTTTTGGCAGAATGCGGGCCTTTTATGAGGCTTTCTGGTGCTGGGCTGTGGCTTTAGGTCCGCAACGGTGCCCCCACGTGCGAAAACTTGAGGGCGAACTGATAGCATTCTCTTCGGGTTACCGCGGGTTAGCGTCATGCTATCCCGAAAAAGTACGGTTTATCCTTGCCCTGTTTACGCTGATGTGCGACGGAGTCCGTGGACAGGGCAAAGAGCTTGAGACGTCCATCGCACCACATAGCCTTCGACAAGCTGTGTGGCCCGAACACGGGAGAGAACGCTGAGCGTTACGACATTGGCCATGAAGGGTGAGTTTCACGCACCCGAACTGGATCCAGAATTTTTCCCGGGGCACGTAACCGATGATGGTGAAGTCGTCGATCTCTTGTTCGCCGATTTCGCCAACGGTTGGTTCGCTTTGGATCGCATCATGCTGGTTCGCCTGTTCATGGCGGCCATTCTGGTGCTCCTTTTTGTTGTCGCCTTTAGGAACCCGAAGCTGGTTCCTAAAGGATTGCAAAACGTAGCGGAGCATGCGATTGACTTCGTACGAATTCACATCGCAGAAGACATCTTGGGCCGTAAGGAAGGACGTCGATTCCTTCCGATCTTGGCCACGATCTTCTTCGGTGTTTTGTTCTGGAACGTAGCAACTATTGTTCCAGCTCTAAACATCTCTCCGAACGCTCGTATTGGTATGCCAATCGTGCTGGCAGCCGTCGCGTACATCGCCATGATCTACGCCGGTGCTAAGCGCTTTGGCTTCGGCAAGTTCATCAAGTCTTCGGTGGTTATTCCTAACCTGCCGCCGTTGCTGCACGTGCTTGTTGTGCCGATTGAGGCTTTCTCTACGTTTGTCATGCGTCCAGTCACGCTGGCTCTTCGTCTGATGGCGAACTTCCTGGCTGGCCACCTCATTTTGGTCCTGTTGTACTCGGCAACGAACTTCTTCTTCTTCCAGTTCAACGGCTGGACTGCCATGAGTGGCCTGACGCTGGTCGCAGCGGTTCTGTTCACGATTTACGAAATTATCGTCATTTTCCTGCAGGCATATATCTTTGCCCTGCTGACGGCGGTATACATCGAACTATCGCTGCATGCAGATTCGCACTAACAACAACGCGAACCTCGCGGTTAACTAAATACCCCAAAACCACCACATCCCCCGCGGACAAATCCGTGGGAAAACATTGAAAGGGAACGACTTTCATCATGAACGAAATCATTCTTGCTCAGGCCGCTGACGAGTCCACCCTCAAGGGTCTCGGTGCTATCGGCTACGGCATCGCAACCATCGGCCCGGGTCTGGGCATCGGTATCCTCGTCGGCAAGACCGTCGAGGGCATGGCTCGCCAGCCGGAGATGGCTGGTCAGCTGCGTACCACCATGTTCCTGGGTATCGCCTTCGTTGAGGCCCTCGCCCTGATTGGCCTCGTTGCAGGCTTCCTGTTCTAAAGAGCGCTTTACACAAAGTAAATCGAACTTTAAGAACGGAGCCCCATGAACAACGTCATTTACTACCTTGCAGCAGAGGGAAGTGAGCACCTGCCGCTGGAGAGCGGTAACTCCATCCTTCTGCCCAAGATGTACGACTTGGTCTGGTCCCTCATTCCGTTCGCCATCATCCTGCTTGTGTTCTGGAAGCTCGTTCTTCCGGCATACAACAAGATGCTGCAGGAGCGTGAAGACCGGATCGAAGGTGGCCTTAAGCGTGCGGAGGCTCAGCAGGCCGAAGCAAAGGCCGCCCTGGAAAAGTACAATGCTCAGCTCGCTGACGCTCGAGCAGAGGCTGCGGAGATTCGTGAGCAGGCGCGTGAGCGCGGCAAGCTGATCGAGGCAGAGGCTAAGGAAGCTGCAGAGGAAGAGTCTCGTCGCATCCTGACCGCCGGCGAGAAGCAGCTTGAAGCTTCCCGTGCACAGGTCGTGTCTGAGCTGCGTTCCGACATCGGGCAGAACTCCATCAACCTGGCAGAGAAGCTGCTCGGCGGCGAACTTTCGGACGCCACCAAGCAGTCCTCCACGATTGATAACTTCCTGTCCGAGCTCGACACTGTGGCACCGGCCGGAAAGTAGGCAACGATGAAGGCAGCTAGCCGCGAAGCACTCGCTACCACTGAGTCCAAGCTGGATGAGTTCCTCTCCAGCGACCGCTCGGTAGCGACTGCTACCCAGGCAGGCCAGGACCTCTTCGAGGTAGTCCGCGTCCTCGACGGCGACCGCGAACTGCGCGTCGCTCTGACCGACGACGCCGCCACCGCAGAGGAGCGCAAGTCCCTGGTCCAGACCCTTTTCGGCGGGAAGGTCACCCCGGTAGCACTCCAGGTGCTGCAGGAGGCCGCCGCCGCACAGTGGTCGAGCCCGCGTGATATCGCCCGTGGCCTCATCATCCTCGGCCGCCGCGCACTGCTGCGTGGCGCTGAGTTTGAGGGCAAGCTGGGCCAGGTAGAAGACGAGCTCTTCTCCCTGTCGCGCGTGCTTGACCGAGAAGGCGAACTGACCCAGCTGCTTTCAGACCGTACTGCTACGTCCGATCGTAAGGTCGGGCTGCTGGCAAGCGTGCTCTACGGCAAGGTCACGATGGTTACTGAGGCGCTCGCGCTGCAGGCCATTGGCCGCCCGGAGCAGAACCCGATTGATGATCTCGCCGGTTTGGCGGACACCGCAGCCAAGCTGCAGGGCCGTACCATCGCGCGCGTGACCACTGCGGGTGAGCTGAACGATAGCCAGCGGGCAGCACTCGCTGAAAAGCTGGGCAAAATTTATGGTCGTGCGATGTCCATCCACTCTGAGGTTGACACCAGCCTCCTCGGTGGTATGACCATCCGCGTCGGCGATGAAGTCATCGATGGCTCGACGGCAGGCAAGATCGCCCGCCTTCGCGCGCAGATGGCATAAGCCGAAACGACAGAAACGATTAAGTAATTGCTGGAAGATACTACCGAGAGCAGGAAGAACATGGCGGAGCTGACGATCTCCTCCGACGAGATCCGTAGCGCGATTGCGAACTACACCTCGAGCTACTCCGCGGAGGCCTCCCGTGAGGAGGTCGGCGTGGTCATTTCGGCAGCTGACGGTATTGCGCAGGTTTCGGGCCTGCCGTCCGTCATGGCGAATGAGCTGCTCGAGTTCCCGGGCGGCGTGATTGGCGTCGCACAGAACCTTGACACCAACTCCATCGGTGTCGTGGTCCTGGGCAACTTCGAGTCGCTGAAAGAAGGCGACGAGGTCAAGAGGACCGGCGAGGTTCTCTCCATCCCTGTGGGCGAGGAATTCCTCGGCCGCGTAATTAACCCCCTGGGCCAGCCGATTGACGGCATGGGCCCGATCACCGCTGAAGAGGACCGCGTCCTCGAGCTGCAGGCACCGTCCGTGCTGCAGCGTCAGCCGGTGGAAGAGCCGATGCAGACCGGCATCAAGGCTATTGACGCGATGACCCCGATTGGTCGCGGTCAGCGTCAGTTGATCATTGGTGACCGTAAGACGGGTAAGACGGCTGTCTGTATCGACACCATCCTGAACCAGAAGGCTAACTGGGAATCTGGCGACAAGAACAAGCAGGTTCGCTGCATCTACGTCGCCATCGGCCAGAAGGGCTCCACCATCGCTGGTGTGCGCCACACCCTGGAGCAGCACGGCGCTCTGGAGTACACCACCATCGTGGCTGCTCCGGCATCCGACGCCGCCGGCTTCAAGTGGCTGGCACCGTTCTCCGGTGCCGCTCTGGGTCAGCACTGGATGTACCAGGGCAACCACGTCCTGATCATTTACGATGATCTGACCAAGCAGGCTGAGGCCTACCGTGCGATTTCCCTTCTGCTGCGCCGTCCGCCGGGCCGCGAGGCTTACCCGGGCGACGTCTTCTACCTCCACTCCCGTCTGCTGGAGCGTGCTGCAAAGCTCTCCGACGACATGGGTGCAGGTTCCATGACCGCACTGCCGATCATTGAGACCAAGGCGAACGACGTCTCCGCCTTCATTCCGACCAACGTTATTTCTATTACCGACGGCCAGGTCTTCCTGGAGTCCGACCTGTTCAACCAGGGCGTCCGTCCGGCAATTAACGTCGGTGTGTCCGTCTCCCGTGTTGGTGGTGCTGCACAGACCAAGGGTATGAAGAAGGTTGCCGGTAACCTGCGTCTTGAGCTGGCTGCCTACCGTGACCTGCAGGCCTTCGCGGCCTTCGCATCCGACCTGGATCCGGCCTCCAAGGCTCAGCTGGAGCGCGGTGAGCGCCTCGTCGAGCTGCTCAAGCAGGCCGAGTCCTCCCCGCAGCCTGTCGAGTACCAGATGGTATCCATCTTCCTCGCAGACCAGGGCATCTTCGACGTCGTTCCCGTCGAGGACGTACGCCGCTTCGAGAAGGAGCTGCACGATCACCTCAACTCTGCAACCCCGCAGGTGTTCGAGCAGATCCAGGGCGGCACCGCTCTGACCGACGAGTCCAAGGATGCACTTGTTGCAGCAGCTAAGGACTTCACTCCGTCCTTCCGCACCACCGAGGGCCACAACCTCGGCACCGAGGCGCCGGTTGACCCGCTCGCCGCGGATGACGTGAACAAGACCGAGCTCAACGTCTCCCGCAAGACGGCCAAATAGAGTTTCGCACGCTCTAAGAATTAACCGTCTAGAAAAAGAAGGGAGGAGCGAACACCATGGCTAATCTTCGTGAACTGCGTGACCGTATCCGGTCCGTCAATTCCACCAAGAAGATCACCAAGGCACAGGAGCTCATTGCTACCTCGCGCATTACCAAGGCTCAGGCCAGGGTAGAAGCGGCACAGCCTTATGCACGTGAACTGTCCAGCGTGCTCAACAAGCTGGCGGCGCACACGTCCCTGGATCATCCGATGCTCCGGGAACGCGAAGATGCCAAGGTAGCCGCCATTCTCGTGGTCTCTTCTGACCGCGGTATGTGCGGTGGCTACAACAACAACATCTTCAAGAAGGCGGCCGAGCTGGAAGCCCTGCTGAAGAGCGAGGGTTTCGAGACCGTCCGCTACGTCACCGGTAATAAGGGCGTTGGCTTCTACAAGTTCCGTGAGGCCGAGGTCGCTGGCAGCTGGACTGGATTCTCGCAGGATCCGACCTGGGAAAAGACGCACGATGTGCGCCGCCACATTATCGACGGCTTCGTCGCCGGTTCGAATGGCCAGGCCAAGACCCGTGAGGGTATCCACCTGGAGGGCGAGACCGTTCGCGGTTTCGACCAAGTACACGTTGTGTACACCGAGTTCGAGTCCATGCTGACCCAGACCGCGCGTGTGCAGCAGCTGCTGCCGGTGGTACCGGTTATCGAGGAAGAGGACTACAACCTGGGTGAGTCCGCGCTTTCCGACGCCGAGCCGAATAATCAGATCACTCCTGATTACGACTTCGAGCCGGATGCGGACACCCTGATGGAAGCGCTGCTTCCGCAGTACGTTTCTCGCCTCCTGTTTGCGATGTTCTTGGAGTCCTCGGCCTCCGAGTCCGCCGCACGCCGTACCGCAATGAAGTCTGCAACCGACAACGCTACCGAGCTGGTCAAGGACCTCTCGCGCGTGGCCAACCAGGCTCGTCAGGCGCAGATTACCCAAGAAATCACAGAGATCGTCGGTGGCGCTGGGGCGCTCGCCGAAAGCGCAGAAAGTGACTAGATTATGACTACAGCTCTGCAAGAGCAGAACACACAGTCGTCGGCTACCGCCGGCCGTGTGGTGCGTGTCATCGGTCCGGTCGTCGACGTGGAGTTTCCGCGTGGCGGGCTGCCGGCACTGTACAACGCACTGACCGTCGAGGTGACCCTCGAGGCTGTTGCAAAGACCGTCACCCTTGAGGTCGCTCAGCACCTCGGTGACAACCTCGTCCGTGCCGTGTCCATGGCTCCGACCGACGGCCTTGTCCGCGGTGCCGCAGTGACCGACACCGGCAAGCCGATTTCCGTCCCGGTGGGCGATGTGGTCAAGGGCCACGTCTTCAACGCCCTCGGTGACTGCCTTGACCAGCCGGGTCTGGGCCGCGACGGCGAGCAGTGGGGTATCCACCGCGAGCCGCCGGCATTCGACCAGCTGGAAGGTAAGACCGAGATCCTGGAGACCGGCATTAAGGTCATCGACCTGCTGACCCCGTACGTCAAGGGCGGCAAGATCGGCCTGTTCGGTGGTGCAGGTGTGGGTAAGACCGTTCTTATCCAGGAGATGATTACTCGTATCGCACGCGAGTTCTCCGGTACCTCCGTCTTCGCCGGCGTCGGCGAGCGCACCCGTGAGGGCACCGACCTCTTCCTCGAGATGGAAGAGATGGGCGTTCTCCAGGACACCGCGCTTGTCTTCGGCCAGATGGATGAGCCGCCAGGAGTCCGTATGCGCGTGGCTCTGTCCGGCCTGACCATGGCGGAGTACTTCCGCGATGTGCAGAACCAGGACGTGCTGCTGTTCATCGACAACATCTTCCGTTTCACCCAGGCCGGTTCTGAGGTCTCGACCCTGCTGGGCCGCATGCCTTCCGCCGTGGGTTACCAGCCGACTCTGGCTGATGAGATGGGTGTGCTGCAGGAGCGTATTACCTCTACCAAGGGTAAGTCCATTACCTCCCTGCAGGCCGTGTACGTGCCGGCCGATGACTACACCGACCCGGCTCCGGCGACCACCTTCGCCCACCTCGATGCCACTACCGAGTTGGACCGTGGTATTGCTTCGAAGGGTATTTACCCGGCAGTGAACCCGCTGACCTCTACCTCTCGTATTCTGGAGCCGTCCATCGTGGGCGAGCGCCACTACGAGGTGGCACAGCGTGTCATCGGTATTCTGCAGAAGAACAAGGAGCTCCAGGACATCATCGCCATCCTTGGTATGGACGAGCTGTCTGAGGAAGACAAGATCACCGTTCAGCGTGCTCGTCGTATCGAGCGCTTCTTGGGCCAGAACTTCTTCGTCGCAGAGAAGTTCACCGGCCTGCCGGGTTCCTACGTGCCGCTGGCCGATACCATCGACGCTTTCGAGCGCATCTGCAACGGCGAATTCGACCACTACCCGGAGCAGGCTTTCAACGGCCTGGGTGGCTTGGACGACGTCGAGGCTGCGTACAAGAAGCTGACCGAGAAGAAGTAGGGAGAGGCACATGGCTGACATCACCGCCGAATTGGTTTCGGTTGAGCGCCTGCTGTGGACCGGAAAGGCCACCATGGTGACGGCTGAGACCACCGAGGGTGAGATCGGCGTGCTTCCTGGACATGAGCCCATGGTTGGTCAGTTGATCGACAATGGTGTTGTGACCATCCACCCGGTGGACGGCGATCGTCTCGTCGCTGCCGTCCAGGGTGGCTTCCTCTCCGTGTCCGAGAACAAGATCACCGTCCTCGCTGATTGGTCCATCTGGGCCTCTGAGGTCGATGAAGCACAGGCACAGGAAGACCTGAAGTCTGAGCGCGAGCTGACGAGGTCTCGTGGCGACGCCGCGTTGCGCGCCGCCCGCCGCCTCAACAGCTAACGGATGAGCGGAGAGGGAAACGACGGGCAGCAATGACCGCCCTTCCCACTCTCACTTAGGAACCCCACAACCTCGATAAGAGGGGGTGGGGTTCTTTCGTGTTCTTGGGTAAGGACTAGCGTTGCTTCCGTCAACGGCGGTACAATCAATCCATCGTTTCGTACTCGCTGTGAAGGACATCATTCCATGAATTCTCAGGTGCTTCAGGGGCTAACAATTCTTTTAGGTCTGTGTGCACTGGTCGTTCTGGTTTTCCTCATCCTAGCGGCGGTGCGCTTTTTCACCGTGCGCTCCCGCGGCACGAGCATCCTTTTGCGCCAACTACCGTCGAAGGACTCTCATTCTTGGCGTCATGGTCTCGTGCGCTATGACGGCGAGTATATGGACTACTTCAAGCTCCGCTCCGTCATGCCGCGCGCCAACAAGCGCTTCAATCGCCTCGACATCGAATTGGGCAAGACTCGCCCGATGGATGGTGACGAGGCTTCTTTTATGCCCTCGGATCACCAAATCATCCAGCTTCGCATCGATGGTAGGGACTATGAGATTGCCTCGGATGCGCAGGGCATCATGGCCCTGAATGCGTGGGTCGAATCAGCCCCTTCGAAGCGCCAAGAAAAGTTGGACTATCACCAGATGCGCCAGCGAGCTACCCGTTTACCTAAGAAGTAGCGCTCAACGATAGGGTAGAGGACATGCGTCTTGTCATCGCCCAATGCTCCGTAGACTACGTCGGCCGCCTCGACGCCCACCTTCCGATGGCGGATCGGCTCATCCTTATCAAGGCCGATGGTTCGGTGTCCATCCATGCGGATGACCGCGCCTACAAGCCTTTGAACTGGATGACACCACCATGCACCTTTGAAGAGTCGGCGATTGAGGATATCGATGGCGAAGACATAGGAGAAAAGCTGTGGCTGGTAGAGAACCCGAAGGGTGAGCAGCTACGCATCACCATTGCTGAGATCCACCAGGACATCACTATGGAGCTGGGTGAAGATCCCGGCCTAGTCAAGGATGGCGTGGAAGCGCACCTGCAGGAGCTCTTGGCCGAGCATATTGAAACGTTGGGAGAGAAGTACTCGCTAGTGCGTCGCGAGTACCCCACGGCTATCGGGCCGGTGGACATCATGGCCAAGAATGCCAAGAACGAGTTTGTCGCCGTTGAGGTCAAGCGCCGCGGGGGCATTGATGGAGTCGAGCAGCTTTCGCGCTACCTCGAGTTGCTGAATCGCGATGACCTGCTAGCACCCGTGCATGGCGTCTTCGCCGCGCAGGAAATCAAGCCCCAAGCACGGACCTTGGCGGAGGACCGCGGCATCCGTTGCGTCGTCCTGGATTACCAGGAACTGCGCGGCATCGAATCCAACGAGCTGCGGTTGTTCTAGTGCCACGCCGCAATCGTAGAATCCGCGAAGAGCCGCGTTCATTGCCCCGCGATGGAAGTGCTTTCCTCGGATCGCAGACTGTACCTGGGCCGCGCTGGACTAATGGGGAGCCCTTCGTCATGAGGCACGTTGGCAGTGCCGCCGCGCAGAAGTATTACGTGTGCCCGGGGTGCAATCAGAACATCCCTCCCGGGGTGGCGCATATCGTGGCGTGGCCACGGGATACCGGTGGGCGCGGTGAGGACCGCCGCCACTGGCACCGGCACTGCTGGGACCGGCGGTAGGATAGCGGGCATGATTGTTGCCTTTTCCGTAGCCCCCACTGTTGTGGGTGATGAAAGCGCTGAAATGTCCGAGGCCGTGGCCGAAGCCGTGCGTGTTGTCCGGGCCTCCGGCCTGCCTAATGAGACCAACTCCATGTTCACCATCATTGAAGGTGAGTGGGACGAGGTCTTCGCGGTCATCAAGGAGGCCACCGATGCCGTACGCGCCGTGTCGCCGCGCACGAGCTTGGTGATTAAGGCCGATATCCGCGAAGGCGTGAGCGGGCAGATAACCCAAAAAGTAGATTCCGTTAACCGTTACCTGGAGGAGAACAAGTGACTGGACCGTACGTAGGAGGAGCCCTCGACCTGGGCGCCATCAAGCAGCAGGCGGAGGCCAAGGCGAAAGCACAGGAACAGGGCACTACTGGTGCCTCGGCAGGTGTGCAGCCCTTCTTCGAGGTCACCGAGCAGAACTTTGAGAATGACCTGGTGCGCCGCTCTGCCGAGGTACCTGTTATCGCCTTGATCGGCTCGCCGCGCTCGCCTGCCTCCGAGCAGCTCAAGAAGGACTTCGAGGAGATGGCGGCCGCCGGTGGCCTGAAGTTCATCGTGGGCTACATCAATGCCGATGTCGTTCCCCAGGTGGCGCAGGTCTTCGGCGTGCAGAATCTGCCGACCACTGTCGCCATCGCTGCAGGCCAGCCGGTCACCAATTTCGAGGGCGGGCAGCCACGTGAGAACTTGGAGCAGTGGGTTGCGGCGATCGTCGACAAGCTCGGCCCCCAGCTCAAGGGCTTGCCTGACCAAGATGTGGCGGGGGAGACCCCCGAGGAAGAAGCAGCGGATCCGCGCCTGAGCCTGGCTGAGGACGCACTCAACCGCGGCGATTTCGACGCTGCCATCGCTACCTATGAGGAGATCCTGGCCGCCGAGCCAGATAACGCGGAAATTAAGCAGGCGCGCGATACCACGCTGCTGCTCAAGCGATTGGACCCAGCGAACCGCAGCGAGGATCCTATCGCCGCGGCGGATGCTGCCCCGGAGGATGTGTCCAAGCAGCTCGATGCCGCCGACGCCGAGGTGGTTGCCGGTGCTCCCGATCGCGCCTTCGACCGCCTCATCGAAACAATGAAGCGCACCGCCGGGGATGAGAAGGAGCAGCTCAAGGCCCGTCTGCTGGAGCTCTTTGGGCTCTTTGATTCCGGCGATCCGCGCGTGCTGGCCGCGCGCACGAAGCTGGCCAGCGCGTTGTACTAAGGAGGGCGTCGTAATAGGCCCAGCTTGTGCTGGGCCTTAGAGCGGCCTTTCCGGACGATCGCGGGCTGAACCCTCAGGATGGCTCAGATGAGTCCTCTCCTGAGGTTCTTTTTGTGTTCAAGCAATTATGTGAAGCACCTCATGTTAAATTCGTTCTAGTGTTATGTAACACAATAATTGGTCGACTCTTTCAGGAGGACTCTCATGCGCAAGCTCCTCGGCGTCATCGGCGCCGCCTCTCTTGCTTTTACCCTGACCGCCTGCGGAAGCGATAGCTCCGATAGCGCCGGTGGTTCCAACTATGTCCGAGTTCTGGGCACCGAGCCGCAGCAGGGCCTGATCCCCGCAATGACGAATGAGAACGGCGGCGGACGCATCGTCGACATGCTGTATTCCGGGTTGGTGTACTACGACGCCGAGGGTAACGTGCACAACGAGATGGCGGAGTCCATCGACAAGGAAGGGGAGAAGACCTACAAGGTCACGCTCAAGCCCGACCTGAAATTTTCCGACGGTTCTGCCGTAACTGCGGATACCTTCGTCGATACGTGGAATTACGCGGTGGCCAACGAACAGCTCAACGAGAGCTTTTTCTCCTCCATCAAGGGCTACGGGGAAGGCGTCAAGGAGATGGAGGGCCTTAAGGTCATCGATGAGCGCACCTTCACTATCGAGCTCACCCAGCCGGAGAGCGACTTTCCGAGCCGCTTGGGCTACAACGCTTACTTCCCAGTCCCCGCAGCCGCACTGGAGGACCCGCAGGGCTTTGGCGAATCCCCAGTGTCGAACGGTCCCTACAAGATCAAGGAATGGAATCACAACCAGAACCTGATCATCGAGCCGAACCCAGAGTACAAGGGTGACCGTGCCGCGCAGAACGACGGCATCGAGTTCACCTTCTACGCTGATTCCAGCGCGGCCTACATGGACCTGTTGGCGAATAACCTCGATGTCCTCGAAGCCATCCCGTCCTCTGCCTTCGGAAGCTATGAACAGGACTTGGGGGACCGCCAAGAAACCAAGCCTGCTGCCACCTACCTGGAGATGTCCATCCACATGGAGACCCCGCACTTTAGTGGGGAAGAAGGCGCGCTGCGCCGCAAGGCAATCTCGATGGCTATCAACCGCGAGGAAATCGCGGAGACCATCTTCCACGGCACCCGCACACCGGCCCGCGAGTTCACCTCCCCGGTCCTGAATGGCTACAACGACAGCCTGCCCGGTTCGGAGAACCTGGACTATAACCCGGAGGAGGCGAAGAAGCTCTGGGCGGAGGCCGATAAGAAGTACGGTGCTTTTGAAGGCTCGTTCCCCATTAACTACAACACCGACGGCGACAACAAAGATTGGGCCGATGCCGTAGCCAACAACATCAGCAACACGCTGGGAATTCAAGCCGTGGGGAACCCCTACCCGGACTTCAAGTCCTTCCGCGATGCCTACCGCAGCGAGCGTATGGACGGTGCCTACCGCACGGCGTGGTTCGCCGACTATCCCTCCATGGGCAACTTCCTCGGGCCAAACTTCACCACGGGTGTAGCTTCCAACGACTCGAAGTACTCCAACCCGGAATTCGATGAGCTGATCGTGAAGGCCAACGGCGCCGCAAATGAGGAGGAAGCCGCGAAGCTCTACAACCAGGCGCAAGAGCTTCTGCTGCGTGACCTTCCTTCGATCCCGCTGTTCTACCCGAACGTGGTCGGCGGGTGGTCGGAGAACGTCCAGGACGTGACCTTCAACTGGAAGTCCCTGCCGGTGTATTACGCGGTGAAGAAGAACTAGCGCTCTGGTCTCCTACTGGCACACCGCAACACGATTACAGTAGGGTGGCATGACCTCCGTACTATTTCTTTGCAATACCAACCGCGGCAAGTCTCAGATGGCGGCTGCCCTAGCTAAGAAGCATGCGCCCGATTGGGAGATTCATTCTGCAGGAGTAAAGACCACTGAACAGCATCGTGCGCAGGGCGTTAATGCTGAGGCGCAGGCCTCTCTGGCAAAGGTCGGCGCCGACACGGCAGGTACGCCGACCTTGATTGATTCCGACCTCGCATCGTCGGTCGACCACGTCATCATCGTCGGTGATGCCGACTATGACGGAGTGGCTGAGCGTTGGGAGATCGAGGACCCGTCCGTACGCGGCCTAGAGGGAGATGAGCGAATGGATGCGCTTCGCGATGACATCGATGCTCGCGTACGAGCTTTCCTTGATGTTCACGCGCAGGACTGAAAACTAAAACTGCCCGAGTTGCCAAAGTTCCCCGCCGAGATTCAAGATCTGGCCAGAACTTTGGCAACTGGGGCAGTTGTGTCTCTCAGGCCTTGCTTGCGACGAGCGTGAGCACGCGCCGAGCCAGGCTCGGCGCTAGGCCGCGCAGCTTAGCCACGGAAGGCGTACCACTGCACCGAGTTGGCCGGCAGGTGCAGCTGTACGTGGTTGCCTTCGGAGCGCACGCGGTGGGCAAGGTCGTTGCCAGCACCCTGGTAGACGGCGTCGTCGGTGTTGATGACTAGCTCCCATTCGCCGTCGCGCGGCACCCAGAGGTCATAGTTTGGCACCGAGCTGCCGGAGAGGTTGCACACCGCCAACACTGCGGAGCCATCCTTTCCGTAGCGCACGTAGCCGAGCATGTTGTTGTTCGAGTCATCAGCCTTGACCCACTGGAAGCCGTCCTGGGTAAAGTCCTGTGTCCAGAGTGCCGGGTGCTGCATGTACACCGCGTTGAGGTCGCGCACTAGGCGCTTGATGCCGTGGTGCCACTCGTTGCCCCAGCCCTCCAAGTTGGACCAATCCACGGAGTGGCCTTCGGCCCATTCGGTGGTCTGGCCAAACTCCTGGCCCATGAACATCAGCTGCTTGCCCGGGTGGGAGAACATGTAGCCATACAGAGCGCGCAGGCCCGCGGCCTTATTCCAGTCATCGCCCGGCATGCGCTCCCACAGGGAGCCCTTGCCGTGCACAACTTCGTCGTGGCTAAACGGCAGCACATAGCGCTCCGAGTAGGCGTAGACCATGGAGAAGGTGAGCTCACCGTGGTGGTACCGGCGGTGAATCGGCTCGTGCTTGAAGTACTCCAGGGTGTCGTTCATCCAGCCCATGTTCCACTTCAGGCTAAAGCCCAAACCGCCTTCATGCGTCGGAGCGGTCACGCCTGGCCAGGAGGTGGATTCTTCGGCGATGGTCAGCACGCCCGGGTGGGTGCGGTTCAGGGTGGCGTTGGTCTCCTGAAGGAACTGGACGGCCTCGAGGTTCTCGCGGCCGCCGTAGATATTGGGCAGCCACTCTTCGCGGGAGTAGTCGAGGTAGAGCATGGATGCCACGGCGTCGACACGCAGGCCGTCGATGTGGAACTCCTCGGCCCAGTAGAGAGCATTGGCCACGAGGAAGTTGCGCACCTCGTTGCGACCGAAGTCGAAGACATAAGTTCCCCAGTCAGCCTGCTCGCCGCGGCGCGGATCCGGGTGCTCGTAGAGTGCCTGGCCATCAAACCGGCCCAGCGCCCACTCATCCTTGGGGAAGTGAGCTGGTACCCAGTCGACGAAGACGCCGATGCCGGCCTCGTGCAAATCGTTGATGAGCGCGCGCAGCTCGTCCGGGGTGCCCCAGCGCGCGGTAGGTGCGTAGTAGCCGGAGACCTGGTAGCCCCAGGAACCGCCGAAGGGGTGCTCGGCCACGGGCAGAAATTCCACGTGAGTAAAGCCGTGCTCCACCAAATAGGGGATGAGCTCCTCACGCAGGCTGTTGTAGTTGGCGCCTACCTTCCACGAGCCGACGTGGAGCTCATAGACACTCATAGGGACGTTGAGGTCGCCGTTGCGGTTGTTCATCCACTCCTCATCGCTCCATTCGAAGCTGGAGCGAGCCACCACGGAGGCGGTTTCCGGCGGGGCAATGGTGCGCTTGGCCAGGGGATCGGCCTTGTCAATGCGCGGGGAGTTCTTGCCGTGGACGGCAAACTTATAGCGCTCGCCTTCGCCCACTCCGGGGATGAAGACCTCCCAAATGCCCGTGGAACCGAGGCATCGCATGGGGTATTGGGTTGGGTTCCAGCCGCAGAAGTCACCGACCACGGCCACACCCTCCGCGTTGGGTGCCCATACGGCAAACGCCGTGCCTTCGACTACGCCCATGTCGGTGGTATAGCTCTTGAGGTTTGCTCCCAGTACTTCCCACAGGCGCTCGTGGCGGCCCTCACCGATGAGGTGTTGATCCAGGGTGCCCAGGGTGGGCAGGAAGTGGTAGCCGTCCGCTACTTCGATGGCGGGCTGGCCCGGGTAGGTGATGCGCAGGCGGTAGTCTGCTTCTTCGGCGAGCGGGGCCTCCCAGATATCATCCTCAACCGCGCGCATAGCAATCGTGTCGGTTGCGGTGACGAGCTCGACGGCTTCGGCACCGGGGCGGCGAGTGCGGACGGTACCGTCGTGCCACCCATAGAAATCATGGGGCGCGTGGTGGCGGCAGTGGTTAAGGCGTTCGAGGTCTGAGGCCGGGATGTTCATACTGACCAAATTACCGAACAACGCCCGCTCGCGGGGCAGAAAAGAAACCCCGCGCTACCCGGAAAGGGGGACGGAATCAGCGCGGGGTGGTGAGGGTTTTAAAAGCCTAGGGGCGGTAGTCGTTCACACGGCGCCACGCTATGCGTTCCTGCAGGTCATGGTGGGCCGGCGGGAGGACGAAGATGTGGGCGACGTCACGCAGCGGCTCCAGGCGCACGAAGTTACGGTCGGACCACTCGTAGGCAGCTCCACTGATGCTGTCCTGCACCGTGAAGTGATCGCCCGGGTGGCGGCCCACGGCGGCAAGATCCAGGAAGACTGTGGCCTCCTGTGCATTGCGCGGATCCAGGTTGACCACCACGAGCACCACGTTGCCGGTGGTGGGATCAGCCTTGGAGTAGGCAATGATGGCCTCGTTATCGGTGTTGTGGAAGCGCAGCGTGCGCAGCTGCTGGAGGGCCGGGTTCTCGCGGCGGATGAGGTTGAGCAGGCGGATATAGGATTCCAGGGAGTCGCCAGACTTGACAGCGGCCTGAAAGTCGCGCGGGCGCAGCTCGTACTTTTCCGAGTCGAGGTATTCCTCGCTGCCCGGCTTGACTGCTTGGTGCTCGTAGAGTTCGAATCCGGAGTACACGCCCCACAGCGGGGAGAGCGTAGCGGCCAAAGTGGCGCGGATGGCGAACATGGCGCGCCCGCCGGTCTGCAGGGATTCGTGGAGGATATCCGGGGTATTGACAAAGAGGTTGGGGCGGCAGATATCGGCCTGCTCCACGTGCATTTGCGCGAACTCGGTGAGCTCGTGCTTGGAGGTCTGCCACGTGAAGTAGGTATAAGACTGCGTGAAGCCAGCCTTGGCCAATCCGAACAGGCGCGGGGCGCGGGTGAAGGCCTCGGAGAGGAAGATGACCTCCGGGTGGGTCACGTGCACCTTGGAAATCAGCCAATTCCAGAAATTGGCGGGCTTGGTGTGTGGGTTGTCCACGCGGAAGGTGGTGACACCAGCCTCCACCCAGATCATGACGATGCGGTAGCTCTCCGCATAGATGGCATCCGGGTCGTTATCGAAATTGAGCGGGTAGATGTCCTGGTACTTCTTCGGCGGGTTCTCGGCGTAGGCAATGGTGCCATCGGCCAACACCGTGAAAAACTCTGGGTTGGTCTTGGCCCACGGGTGATCCGGGGAGGCCTGTAGGGCTAGGTCCAGTGCTACCTCCAGGCCCAAGCCAGCGGCCTTCTTGACCAGCTGCTTGAAGTCCTCCATGGTGCCCAATTCCGGGTGCGTGGTGGAGTGGTCCTGAATGGCCCAGGGAGAGCCCACGTCACCAGGCTCCGCCACCACGGTGTTGTTGCGGCCCTTGCGGTGGACCTTGCCAATGGGGTGAATGGGCGGGAAATAGACGGTATCGAAACCCATGGCGGCCACGCGCTCCAGTGCCTGCGCCGTGGTCTTAAACGTGCCGTGCACGGGGTTTCCCTCGTCATCCCATCCGCCGGTCGAGCGCGGGAAGAGCTCGTACCACGAGTTGTAGAGCGCTTCAGGACGCTCTACCAGGACCTCGTGGATGTCACCTTCCACCAGCAGGTGACGCAGTGGGTGGCGGTGGAGGATCTCCATGACCTCCTCGGACAGTGCGGTGCGCACGCGCTTATCGACGTCCACCGACTCATCCTTCAGCTCCTTCGCCGCCTGAAAGAGCAGCTCTGCCTTGTCACTCGGGCACTGAATCGCTGCCTTCTCGAAGAGCTCGGCGCCGTGTAGAAGGTCATTGCTGAGCTCTTGTGCGGATTGTCCTGCCTCCATCTTCTTGACCACCGCGTTGCGCCAGGTGGACATCGGATCCGACCAGGCATCGATGCGGAAGAACCAACGCCCAGTGGTGGCTGGGCTAAATACGCCGTGGACTCGGTCTGGATTCTCCGGGTCCACCGTCATAGTAACGGCGGAGGTAGATGGGGATTCGGTGTTCCATACCGAGAGCGTTGCGGCGACGGCATCGTGGCCCTCGCGCCACACCAGCGCAGTGACAGGGATAACCTCTCCGACCACAGCCTTCGAGGCGGCATTACCGGAGAGGGAGGGGCGGACATCGTCGATACCAAGGCGTTGAGTCATGCCCATAGAATAATGCAGCTGTGTCAGTTTCACCGGGGAAGAAGGATTTCAGCCACAATGGTGGCTGTGAACACTCCAGAGCAATTGAGCCAGCAAGACCCTGAACTGATGGAAACCGACGAAGATTGGTTGATTGACTTCCGCGGCGTCGAGCTGCGACGCGGTGGGCGCACACTGGTGGGGCCCATCGACTGGCAGGTGGAGCTCGATGAACGCTGGGTCATCATCGGCCCCAACGGCGCGGGCAAGACCTCCTTGGTCCGAATGGCTGCCGCCGAAGAGTTCCCGTCCGCTGGTGTGGCTTTCCTCATGGGTGAGCGCCTGGGCAAGACGGATATGCGCGATCTGCGCGCCGCCATCGGTATTTCCTCCGCCGCCGTCCAACACCGCATCCCGGATAGAGAACGCGTGGATGATCTCGTTGTGTCTGCCGGTTATGCGGTCCTCGGCCGCTGGCGTGAGGACTACCAAGACATGGACTTCTCCCGTGCCGATGACATCTTGGAACAAGTGGGTGCAGCGCACCTGGCAGAGCGGACCTGGGGCACGCTTTCTGAAGGCGAGAAGAAGCGCGTCATCCTCGCCCGCGCGCTGATGGCCAACCCGGAGCTGCTCATCCTGGATGAGCCTTCCGCCGGTATGGACTTGGGTGGCCGTGAGGACCTCGTGGGCTACTTGGGGGACCTAGCACTCGATGCGGATGCCCCGGCAATTGTCATGATTACCCACCACGTCGAGGAAATCCCTTATGGATTTACCCATGCGATGCTCCTAGATGAGGGTAAGGTCGTGGCCAAAGGACTCATTAACTCTGTCCTGACGTCGGAAAACCTCTCCAAGGCTTTCCACCAACCCATCCAGGTGGACCGCATTGGGGAGAGGTACTTCGCCCGACGAGTCCGCTAACCCCTAGCACATAACCCCTAGTACATAACCTCAGTACGCCTTCTCGACGTATACCTCTCGAATTCTGCTCCTAGCTTGCAGACACGGAAAGTTGCATGAGCCAGTCCATCCACGACAGCCTTGATGCCATCGACCCTGGCGAAACCACGGGCTTTAACGGGGCACGCCTGGCCGCTACTGTCCTCTTGTTACGCGATACCGCGGAGGGCTTGCGCGTGTGGATCCAAGAACGCGTGCACACCATGCGTAATTACCCCGGCCACGTTGTCTTTCCCGGCGGCGGTGTAGACCCGCGTGACTTCCCACCGCGTTCTTGGGACTCCGGCGAACTATGGGCGGGCAGCTCGGTGGTCTCCATGGCACGGCGCATGGGCGTAACCAAGTACAAGGCACACGCCCTTGTCTTCGCGGCCGCCCGGGAGCTTTTCGAGGAGGCCGGCACGCTGCTGGCCATCCGCGAGGACGGCTTGGTTTCCGACGCCTCTCGCTACCACCGTGAGCGCGAGCTGTTAGAAACCCACGAGATTTCCTTCACCGAGTTCCTTGAGCACAACGGCATGCGTGTCGACGCCGACATGCTACTGCCTTGGTCCCGCTGGGCTGGGGAAGACAACAACCACTGGTTCGACACCTTCTTCTTCATCGGTGTACTACCCGAAGGCCAAGAACCCGATGGAGATACAGGCGAAGCCGACGACGCCGGTTGGTTCGACCCACAACTGGTCCTCGATGGCTGGCGCGCCGGGTTGGTGCGCCTAGCTATCCCGACGTGGGCGCAGCTCAAGCGTTTGACCTCCTACGCCACGGTCAAAGAGGTCTTAGATGATGCCTCCTTCTCCGACCTGCGTCCGATTATCGGCGACCCGCGCGATGATGAGCGCTACCGTGAATACTTCACCACTTTCCCTGTCGACCGCATTTAAGTCGGCCTCGCCCGGCATCAACCGATACAGAAGAAACCTGCATGAGCTACACCCTGGACGAAGTTGCCTTCCTACGCGAGAACGCCGCTACGATCGATGCCGCCGCAGCAGACCTGGAAGGGACCAAGAAGGCGCACCTGAGGGACGTCGCCAAGCTGCAGGCCCAATTCGGTAATTATGGCCGCGCCGTAGCCGAGCTGATCCAAGCCCGCAGTTCCGGCAAGCTACCGGGGCAGTGGCTTATGGATCACGACTCCGCCCAACAGGCCACCCCACCCGCAGTGGCGGCTTATCGCGCGCAGTTCCTTCAGGAACGCAACGTGGACTTCGTCCACGACCTCACCTGCTCCATCGGCACCGAAGGCCAGGCCTATCGCCCCGGCGCTTATGTGGGCAGTGACCTAGACGCCTCACGCGTGGCCATGGCGCACCACAACATTGAGCACCCAGTTTTTCGCGCCGATGCTCTAACCACCACGACGACCGCCCAGGTCTGCATCGCCGACCCTGCGCGGCGACAGGGTGGCAATCGCATCACGCGCCTAGACCAACTCCTACCACCGCCAGCAGATCTGCTGGCCACCCACGGCGAGATGGCCATCAAGTGCGCCCCCGGCATTGATCATTCCGAATGGGAAGGCCTGGCTTGCGTGGTGAGCCTCGATGGCGGGGTGAAGGAAGCCTGCCTGTATACCCCGGGCCTGGGAATGGGGAAGAGGGCAGTGGTCCTCAACACCACGCCCGAAGGAATACACACTGACGTCATCGAGGATGACCTCGACGAAAACGAGCTGCCTGAGGCTGGGCCCATGGGGCGCTTCCTCATCGACCCCGACGGCGCCATCGTGCGCGCCGGGCTGGTGCGCCACTACGCCGCGCGGGAAGGCTTGCATCAGCTGGACCCGCGCATTGCCTACCTCACCGGCGACCGCCTTCCGCAAGGCATGTCCGGATTTGAATTCATCGAGATGGTCCCCATGAAGAAGCTAAAAGCGGCCATGGCGGCCCACGACGTCGGCTCGCTGGAAATCCTGGTACGCGGGCAAGACGTGAACCCGGACCAGCTGCGTAAGAAGCTCAAGCTCAAAGGCTCCACTGCCAAGACACTCGTGGTCACGCGCATTGGAACGAAGGGAGTCGCGGTGTTGTGCGGACCGCGAGTAGTATCGACCGAAGGTAATTACGCACCCTAATAGTTTCAAAATTTACGGAAGGGGAGTGCCCACATGCCAGTCATTGTGGCTCTGGTCAAGCACGTACCGGATACGTGGTCAACCAAGACCCTCGAGGCGGACCACACCTTGGACCGCACCTCGGTGGATAACGTCATCGATGAGGTCAACGAGTACTCCGTCGAGCAGGCCCTGCGCCTGCGCGACGACAATGCCGATGCCGGCTATGAGGTCGTGGCGCTTAGCATGGGCCCGGCTGCTGCCGACGAGGCCCTGCGCAAGGCCCTGGCCATGGGCGCAGACCACGCCGTGCACGTTGTCGACGATGCCCTCGCCGGCGCCGACGCCCTGGCAACCGCCTGGGTCCTTAACGCCGCTATCAACAAGGTGGCGGAGAAGTTCGGCGAGGTCCAGGTCATCACCCTGGGCAATAATTCCTCGGACGCCTCCACCGGCCTTATCGCAGGTCTCTTAGCCGAGTACCGCCAGCTGCCTGCGCTCACCGAGCTCAAGGCGGCCTCCCTGGCCGGTGCCACCGCGACCGGTACTCGCGAGGATGCCCACGGCCACTGGGAGCTTGAGGCCAACCTGCCGGCCATCCTGTCCTTTACCGACAAGGCCGATAAGCCGCGTTTCCCCAACTTCAAGGGCCTGATGGCCGCCAAGAAGGCTGATGTCACCACGCTTGCCGTAGCGGACCTGGGCATCGACGGTGTGCCGTCCACCACCACCGTGACCGCCTCCGCGCAGCGCCCAGCACGCACCGCCGGTGAGGTCATCACCGATCCTGATCCGGCCGTGGCTGCCGCCAAGGTCGCGGACTTCCTGGCCGCCAAGAATCTCATCGAGGGTTAAGGAGAAAACACATGTCTCACGTTTATGTCCTAGTTGAGCACGAAGCAGACCAGCTCAGCCCCGTTACCGGCGAGCTCATCACCGCCGCCCGCGCGCTCGGCACCGTCTCCGCCGTCGTCGTGGCCAAGGATGCCGCCACCGCCGCCTCTTTCGATGCCGAGCTGGGCAACTTCGGTGCCGCCCAGGTGGTCCAGGCCACCGCCGCGGACTATGAGCAGCGCATCGTCACCCCGGAGGTCGACGCCCTCCACGCCTTGGCCGCCAATAACCCGGCGCCCATCGTGCTGGCCTCCACCCCGACCAACAATGAGATCGCCGGTCGCCTCGCCGCCCGCCTGGGCTCGGGTGCCTTGGTCAACGTCGACGGCATTAATGCCGACGGTACCGCCCACCACACCATCTTCGGTGGTTCCTACGAGACTTCCTCCACAGCCACCGGTTCTGTGGTCTATACCCTGCGCCCAGGCTCCGTGGTTGCCGAGCCGCAGCCGGTCACCGCAGCACCCGCGCCCTTCGAGCTGCCTGCCGCTACAGCGAAGGACGTCACCGTCACCTCCTTCACCCCGGCTGAGAAGACCGCCCGTCCGGAGCTGACCTCCGCCAAGGTCGTCGTGGCCGGTGGCCGCGGCGTGGGCGATAAGTTCGCTGATGTGGTGGAGCCGCTTGCCGACGTCCTCGGTGGCGCCGTCGGTGCCACCCGCGACGCCGTGGACGAGGGTTTCTACGACCCGGCCCACCAGATTGGCCAGACCGGCGCGACTGTGTCCCCGAAGCTCTACATCGGCCTGGGCATTTCCGGCGCTATCCAGCACACCTCCGGCATGCAGACCTCGGAGACCATCGTCGTGGTGAACCAAGACCAGGACGAGCCCTTCTTCCAGATCGCTGACCTCGGCGTGGTGGGCGACCTCCACGAGATCGCCCCGGCTCTGGTCACCGAACTCGAGTCCCGCAAGGGGGCCGGCAACTAATGCCTCGCTACCTCGATTACGCAGCCACCCAGCCCATACGCCAGTGCGCCATTGACGCATGGACTCAGGCAGCCAGTTCCCTCAACCCGGGCGCGTCCTATGCCTCTGGGCGCAAGGCGCGCTCCGTGCTTGACGACGCCCGCGAGACCGTTGCCGAGCTGCTCGGCTGCGAACCTATCGAGGTCATCTTCACCTCCTCCGGCACGGAGGCGGACAACATCGCCATTCAGGGTCTCTACCGCGCTGCGCAGTCTGCTTCCCCCGAAGCCGCGCAGCGCATCGTTTCGACCCCCATCGAGCACCCTGCCGTGCTCGAAACCGTGGAGAAGCTCCAGACTGAGCACGGCGCGACCGTAGAGCTTCTCCCGGTTGATTCCACCGGCCACGTCAGCGATTTAAGCGCCCTGGATACCCCGGCCGCGGTGGCCACCTGCATGTGGGCCAATAACGAGACCGGCGCCATCCAGCCGGTCGCGGACATTACCCAGCGCGCCGCCGCGCAGAACACCCCTGTGCATATCGACGCCGTGCAGGTTGCCGGCAAGCTACCCATCAACTTACACGAGCTGGGTGCCACCACATTGGCGGCCAGCGCCCACAAGTTCGGCGGCCCGCGCGGCATCGGCCTGCTGCTTGCACGCCGTACCCCCGCCCCTCAACCCATCGCCTTCGGCGGCGGTCAAGAGCGCGGCATCCGCCCCGGCACCGTCGACGTGGCTAGTGCGAGCGCGCTTGCCGCAGCTCTGCGTGAGTCTGTCGCGGAGATGGAGCAGGAGGAAATCCGCCTGACTGCACTTCGCGACAAGCTCAAGGCCGGCATCGAATCCAGCATCGACAACGTCATCATTAACTCTGCCGAGCCAACCTTGGCTTCCCACCTGCACGTGTCCTTCCCTGGCACGGACGGCGACAGCCTTATTATGCTGCTTGACGCCGCCGGTATCGAAGCCTCCGCCGGCTCCGCCTGCCACGCGGGCGTTAACCGCATGTCCCACGTGCTCGAAGCCATGGGCATCGACGAAGAACACGGCCGCGGCTCCCTGCGCTTCAGCCTGGGACGAATGACCACTGAAGAGGACATCGACGCCGTGCTGGCCGGGCTTCCGGAGATCATTCGCCGCGCCCGCTCGGTCTAGAGCTGCGGCACCTAGAACATGAACTTCGGCCCGAAGTACACAACGATGGGCACGATGCTCAGTATTGCCAGCACGAGTGCGAGGACGGCGGTCTTCCGGCGCGACGGTGGCTCATCGGATGAGAGAGACTGGCAGGCCAGAAAGGCAAAGAGCGGTGCGAGAACCGGGGTAGCGAAGCACAGCCCAATGAAGGTGAAGATTCCGGAGAAACCGAATAGGGCCGAGGCGGGTTCCTCGACGGCATCGGCGACGAATAGTGAGAGGAACCCAAGGGCCCAGCCGCACAGAATGATGATGGAGCCCCACAGGGCGAGTTTCTCGTTGAAGACTCTTGCCAGGCCACGGCGCGGAGGCAGGCCCGATTTCTGGGATTCTTCGAAGGCCTTGGGTGCGGTGGGCTGATCCATGGCGCTGTCCTTCTTCGGTATCAGTCTGTGGCGCTGTCATTGCCTAAGTGAGCGGTAAGTCTGTTTTCGCGCAGTGTAGCAGTGGTTGTTGCTGGGAGCGGTCGTCCGGAGCTGCGTTAAGTATGTGACCTAAGAGTTTAAAGTTTCGCGTGTTGCATCTGTGACTGGTGTTGTTGAAACGGTAGTGTGGCGCGCATGAGCCATGCACGTCGCCTTGTTACCGCCGCCGTTACCGCAGTAGCGGCCGTGGCACTGTCCGTATCCACCGCCGTTGCCATCCCGTCCTACGCACCTTCTGGCGTGGATGTCTCCGGCAATAACCACATGTCCCTGCGTGGGATCGACTGGGATGCCGTGAAGTCCGACGGCCAGTCCTATGCCTTTGTCAAGGCCACCGAGGGCGTTGGGTTTGTCAACAACCACTTCGTGCGCGATGCCAATGCCGCAGCAGCTGCTGGGCTCAAGGTTGGCGCCTACCACTACGCACGCCCGGCAGGGGATGCCAAGCAGCAGGCAGCCAGCTTTGCCTCCCAAATCGCGCTGGTGCCGACGCAGACCCTGCCGCCGGTGCTTGACATTGAGGTTGATGAGGGCCTGAGCGCTAAGCAGTTGGAGGAGTGGATTGATACCTTCATGACGGAGGTAAAGTCCCTGACAGGCCGCACCCCGATGCTGTACACCTACAAGTACTTCTGGATGGGCCAGATGGGTAACACCACGCGCTTCTCCGAGTATCCGCTGTGGTTGGCGGCCTACCAGGACACCGCGCCGGACCCGGTTGGTGGCTGGGACAAGCTGGCCTTCTGGCAGCGTTCGGGTTCTGGCCGCGTCGCCGGCATTGAGACCGACGTTGACCTGAACCTCTTCAACGGCACTGAAGCCCAGCTGCACTCCTTCTCCGGTGGCAACTACATTGACTTCGGTGGCATCTTGGATGACTTGGTCATTCCGGGTGTGGACCTTGGTGATGACGCCGGTGTGCTGATTGCGGGCATCCTGGCCCTAGCAGCGGGTGCAGTAGCCGTTCCTGCCGTAGCGGATGCCGCGAAGGATGCGGGCTTGGACGTGGATCCGACCGGGCTTGTGAAGCAGGCAGAAAAGCTGCTCAACACTGGCGCTATTAGCACCGACGACCTCAAGGACATGTCCAATAACGACGCCAGCATCGGTGACCTGGCCATCTTCCTGGATAACGCACAGCACCTGCAGGACGTCGACGCGGATAACGTAAGCCAGCAGGATGTAGAGAATGCAGACCGCGCCGCACGCAGCGCTGGTCACGCCGCAGGTGTAGCCATCCCAGCGTTTGATTCCAAGCAGGTAGCGGACTTGCTCAATAGCCTGCGCTAATCGTTGTTGGTTGCCACGGTATCGCGCCGCGGGGCCGCGCCCTTAAAAAAGCGGCGGGTCCAGGACTCGTCGCGGAAGTGTGCAGGCACGGCACCGGAGAGTAACGGCTTGGCCAGTGCAGCGGCTTCGGGGGAGCCGTCCGCGGGTAGTTCGGTATCTGAGCCAATGAGAATGATGTTGCCGTAGCGCCGGCCTTTAAGCATGGGAGGGTCGGCGATAACCGCGACGTGTGCGAAGACTTCTGCCATCCCGGCTAACTCCGCCTTTGCGCCCTGGAGATCGGAATGGTCACCGCAGTTGGCCACGTAGAGGCCACCGGGGCATAGTGTTGCATGGGCGTGCTGGAAAAATTCTTGGGTGGTGAGGGGCTTCGGGGTTGTATCACCGGCGAAGACGTCTCGGATGATGACGTCGAAGCGGTTCGGTGGGAACCCTTCTGTGACCTCCCGCGCCTCGCCGGCGCGGATTTTGACGCGGGGCGCGGAAGGAATATCGGCCAGCTCACGGACGAGCTCCGCTAGCTTGGCGTCGAGTTCGACCACAGTGTTGTGGGAATCCGGCCACAGGTCAGCCAAGTAGCGTGGTAGCGAGCAACCACCGCCGCCCAGGTGGAGTAGGCGTTTGCCGGGTGCGAGATTCTCTACCGCGGCGGCGATCCAGCGCATGTACTCGAATTCCAGGGTGCGCGGCTCATCGGGGATGAGATGTGAGGAAGGCACGCCGTTGACGTTGAGAATGAATGCACCGTCGCGGAAAGGATCCGGCTCGACGACGAGTTCGCCGGTGGAAATCTCGTAGGTGCCCGCGATGGGGTTGGTGGTGTTGCGCTTTCTGCCCATAGTGCCTCTTAGCTTAGGGAATAGGCTGCGTGGTTCGCGTGTTGGGGTATGAGGTACACCGCGACTAGCCTTGGTGGACAACAAAGCAACGAGAAGGGGAGAGCATGCGAGTATTGGTAGCCATGTCCGGCGGCGTCGATTCCTCGGTGGCTGCAGCACGCGCAGTGGAAGCAGGCCATGACGTCATTGGCGTGCACTTGGCCCTGCACAAGGATGCACAGCAGACCCGTGAGAAGGCACGCGGATGCTGCTCCCTAGAGGATTCCGCCGACGCCCGCCGTATATGCGACAAACTCGGCATTCCCTTCTATGTATGGGACTTCTCCGAGGAGTTCAAGGAAGCCGTCATCGGGGATTTCGTGGACTCCTACGCCCGCGGTGAGACCCCGAATCCGTGCCTGCGCTGTAATGAGAAGATCAAGTTCGCAGCCTTGCTGCGCAAAGGTATGGCGCTGGGCTTTGATGCAGTCGCCACGGGTCACTATGCCACCATCGACTCTGATGGCTACATGCGCCGCTCCCTGGATGAGAACAAGGACCAGTCCTACGTGCTGGGGGTGATCACCAAGGAAGAGCTGGACCACTGTTTCTTCCCGATTGGCGATACCCCGAAGCCGGAGATCCGCGAGGAAGCCAAGCGCCACGGGTTCTCCACTGCGTCCAAGCCGGACTCTTATGACATCTGCTTCATCCCGGACGGCAATACCCAGGCCTTCCTGGGGCGTTCCATCGGACTGCGGCCAGGCATGATCGTGGATACCGAGGGCAATGAGCTCAAGGAACACGATGGCGCGTGGAACTACACCATCGGCCAGCGCAAGGGTCTAGACATCAAGACACCGACTGCCGATGGCTCCCCGCGCTACGTCACCGACATCGACGCGGCCACCGGCACCGTCACCGTGGGATCGCGCGCCGACTTGGCCGTGACCCGCATCGAGGCTGACCGCCTGAAGTACCTGCACCCGGCGATGGAAGGTGACTTCGACTGCGAGGTGCAAGTTCGCGCCCACGGCTCCGTCGTTCCCTGCCATGCTCACGTGGACCGCGAGGCTGACCGCATGACGCTCGAGCTTAACGAGCCACTCTCCGGTGTAGCCCGCGGCCAGGCCGCTGTGCTCTACTTGCCGAGCCCGGATGAGCTGGGAGATATTGTGCTCGGTTCCGGCACCATCTGCGGGACTGAGTAGATGACGGGATTCGCACTGGGGTCTATGCCCGGTACCTCCATCGCGGAGGCCGCAGACATCATCATGGGGGAGACCGAGCTTCCCGCTATCCCGCAGCTGCCCGAGCGTGGGTTGGGCTCCGATGCGGTGGGCCGCACGGCCAGCATGCTGGAGGCTATCTCCATCGACCGTGGCCCGCGTTCCTGGCGCATGACGGCACGCCCGCAGTTGCTCACCCGCCGCACAGGGGACCGCTTGGAGCGTGACCTCGACGAGGTCCAAGAGGTCTGGGGTGAGAGCGTGCCGCGCGTCAAGGTGCAAGCACTTGGCCCCTGGTCGCTGGGGGCGAGCATTGAGCTTTCCGACGGCCACCGCGTTCTCACCGACCGCGGCGCCTTCACCGAGCTTTCCGAGTCTCTGCTTCATGGTGTCCACGCCCACGCCGCGGATGTCGCGCGCCGCTTCCACGGGGAGGTCGTCGTCCAACTCGACGAGCCCCTGCTTGCCGACGTTGTGGCCGGGCGCATTCCTGGCACCACCGACTTCGATACGATCCCTGCTGTCCCAGACGAGGTCGCGTTTGACCTCCTGCAGTCCTTCGCCGCAGATTACCTGCACGCCCCGCCGCTGTGGTCCCTCGCGCGTGCCGCAAAGACCTTCCTCACGACCTTCCGCGGCCTAGACACCCCGCGTCACCTCGACGGCCTGGGTGAGCACTTGAATGCCGGCCACCGCATCGGTCTGGGTATCGAAGGTTCCGATTCCCGCGCGGAGGCCATCACGCTGGCCCGTCACCTTGACCGTATTGGCATGCCACGCGAGCTGCTCATCGATCATTTAGACGTCTACCCAGTCAAGGCCTCCGCTCGTTCACTGCGCTCGGTATCCGAGACCGCCGATATCCTGATTCGCGACGCCGGTGACCTTTAACCCAGTTGTTAATCGACTCGTCCCAGGCTGTCCGTAGCGGTGAAGTAGGCCTCCATATACGGGATGACGAACTGGAGCCTGCCATGGGCGGTGGGTTCGATCAGGTCGGCATCGATAAGCCTTTGGCGCGTCGCCGAGAGGGAGCGCACCGTCCGGTCCTGGTGTGCGGCAATGTTCTTGATTTCTGCCGTGCCGTCCTCCATGACCGCGCTCATCGCTTCGAGGAAGAGACGCTGCGCCGGCGGCAGCGCTAGGGTAGCGGGCTGGTGGACCTGAGCGCCGAGAACTGAGATCGCCTCGGCTGACACCGCCGCGACGTCGCGTTCCTCGATGCTGCTTCCGCCCTCACGCTGAGCCTTTCCCCAAGCCAGTGAGCCTACGAGCTGCACCATGTAGGGGTAGCCGCGGGACAGTCGCACCGCAGCCGCTACTGCATCATCGGTGAACTCGAGCCCCGACTGCGCGGCGGTTTCGGTGAAGGCTACCTCGGCGTTCGCGGGGGAGAGTGGCCCCAGAACGAACTTCTGCGCGCGGCGCAGGAAGGTCACGCCCGGCAGATCCAGCAGGCGGTTGACTCCCTGTGGAAGGCCCGCAGCCACGATGGCAACGTCGAGCTCATCGCGCACGAGGTCCTGGTAGGTCACGGCCAGGGAGGTGAGGTCGTCTGCGTCTGCGTCCTGCACCTCGTCGATGGTGAGCAGCACGCCCGTGCCTTTGAGTAGCGCTAAAAGCTCGCGCAGGCGGGTGTTGAGCGTAGGTTTGTAGGCTTCCTCGGTGTTGTGCTGGATGCCGATGGTTGCCACACCACCAATGCCAACGCGGTTGACTTTGTGTTTGTCTGCTGGAGCCAGCTTGTCCATAATGCGCGGGATGGTGGTATCGACCAGTTCTTCCACCATGGAGCTGCGTCCCGAGGCTCGCAGGGTAATCCACCCGCGACTAGAGGCGATATCTTCGAGCTCATTGAGCAAAACCGTTTTACCGATACCGCGGGCGCCGCTGATGATGAGCGAGCGGCCCGGGCTGCCCGGCTGGGAGTCGAGTGCAGCCCGGAAGGTGTTGAGTACTGCCGTGCGGCCGACCCAGAAGAGTGGTGGCACGCCGAAGGTGGGGCGGAAGGGGTTCTCATGTGGGGACATAGGCCCATCCTAGGACATTGGGAGATTTGGGAGACTTTTCTAAAGGTGGAGATTTGGGAGACTTTTTCGTCCCCCAAGTGGAATTAGGCGTCCCGCCCCGCCCGAATGGCGCCGACGAAGTCAAAATCGCCGTTAATAGCTATGGGGTCACGCTGCGTGAGCTCTGCGAGCTTCTCCTGGGCGCTGGGACGCGGCGAGAAAACAGGGCGTGAAGCCGTGGTTGTCAGGAGATCGCGCAGATAGTCTTCCAAAGAAACTCCAGCGGCGTTAGCACGTTTCTGAAGGGTGGCAATTACGGTGGGGGCGACGCCATGGATGTGGACCGTGCGGGGAGCGGGAGCAGTCATACCGTCAGTGTACGGGAGGACTTAGATTGTGTTTGCGGGCTTCGAGGTCATAGCCCGCCAAGCCACCGCGCCGGCGTACACAGCACATCCGGCGACGAGGCCATACCACCAGAAGAAGTGGAGACCGTCATTCCAGGGCAAGGAGTTTCCGATGACGATTAGAACGAGGGCCGTAATCGCTACGGAAATAGCGCGATAGACCGTCTTACCTGGAGTGGTGAAGGCCTTCCATGCCGACTGAAGGAGAGATGCAATGATAATGATCATGCTGATGGTGAGGAACACGGTATCTCCTTAGGATGCGAGCTCGTCGAAAAGAGCTTGGGCCAGGTTTTCGGTGCCGGCGAGGGAATCGTTGTTGGCGAAAGTAGCGCGTTTGGTGGCCGGATCGATGATAAGCATCGTGGAATAGCCATAGGTGCCGCCGTTGTGCCAGTACCCAGCTTTATCCTCGCTGGGAGGCTGCCAGCCATAGGCGATATCGCCATTGTCCATGAACCACTCGGCGAACTTGGCCATGTCACTTGCCGTGGAGCGGATAGCGCCCGCGGGCGCAGAGCCATCCATCTCCCACGGCTCAGCGTGGCGGCCGGTGGGGGTGAGGCCGCGTGGGGCGTCGTCAGGCACTGAGCCTGGCGTCATGAGGTAGGTTTCCGTCATACCGGCTGGCTCGAAGATGCGTTCTTTGAGCATCTGCTCATAAGGCTGCCCGGCAACGGTCTCGAGCATGTTGCCTAGGAGCCCATAGCCAAGATTGGAATAGGATTCTTCGCCGCGGCCCTTTAGCTCGGCCTTCGTGGCGGCGGCCATGATGTCCTCTACGGTCTCGCCTTCATAGGGGTTCGAACCGGTGACACCCAAGGCGAGACTGCTGAGGAGGCTCGCGCTCGCCAGTCGCGGTAGGCCAGAGGTGTGGTCGAGCAGTTCCCGCACGGTGACGTCAGCGACTGGTGCATTGCCGACATCGAGGACCTCGCCCACAGTGGTGTCAGGTTTTAACTTTCCTTCTTCGACGAGCTGGTGGGTCAGTTCGCCGGTGAACATCTTGGTCACGGAGCCGATTTCGACCTCTGTGTGCTCGTCGCTGCCCAGCCCCGCGAAGGTGGCCTTGCCGTCCTTGAGAGTGAAGGCGGTGAGATTGTGGAAGCCGGGCTCGGAGTGCTCTTCCAACTGAGCAGCTAAGGTTTCGTCGCCAGTCTTGTCTTTCGCCAGAGCAATTCTTTGCGGCCCCGTGATGAGCAGGACGGTTGCAACGGCAATGGCAGCGATGACGGCTAGGGAAATTCTACGCATTAGTGATCCTCGCTTGCCGTGATGATGGTCAGCAGGGGGATAACTCGGGCGGGGCGGATGGAATACTCGCCGCCAGACTTTGTGGTCCAGCCGGCATGGGTCAGTGCGCTCAAGTGGTGATAGGCGGTGCCTGTGGAGGAGACGATGCCCTCTTCGACGAGCTCAGCGGCTGTCGCGGGCGCGGCGAGGAGGCGGCGCAGGATTTCACCGCGGACCGGATGTGCGAGCGCGGATAGGCGCTCGAGGTTTTCTGTCCAGTCCTCGTCGGTGATGAAGTTGGTGGGGCGCTGCCATTGATAGGCATAGGTGCGCTTGCCGACGTTTATGTTGCCGCCAAAGATGACGGAGCCGTCGGGAAGCTGCTCGTTGGGTGCGAGGGCGTCGACCAGCCAGTAGGCCGAGCTTTCTCCAGTGGCGGATGCGGGGTCGGCGTCAGTGGGTGTGGTGCGCCCCTCAAGCGCGGCGACGCGCGTTTCAAGTTCGGCGAGGCGTGCTTCGACTGTCGTTTCCATGTTTTCTAGAATTCCAGAACTCTAGAAAACTGGCAAGGGGGCAGGCTTAAGAAATCATCGGCCATGCGGTAGAGACGTCCGAGGCATCGCGCCCGCGGCCCTCCAAGTACTTCTTGAAGGATTCACGGTCCTTGTACCATTCCACGGCCTGGTACTCCATGAGCTCATTGGTGTCCATCTGTGCTAGCTCGGGGAAGTGCTGGCGCACCTGCTTCCAAGCCACGCGGGCGGCCGCGAGGGCGTCAGCAGTCGCCTCATGCGCGTTGCTCAACTCCACGCCGTAGTGGGCGGAGACCTCTTCCAAGGTGCGCTTTCCCTTGCGCCACTTATCTTTGACGCGGTCGATGACGAAAGGATCGAACACTGGACCGTTGACCGTGAAGTCCCCGGTCAGCGCGCGCAAGACGGAGAGATCGTAGGCGGCGTTGTAGACAATGAGCGTAAGCCCTTCATCCCAGGCCCGATAGATGGAATCAACCGTCTCCTTGAGAACCTCCTCGTGTGGGCGACCTTCCGCGCGGGCCTTCTCCGTGGTGATGCCGTGGATCTTGGCGGCTTCCTCGGGGATTTCCACGCCGGGGTCAGCGAGCATTTCCCGCTTGTCCACTTCGCGCCCGTCGATACGCACCAGGGCAGAGGTGACGATGCGGGCTTCTTTGGGCTTTACGGAGGTGGTTTCGAGGTCGAAGGAGAGCATGCGGGTGGCGTCGAAGTTCATGGACAACACTCTAGCGCCCGGCTCGGACATGCACTGTGGAAGTACTGCAGAATGACGGACGAACCTTTGCAGAATGACCATCTGCAGGTCACAGGCATGTCCGGCAGTCCCGCTACACTAGTGACTCGTGAGTGATGCAGTAGATATCCAACGCGAATGGTCCGAGCTTGCCCAGGAAGTGCGCAAGCACCGCGAGCTGTACTACAACGGTGAGCCGTCGATTCCGGATGCGGACTTTGACGCGCTCTTCCAGCGCTTGTTGGCGCTAGAGGCAGAGCACCCGGAGCTGCAGACTCCGGATTCGCCTACCCAGCAGGTAGGTGCTGCTCCGGAAGGTGCTGTAGATATCGAGCACCTGGAGCGCCTGTACAGCTTGGACAACGTCTTCAGTGCGGATGAGCTGCAGGACTGGCTGGACCGCACGCCGGCTGAGGCTTATTTGACCGAGCTGAAGATTGACGGGCTGTCTATTGACTTGGTGTACCGCGATGGCAAGCTCGTTACGGCTGCCACGCGTGGTGATGGTCGTGTAGGAGAGGACATTACAGCCAATGCGCGCGTTATCCCGGACATTCCGCACGAGCTCACTGGCACGGATGAGTATCCGGTTCCCTCCCTGGTGGAGGTCCGCGGCGAGGTGTACATGCGCCCGGATGAGTTCGAGGAGATCAACGCAGCGCGACGTGAGGAAGGCAAGCCCACCTTTGCCAACCCCCGCAATGCGGCGGCAGGTGGGCTGCGCATGAAGGACCCGGAGGACGTCAAGAGGCGTCGGCTCCACATGGTTTGCCACGGTATTGGCGCACGCGAGGGTTTCCAGCCCACTTCGCAGCACGATGCTTACAAGGCCCTGGAGGCGTGGGGCTTCCCGGTTTCTCCCTATACCCAGCGGGTAACCACCGCTAAAGAGGTTCAGGAGCGCGTGACCTATTGGGAGGAGCACCGCCACGACGCCTACTTTGAGATGGATGGGCTCGTCATCAAGGTCGATGACCTGGCCAGCCAGCGCGCGTTGGGCGCGACCTCCCGCGCGCCGCGCTGGGCTATTGCCTACAAGTACCCGCCGGAAGAGGTGACCACCAAGCTGCTCAACATCGAGGTCGGCGTGGGACGTACCGGGCGCGTGACGCCTTTCGCCATTATGGAACCGGTCTTCGTTTCTGGTTCGACGGTGTCCATGGCAACCCTGCACAACCAATTCGAGGTCAAGAACAAGAATGTCCTCATCGGGGATACCATCATCATCCGCAAGGCCGGAGAGATCATCCCCGAGGTTCTCGGCCCTGTATTGGACAAGCGCGATGGCAGCGAGACCGACTGGGTCTTCCCGGAGAATTGCCCTGCCTGTGGGACGAAGCTGGCACCGCAGAAGGAAGGCGACCAAGACTGGCGCTGCCCGAATACCCGCAGCTGCCCAGCTCAGCTAGCTGCACGCCTGGAGTACTTGGCCTCCCGCAAGGCGCTCGATATTGGCGAGCTGGGGGAGAAGGCAGCCGCAGATCTGATTTCCTCCGGAGTACTCAAGGATGAGGCGGACCTCTTCGATCTAGATGAAGAAGCACTCCTCAAGTCCTCGGTTTATACCACCCAGAAGGGTGCGCTCAATGCTTCCGGTAAGAAGCTGCTGGAAAACCTCAAGACGGCCCGTCAGGCTGAGTTCTGGCGAGTGCTGGTAGCGCTGTCTATCCGCCACGTTGGCCCCATCGCGGCGCGTGCTCTGGCTACGCGGTTCGGTTCGATGGAGGCGCTGCGCGCGGCATCGGTGGAGGAGCTGGCAGATACCGATGGTGTGGGCAGCATCATCGCGGAATCCTTCAAGCAGTGGTTCGAGGTGGAATGGCACGACAATATCGTGCAGAAGTGGGCCGCTGCCGGGGTCACGATGGAGGAAGAAGCCAGCGACAAGCCGGCGCAGACACTTGAAGGCATCACCGTCGTGGTGACCGGAACCTTGGAGAACTTCACCCGCGATTCCGCCAAGGAGGCCATCATCACCCGTGGTGGAAAAGCATCCGGCTCTGTATCGAAGAAAACGAATTACGTCGTGGTTGGAGAGAATGCTGGCTCGAAGGAACAGAAGGCCCGCGATCTGGGGCTGACCATCTTGGATGAGGAGGGCTTTAACCGGCTTCTTGAAACGGGCGAGGCATGAAGCTAGCCGCTTTCGACTTAGACGGCACCATCTACTTTGACGGGCATATGCCCGACGAGGTACCGGAGGCGATTGCCCGGTGGCGTGCTGCGGGCAACCTCGCCGTTGTGGCCACCGGTAAGTCGCCGCACTCGGCGCGGCGTGCTCTTGAGCCCTTTGGCGTCGAATTCGACTATTACCTGCTCTGCAACGGCACCGTCATCATGAATAGTTCCTATGAGCTGCTCTATGAAAGCCATGTGCCGCCCGGGGTAGTCCGCGCTGTGTATGAGCGGGTTCGTGATATCCCGAAGCTCGACCTGTATTGCACGCGCCTGGAAGGTCCGGACGGGCACCTCGTCCGCAACGTGGCCGGGGTGCACAACCCCATCATCAGCGAGCCTGTACCGGTCGCGCCCGAGCGCATCGAGGAAGAAGTCTTTCCCCTCGTCGCTGCGTGGACGCCGGACGATCCAAGCCTGCAGAAAGAGATCGCGCAATGGGTTACTGAGCGCTTTCCCGTCGGCACCGCGATGAACCGCAACTTCTTCGACATCACTCCGCCCGGCCACGACAAGGGGTTCGCCTTGACCTGGCTGCTTCAACGTCTCGGCCGCGAGCGTTCCGAGATTGAGCTGATCACCTTAGGCGACGGACATAATGACCTGCCCATGCACGCGCTTGCCGATATCTCCCTTACCTTCCCCTGGGCGCAACCCGAAATCCAAGAGGCGTGCACCGCGGTGGTGGACTCGGCCGTGAAAGGCCTAATAGACTACGGCTCATGAAGATTGCGGCTTTGGACATGGATGGCACTGTTTACGTCAACGAAGACATAACTGAGGCAGTAAAGGAAGCCATCGCCGCATGGCGGGCCGCTGGCAACCTTGCTATCTCTGCGACGGGCAAGTCCATTGCCAACGCCCGGAACACACTCGAGCCATTCGGGGTGGAGTTGGATTATCATGTGCTCTACAACGGCACCGTCATCACGGATGGTGACTACTCCATCCTCCACGAGGAACACCTGCCCAGCGATACCGTGCAGGCCATCATCGACCGTTTCACTGGGCTGCCATTAAATATCTACCTGACGGGCTTGACTGGGGCTGA
Source organism: Corynebacterium sp. HMSC072D12 (assembly GCF_001813925.1). Lineage (NCBI taxonomy): Bacteria > Bacillati > Actinomycetota > Actinomycetes > Mycobacteriales > Corynebacteriaceae > Corynebacterium > Corynebacterium sp. HMSC072D12. The sequence continues at coordinate 108,509 of NZ_KV814396.1, forward strand.
CCAAGTGGCGTGGGACGGCCTGGCAGGCCGTGAATCTTCGATGGTGGCGAATACGGAAGTGGTGGATCCGGGGGACGTCGCCAAGCGCAGCACCGTTCTCATGTCCCTGTGGATTCCGGGCGACGCCGAGCTACGCCGCGAAGTCGACGAGTGGGTGCGTGCGAATTGCGATGTTGAGTCCTCGTTCAACTGCGACTTCTACGACATCATGCCACCCGGACACAACAAGGGCGAGGGCTTGACACGACTGCTTGGTCACCTCGGCCACGAAGAGGCTGAACTCTACACCTTCGGCGATAGCTTCAACGATCTCTCGATGCATTCCATCGCCACCGAGTCCTTCACGTTCCCGGGAACACACATCACCGACGAGGTAGACCACGTGGTTCCTGACGTCGCCGCGGGCCTCAGCATATTGCTCGACCGCTAGGTCGAACTAGGTGAGGAAGGCGCCCAGGATGGCGCCCAAGTCACCCAGGTGCTCGACCTCGGAAGCGAGATAATCGGGCCCGCCAACGCGGCCCATCACCACGACATAGTTCGTGCCTACGAGGGGAGCGGCCGCCAGTGCGGATTCGATGAGGGTCCACGATTCCGGGATCCACGTGTCCTTCTCCGGATTGAGCACGCGGGCGGAGGTGATGTTGAGGTCGGTGGGGATCGAGCCGTCGTCGGCAGGTGCGGCGTCAGAGGCGGCAATGCGGCTGATCTTCTCATCGTTCGCAATGACGATGGCCCAATTGGAGGTCAGTGCCTTGGGAATTGCCGCGCAGACTTCCTTCATCGCGGCGGTTACGTTGCGCTGCGAGGCAACCTTCGCCAGTACATGGATCTGCCCGCGGCGGTCAACGCGGCCGCTGAACGGACGGATGGAATCAATTTCTACGCCTTCCACGGCCTGGGCTGCCGTGATGATCTCATCTGCCATGGTGGACTGGGGGAGATCGAGCACGATGTCATCCATGACCGTCCCGTCAGGGAAGTTTTCTACGATGTCGACGGAGCGAATATCGGCCTCGATGTTGCCCATCGCGTTGGCGAGGAGGCCAAGGCTGCCGGGAGTGTCAGGGAGGAGGACACGGACGAGGTACGACATATCGTTCTTTCTGGGGAAGATGACTAGGTAGGGAATTCTTGATATGAAAAGTTTATAGAACTTGATCGATGGTACCCAACGTATCGAATACTATTCAATAGCTCGTGTTGCGTTTAGGGGAGGAGCGGTGGTGGCGTGGCATCAGCCGTGCAGTACCATGGGTGCTTAGCTATCAACCGTCTCAATGAATAAAAGGATGGAGTTCGCGTGTCTGATATTTCGCGTGACGAGGTCGCGCACTTGGCAAAGCTGTCGCGATTGGCCCTGAGCGAGGAAGAACTGAAACAGTTCGCCGCGCAGATCGACGAAATCGTGGATTCCGTGTCCGCGGTTGGCAAGGTCGAGGCTGAAGGTGTGGAGCCGATGTCGCACCCGCACTCCGTTAACGCCCCCATGCGTGAGGACGTTGTCGTGCGAACCCTCACTGCCGAGCAGGCCTTGGACCAGGCCCCCGCAGCTGATGAAGATCGCTTCATGGTTCCGCAGATTCTGGGTGGAGGAGACGAATAAGAATGGCACAATTCATTGCGCCCACCGAGGGCATTACCGCGCTGACCGCCGCCGAGCTGGCTGAGAAGATTCACTCTCGCGAGCTCACCTCCCGCGAAGTTACTCAGGCCTTCCTGGACCGCATCGCGGAGACCAACGGCGAACTCAACGCCTTCCTGCATGTTGGTGCTGAGGAAGCACTGGCGGCTGCCGACGCCGTCGATAAGTCCCTCGACGCTGGCGAAGCGCCCGCTTCCGCGTTGGCCGGTGTGCCGCTGGCCCTCAAGGACCTGCTGGTGACTACCGACGCCCCTACGACCGCCGCCTCCAAGATGCTGGAGGGTTGGGTGTCACCTTATGACGCCACACTGGTGACCAAGCTGCGCGAGGCCGGCATTCCGATCTTGGGTAAGACGAACCTCGATGAGTTTGCGATGGGCTCCTCTAACGAGAATTCTGCCTACGGTCCGGCTCACAATCCGTATGACACCGAGCGCACCCCGGGTGGTTCCGGTGGTGGTACCGCTGCGGCTCTTGCCTCCGGTCAAGCCCCGCTGGGTATCGGTACTGACACCGGCGGCTCCATTCGCCAGCCTGCCGCTTTGACCAACACCGTGGGCGTGAAGCCGACGTACGGCACCGTTTCTCGCTATGGCCTCATCGCTGCTGCAAGCTCCTTGGACCAGGCAGGCCCGACCGCGCGCACAGTCCTAGATACCGCGTTGCTGCACGAAATCATTGCCGGCCACGACTCCTTCGACGCCACCTCAGTGGATAAGCCGGTCGCGCCGGTAGTCGCGGCCGCCAAGGAAGGCGCCAATGGAGATCTTTCCGGCGTCAAGGTCGGCCTGATCAAGCAATTCGAGCGCGACGGCTGGCAGCCGGGCGTGATGGAGGCCTACCACGCCGCGGTTGAGCAGCTGAAGTCTCAGGGCGCAGAGATCGTCGAGGTTGACTGCCCGCACTTCGACGATGCTCTCGCGGCGTACTACCTCATCATGCCGTGTGAGGTCTCCTCCAACCTGGCCCGCTTCGACGGCATGCGCTACGGTCTGCGTGTCGGCGATGATGGAACCCACTCTGCGGAAGAGGTTATGTCCCTGTCCCGCGCGGCTGGTTTCGGCCCCGAGGTTAAACGCCGCATCATGCTGGGTACCTACGCGCTGTCCGTCGGCTACTACGACGCCTACTATTTGCAGGCACAGCGCGTGCGTACCCTCATCGCCCAGGACTTTGAGCGTGCTTTCGAGCAGGTCGATGTCCTCGTATCCCCGACCACCCCGACTACGGCCTTCAAGCTGGGGGAGAAGGTTGAGGATCCGATGGAGATGTACAACTTTGACCTGTGCACCCTGCCGCTGAACCTCGCTGGCGTGTGTGGCATGTCTGTCCCTTCCGGCATGGCCTCCGACACCAACTTGCCGACCGGCCTGCAGATCATGGCCCCCGCATTCCAGGACGACCGCCTGTACAAGGTCGGCGCCGCCTACGAGGCAGGACGCAAGTAGCCCGCCGAACCGTATTCGGTAGTAAATCTGAGCCGGTGACTTTTCACGGAAACGTGGGAGGCCGCCGGCCCTCGTCGTTTTATTCGACGGTGGGTGGTTTAGAAGGGGATGTCGTCGGTGCTGGCATCTGTGTCGGTGTTGTCCGCGTCTTCGGCTTCGGCTTTGGTTTTGGCTTGTTGTTGTGCGTAGTCGTCGAGTTCTTGTTTTAAATGTTGGGCTTCCTCGCGGATGCGTTTTCTGGTGGCGGTGATGTGTTGGGCGACTGTTTGTGCCCAGCGTTTCTGTTTTGGTGCTAGCGGCCCGTCGGCTTCGGTAATAGTCCAGGTGCCGTCTTCATATAGCCAGATGACATCCCCGCTGTAGGGGTCC
>NZ_KV814397.1:0-1659 GCF_001813925.1 Corynebacterium sp. HMSC072D12
AAAAAAGTTTGCCGCGGCTTCGGCGGTGTGCTTGAGCCCCACTACATTGTCGGCGCAGGACCACTCGACCAGTGAGCTATTACGCACTCTTTCAAGGATGGCTGCTTCTAAGCCAACCTCCTGGCTGTCTTCGCGATCCCACATCCTTTTCCACTTAGCACACCCTTAGGGGCCTTAACCGGCGATCTGGGCTGTTTCCCTCTCGACTATGAAGCTTATCCCCCACAGTCTCACTGCCGCACAACACAATTGATGGCATTCGGAGTTTGGCTGACATTGCTAAGATTGTAGTCCCGCTCAACCAACCAGTAGCTCTACCTCCACCAAGCTACATGCGACGCTGCACCTAAATGCATTTCGGGGAGAACCAGCTATCACGGAGTTTGATTGGCCTTTCACCCCTACCCACAGCTCATCCCCGCAGTTTTCAACCTACGTGGGTTCGCGCCTCCACAGCATCTTACTACTGCTTCACACTGGCCATGGGTAGATCACCCCGCTTCGGGTCCAGGACACGCCACTAAAACACCCCATTAGGATTCGGTTTCCCTACGGCTACCCCACACGGGTTAACCTCGCGACATGCCGCTGACTCGCAGGCTCATTCTTCAAAAGGCACGCCATCACACAACAAAAAGTGCTCTGACGGATTGTAAGCACATGGTTTCAGGAACTATTTCACTCCCCTCCCGGGGTACTTTTCACCATTCCCTCACGGTACTCATACACTATCGGTCACACTGAGTATTTAGGCTTACCGGGTGGTCCCGGCAGATTCACAGCAGATTCCACGAGCCCGCTGCTACTCGGGCAACCCAACAACCCATGCATTGCAGCCTTCAACTACGGGACTATCACCCTCTACGGTAGGCGTTTCCACACCACTTCACCTAACAACAACACACAAGCACGATGATGGTAGTCACCGTCCATTGGGGCCCACAACACCGCACACACAACCCCTACCAAGTATCACATGCACACGGTTTAGCCTCATCCACGTTCGTTCGCCACTACTAGCAGAATCATATTTTATTTTCTTCTCCTACGGGTACTGAGATGTTTCACTTCCCCGCGTAAACCCCCACAACAGCTATGAATTCACTGAAGGGTAACACCCCATAACAGGTGCCAGGTTTCCCCATTCGGACATCCTCGGATCAACGCTTTATTGACAACTCCCCGAGGCTTAACGCAGCCTTACACGTCCTTCATCGGCTCAGCATGCCAAGGCATCCACCATGCGCCCTAAATAACGAACACACAACCAACAAGGCAACCACCACAAAAGCAGCAGAAGACAATGCTGGTGTGAACACACAAAACACAAAAGAACAAAGAAATCACACAAACCACAACCCACCACCAACACACGCACAAAGCACGTATCAGCAGCAAGCACATGGTTTAATGCTCGCGTCCACTATACAGTTCTCACACAACACCCCACACCAGCCCAACAACCAGAACATTAAGCACTCCGACCATCAAGCTCATGTGGGTTAAACAACCAGGGAACAATGCCCCAGACACCCAACAATGCACCACGTACTTTTAAAAAATGTTAGTCAACCATTCTGGTTAAGATGTATCTCCACCCGATTAACAATACGGTGGCAGCAAAACAATCGTTCACTCAACCACCACGCACATGAAAAA
>NZ_KV814398.1:0-1278 GCF_001813925.1 Corynebacterium sp. HMSC072D12
TTTCTTATGCCTAAGCTGGGGTTCCATTCGCTGTCGATGTGGATGTCGTATGTGGCTGGTCGCCCGTCTGGGTGGCCGCGTCGTGTGAGTTCTTCTTTTGCCCAGGCTGCGCGTGCTGCTTTTTCTCCTTGGCGTCCGAAGTCTTGTTGCTTGGCTAACTCCAGTGGCGCTACAGGGTCTTCGGTGTGGGTGTAGAGCCACCAGTCCATGGTGATGCGCTGATGCTCATCGAACATGCCACGATGGTTTCCTGCTAGGTCTTTGAGTTGTTTGTTGATGCCGCCTTCCAGCAGGTTCGTGGTGGCTTTTAAGTCTTGTGTGACACCTTTAGACGGGTCAAGGAAAGTAAATAGCTGTCCTGTGTGGATGAGCTTTTCTAGCCGTTTTAGAGCCCTGCGGGCGTTGCGGTGGGTGTACCACCATTTCTGGTTGGGGCTGACCCATTTCGGTACTTGGCCTGCTGGTATAGCACTGCGGTAGGTTCGCTCTTTAAGCCAATCAGCAAAGGTGATGCGGGTGTGGTGGACTGCAGCTGTAAACCGCGCAGCATCTTCACGGTTGTGTACTTGGATAAGCATGTAGCCCAGTTTCCGGATTGCTTTATGGGCTGGGTGAATCGGGTTGCGGCTGATATCAGCAAAAGTGTTGCGTTGGACGTGGACTAGGCAGCGCTGAATGGCAACGTCGGGCCATTTAGTGCGCAGTGCCTTGAGGGCTCCGCCTGCCCCGTCGGTGGTGACGATGAGTGGTTGCGCGATTTTGTCGAGCAGTTTCAGGTACTCGTATGAGCTTTCACGCAGGCACCAGTGCCAGGCGATGACGTGTGTGTCGGTGCAGGCTACCAGCAGGCATTTCTTGTGAAAGTAGGTGCCGTCGATAAAGACCTGATCGTAAACACGATAGGGGTCAGAAGAAGTGGGCACGGTGATAAACCACAGCAGCTTGAACCACCGGGTCAAAGTCCGCCTTGTTACCCCAAGGCGCTTGGCTAAATGGTCTGCAGATTCGCCGGAAAGAATCCAGTCAATAAAGATTTTGAAATGCCGAATCTCGCTGGTGTGTGCGCGGGTATTAATCGATGAAACGTTGCATTTAGGACATAGCCAGCGTTGGGTTCCTGCCGCGGTTTTGCCGTTCTTAACCAGTCCATGGCCGCACACGTCACACGACGGCCGATTCCTATTAACCATAGGAATTGGCCTTACCGCACCAGCAGCAGTCCTCCTATCACAGACCTAGGACTATCCAGTGTTGATTTCACAGATCGGGCCGTTGGAA
>NZ_KV814399.1:0-17156 GCF_001813925.1 Corynebacterium sp. HMSC072D12
AAATCCACACAAAATGTCCCTTAAGCCCACGCGCACCCCTGTTTGATACGAAAACAAAGACCGGCCCTGGACTCCCACCGAGGCGGGCAGCGGAACCGGTCATGTTGACTACGAGGTTACCTGGTTGATGACGCCGAAGCAAGAGCACGGGCCACGGAGCCATCGGTAGGTTCACACACCAGTGTGCCCTCTGACCCGTCCGGATTTGTCGGGGATCGGGGGCGTATGGGCGAGAGCCTTCCTCACACCGTGTCCGGTTTCGGTGCCTGCCGTGCCTGATAGATGAGAGCCTGGCGCACCCCGCGCCTGCGATTGTCTACCCGGCTCTCAGAAAAGGAGCAGGTCATGGCTACCACGCTACATGCGTTCACCAACCACGAGTTCGGTACGATCCGAACCATCACCTCGGGCGGGCAGGTCCTGTTCTACGGCAAGGACGTGGCCACCGCCCTCGGCTACGCCAACACGAAAGATGCCCTGGCGCGTCACTGCAAGGGGTCGTGAGTCACTACCCTCTTGAAACGGCTGGTGGCATCCAGCAGGTCAGGTTCATCAGCGAAGGCGACCTGTAACCGGCTGATCGTCTCCTCCAAGCGACTTGCCGCCGAACAAGCCCTGTTGAGGGCGGCACCGAAGGTGTCCTATTACGACGTGGTGCTGGCGTCGTCGTCGCTGATCACCACTACCGAGATCGCCAAGGACTACGGCCTGTCGGCGAAGAAGCTCAACCAGATTCTGCGCGAGGAGCAGGTGCAGTTTCACCAGTCCGGGCGCTGGTTCCTCTACGCTAAGTTTGCTGAGCAGGGGTACACCCAATCCAAGACGCACGAGTACGACGAGGGAAAGACCCACACCCACATGTACTGGACGCAGAAAGGCCGCCTGTTCATCTATGGCCTGTCGAAGAACACCCGTGGCCTGCTGCCGGTGATCGAGCGTGAAGGCAAGGACGCCAGATGACCACCACTGTGCTTCTTGATATCAGAATACCGAAGAAGAATGTCGAAGGATACCCCGACCCGACCTGCTACCGGGCGCTGAAAGCGATTCAGGTCCCCGGACGGTTCATCTACGGCACCACCAACGGGCCCTCGGCAGGCTGGCATTCATAAAGCTAGGAGTTGATCTTAGTGTTGCTGGCTATCGAGTGTGTCCGTTACGCACGCTAATGTTGATTGATGGATTCGCTATCCATCACGAAGCCTCGTTTACCCCCACCAAGGAGAACCAACCCATGACGCACCGCGCAGACGCAGGGCTTGAGCCGGCTCGGGAAACGTCGGCGTCGCAGACGTCGTTTGTGCCGCAGCCAGGAAACCAGGAGGCGCGCCGGGCGGACCTGCGCCGCTGGAAGGCGATTGCGCTGTCTTTCCTGATTGCTGCGGCGGTGATCTTTTTGGGGTGCTCGTGGTGGCAGGCGTCGGCAAGCGGGGCTCCCGTCTGGGTGGGCTACGTGCGCGCGGCGGCGGAGGCAGGAATGGTCGGTGGACTGGCGGACTGGTTCGCGGTGACCGCGCTGTTCCGCCGCCCCATGGGGCTACCCATCCCGCACACCGCGCTTATCCCCAACAACAAGGACCGCGTGGGTGATGCGCTCAAGGATTTCGTGGAGGAGAATTTCCTCACCGCGGATGCGCTCAGCGCCAAGGTGCGGGAGGCGGAGATACCGCTGTGGCTGGCGCGTCAGGGCGTGGAGCCTGGGCGGGCGGAGGAGGTCTCCGCGTGGATTGGTGAGCGCGCAGCCAGCGTGGTCGCAGACCTCGACCCGGCGGAGGCAGAGCAGTTCATCCGCACCCAAGTCATGGACCGTCTGGCAGAGCCGGAGTGGGGGCCGCCGCTGGGACGCCTGCTGGAGGGCTATATCGCGGAAGGCAAGGCACGGCCGCTGGAGGATGACCTCATTGACTGGGCACACGGCAAGATCCTCGGCATGGAATCCACGGTGGTCACCGCCATTGATGAGCGCATGCCCGGCTGGGCGCCGCGCTTTGCCCGCGAGATGGTGGGGGAGAAGGTCTATGCAGAGCTCGTGGAATTCGCCGATGAGGTGCGCCGCAACGGCAACCACGAGGCCCGCCTGGCCATTCGCCGCAACCTATCCAAGCTGGCCTCGGACCTGCAGTGGGATGAGGACATGCGCGGGCGCATCGAGGGAATTAAGCAGGAGATGCTGGCCTCGGAGCAGGCACAGAAGGCACCGGCGGCGATGTGGGCGACGGTCTCATCTACGCTCATTGAGCAGCTCACCGACCCAGAGTCCTTCCTGCGTCAGAAGATCACCGCCAAGGTGAAGGAATTGGCGCACCGCTTGCTGGAGGATTCGGAGTTCCTGGCCCAGGCCAACGAGCTGGTGGACAAGGCCGCGCGCTACGCGGTGGAGAAATTTGCACCGGAGATCATCGCGATTATTCCAGAGACCATTAAGCGCTGGGATGCCCAGGAGGCTTCCGAGAATATCGAGCTCATGGTGGGCAAGGACCTGCAGTTCATTCGCCTTAACGGCACGGTCGTGGGTGCACTGGCTGGGTTGGTTATCTACACTGTTAATCATCTGCTTTTTGGCGTCTAACAAGGAGTGACGACCATGTCCGTATTTGACTCAATCAAGAATGCCGGTTCCTCTGCTTTTGATGTGGCCAAGGATTTTGGTGGCCGTTTCAAGGAGGAGCGCCAGAACCAAGCCCAGAGCGCGCAGGCGGATCGCATTGCCCGCGCCGCCGATGAGGCGGGCATGGGTGATGGCACTGCGAAGGAGGAGTCCTTCTTCGACCGCGTGACCTCCACGGCGAAGAACCTGGGGGAGTCCGTGTCCTCCGCAGCGCGTGAGACCCGCAACTCGGAGTCCTTCGAGAAGGCCCGTGAGGATTTCAACACTGCTTTCACCGAGACCCGTGAGGGGGTGCAGGGCGCTATCAACAATGCCAAGGAGCAGCGCGCGGAGGGCAAGCATGCCCAGCAGCCGCAGGAGCCGCAAAGCCCGCGCAACCCTTATGCCCCGAAGCCGAATGACGATGTCATTGACGGCGAAGTAGTTGACGAGAACTAGTTAGTCTTTCTTGATGCACACTTTTCTTAACACCATTGCGTCGATACCGCAGTACATTTTCATGGCGGTATCCCTCTTCGCCCTCTTTGGTGCCGTCCTGGCAGCGATGACGCGGGAGGACGCCTTCCGCGCCGGTGACCGCCAGAACAAGTGGGTATGGGTCGGGCTGCTCGTCGGTTCCGCCCTGGTGATGAACCTGCCGCTGCCTTTTGTTAGCTGGATTGGCGCCATCATCACAGGTATCTACTGGTTCGATGTGCGCCCGCAGCTCAAGGCCATCATCAACGGCGATTATTCCTACTAATGCTGAACCTGCTTGAGGCCTCCCTGGAGGAGGTGCGAACTCAGTCCGCGGGGCAGCAGCGAGTGCTTGTTTCCCCGCACCATGTGATTGCCGCCGAGGGCGCCGAGCACGTCATTGCAGTTGCCGGCTATCCCACCGGGCGCCACCACTCTTTGGTGAAGGCGGCAGAAGCGCGGCTGGCCGTGCAATCAGGTGCGGCCGAGGTGTGGGTTGCGGTGGATGCGCTGCTAGGGGATGCCACCTCGCTCCTCTCCGAGCTCGTCACCCTCCGCGAGGCCTGCCCGCTGCCCGTGCGCTTGGGTCTCATTCTTCCTGAGCATCCAGCTCTGCCGGTGGCGGAGTATCTGCGTGCTGCCGAACAGGCAGGTTATCAGTGCCTCATTGAAACGGGCTCCGTCGTTTCAGACGACGAAGCCCTGGATACGCAACTCTCCGTGGAGAGTCTTAGGTCTTAATTAGCCGGTGCCTGCTGTGCTGGTGCGGTAGCGGAATCGAGCTCGCTCATCGGAACGTCGTGGCCAATGAGGGTGAGCGTGAGTTCGCCAGCCCCAACATCCACGGATTCGAAGGTCAGCTGCTGGCCCGCGAGCTGTTCCTCCATGCCTTCGGCCAAGGCATTCGAAATCGCGGAGGTGGCCTGCTCGGGCAGGTCGAAGCCGAAGAGCGATGCTTCCTTCGCATCGATGGCGAGCTTGCCGTCGCGAGCTTCCGGCTTGAGCGAGAGCGTGGCCAGGCCACCGGCAAATTCCACTTCGAGGTCATCCTCGGCATCGTTGGCGGTAATCGCGGTCACCACGAGGTTGCCCAGCGCGTCATAGCCGGACTGCTCAGCAATAGCCTTTTGGAAGCTGGCCAGTAGGAATTGATCCGGGACCGTCGTCGAAGCCCGCAGCGTGCCCGCGACCGGCTCCTGGGACAGCGTCATGTCTTCGACGTGAATATCAGCGGCCGGTTGGCCGATGATGTTAGTGCCCTCAATCTGTAGCGTGGACGGGGTCTTCATATCCATCTGCGGAATCTTGCCGTTGAGCATGCCAAAGACCATGGGGCTGGCACCAAAGCTCACCTCCGGTTCCTCGGAGGTCTCCACGCCTTGCTCCTTGGCGGACTGGGTGAATTCGCTCTTCATCTGTGAGCCCAAGAACCAGCGTATACCGAGCTCAGCTACCAAGATGATGAGCAGGAGTGCAACGAGCACGCCGATGAAAATTTTCCAGGCCGTTGAGGCGGGAGATTTAGAAGAAGCCATGACTACTAGTGTGGCGCACGGGCTTAAAGTTGGCCAACTACGAGTTCCCAATCCACTGTGAGCACGTTATCCCGCAGGCGGCGGTTCACCGGATGGATGGGCACTGTCTGTCGGAGTTCTTTACGCGCCATGCGCCAGCGCACCCGCGGTCCATAAGGAGACCAGCCGGCGGCGCGGTCCCAGGCGGCATCGGCCGCTTGCAAGAGCTCATGGATTGGCTCACCCGGCACGTTGCGGTGGATGAGGATTTTGGGCAAGCGCTCCGCGATATCGCTGGGACGCTGAACGTCGAAGGGATCCCAGGCGAGGGTTAGGGTGCGCGGGCCGGAGGCATCGAGAAGCACCCAGGCTGCCCTGCGCCCCAGCTCGTCGCAGGTTCCCTCCACGAAGAAGCCGCCTGGAGCAAGACGCGAGGTCACCGTGTTCCAGGCCTTCTCCACTTGGTCGACGTCATACTGGCGCAGCACGTTGAAGGCGCGCACCAGGTGCGGGCGGTAGCCAGCGAGCTCAAACCCGCCGAGCTCAAAGGTCACGCCATCGCGCGGCGGCAGGACGCGCTCGGGGGAAATCTCCAGGCCCGTTACCCGAGTACTCGGGTTAACACCGCGCAGCCAGCCGGCCCACTCCACCGTGGTGGTGTGGGAGGCGCCGTAGCCGACGTCGAGAGCCAGCGGATCATCCGTGGAGCGCAGTAGCGAAGAGATCTCCGGGTGCGCCACCATCCAGCGATCGCAGCGGCGCAGGCGGTTGGGATTGGTGGTGCCGCGGGTAATAACGCCAAAAGGCCGACCAGCGCTTTCCTGAGCCTTCAGGTTATGCGCGTGATCGGCCATGGCAACAACTGTGGTGTAGGGAGTTGTTTAGAGGTTGTTGGAGATCCACTCTTCGGTGAGCTTGCCCTCGTTGGTGTAGAGCTCCTGCAGAGCCTCAGCGACCTTCGGCTCGATGGCAGCGCCCATCATCGGGATGTTGACGGAAACCTCGGTGACGTAATCCAGAACGGTGGTCTCATCCTGGGCCTTGTAGGTGATGTCACCCTTGAAGTCGACCGGGGTGCCCTTGACGTCAGCGAGGAAGGAGACGGACATCTGATCATCGACAACCTCGCCGATGGTCACGGTGCGCTTTTCCTTCAGGTCCTGGGAGACCATGGCGCGAACAGCCTCCGGTAGGAGGGAGGTCGGAAGAATTTCGTAGAGCACAGCGGTGTTGCCGGTGAACTCGTGCACGGTACCCGGTTCCGGGGACAGCTTGGCCACGATGAAGTCCCAGTACTCCTGAGTGGTCAGTGCCTTGTGCACCTTATCGATGGGCTGGTTGATGATAACGGTGTTTTCGCTACGGGTTGACATGAGTTACAGACTACCTTGGTAGACGTGCTAGATAAATTCCTGACCCTCGCTGACATTGACGGAGTCACGCTGGATTCCGAGACCACCTTCGCCGATCTCACGACGTTGCGCATCGGCGGTGCCCCGCTGGTGACGGTGCGCTGCGACAGTGCTGAGGCTGCCATTGCTGCGTTGGCAGCGCTTGACGACGCCTCCCAGGACTACCTCGTCGTCGGCGGCGGCTCCAACCTTGTGGTGGCGGAAGGTCAGCTCGATGTCGTGGTGGTCAGCCTCGATTTCGAGGACATCGACGTCACCGTGGCCAACGGACTCGTGCGCGCTGATGCGGGCGCGGTGTGGGATGACGTGGTGGCCCTGACCGTGGACTGCGGCCTGGGCGGCATCGAGTGTCTTTCCGGCATCCCGGGCAATGCGGGTGCCGTGCCGGTGCAGAATGTCGGCGCTTATGGCGCAGAGACCTCCGATGTCCTCACGCAGGTTTACCTCTACGAGCGCGCCACCCGGACCGCACAGTGGGTACCGGCGGAAGAATTAGAGCTGGCCTACCGTTACTCCAACCTGAAGTTCACCGGGCGCGGCGTGGTGCTGGCTATTGAGCTCCAGCTGACCACCGACGGCCTGTCCAAGCCCTTGCGCTTTGGCCAGCTCACTCAGAACCCCGGTGAGCGCCGCCCGGTCACGGAAGTCCGCGAGGAAGTACTGAAGCTGCGCCGTGGCAAGGGCATGGTGCTCGACCCAGAAGACCACGACACCTGGTCTGCCGGCTCCTTCTTTACCAACCCCATCGTCGAGCCCGAGCTTGCCGATTCCATCCAAGCCACCGTCCGCGCCGCCCGCGGCGACGAGGATGCCGACCGCATGCCCCGACATGCGGTGCTATCCACCGTATCTGGAGAAGATAAGGAAAAACTTTCCGCCGCGTGGCTCATCGAGCGCGCCGGCTTTGCCAAGGGCTACCCAGGTGAAGAGTCGGGTGCGAAGGCAACGCTGTCCACCAAGCACACCCTGGCGCTGACCAACCGCGGTGAGGCCACTGCGGACGATATCGTTGCGTTGGCCCGCGATATCCGCGCCGGGGTGCAGAAGGCCTTCGGCGTGACTCTGGAGCCGGAGCCCATCTGGCTAGGGGTGAGCATTTAAGAAGAAGTGGAGTGGCTGAGCAGCTAGGCCATGACGTTAAGCCACTCATCCTTGGCTGCGAGGAAGTTGCGTGCGGCCTCCTGCGCGCCCTCAAGTGAGTGGTGGGCGCCCCAGCCGCACTGCACCTCGTTGGCGGCGGGAACCTCGGTGGCATTGAGGATGTCATTGAGCGCGCCCTCGACAGCGCGGAGCAGCTCATCCTGCTCCATGCCGTTGGTGATGGCGTAGAAGCCGGTGCGGCAACCCATTGGGGCAAAGCCGATGAGCTTGTCGGTGTAGTTACGCATGAAGTTGGCCATCATGTGCTCGACCGAGTGCAGTGCCTCGGTACCGAGGTGCTCTTTGTTGGGCTGGCAGAAGCGCAGGTCATACTTGATAATCTCGACCCCGCCTCCCAGGTCGGTGCGGTCGGCGACGCGGATATAGGGGGCGTCGACAAGCCGGTGATCGAGTTCGAAGGACTTTACGTTGATTTTGTTCTCGGTATTCTTCTCAGTCATGCCTCCCCAGTGTAACCACGGCTTAGCCTGTGGCCTGAGTGTCCTTCCCCTGAATGCGGGCTGTGCCGCATACGCTGGTCAGATATGAGCGAAGAGGAGACCCGAGGCAACGCTACGTCGGCCGAGGAGCCAGAGACAATCGTGCCGTTTAAGGGCCCGACCATCCTTGAGGTCCAGGGCCACGATGAAGAACACAATCCCCTCGCCAAAGGTAATCGCCTGCGCAAGGAAAGCTGGGGGTTGATCATCCGGCGCACGTGGAATGACTTCTTCCACGATGCCTTCATGGACCGCGCCGCCGGGATGACATACTTCACGCTCATGGCTTTTGCGCCAACAGTGCTGGCCGCCTACTCCATTGCCACGCTCATCTTTTCCTCCCGCCAAGCGGAAGTGGAGCAGCTGACTTCTGAGTTCATTGAGCAGTACGTCCCAGGTTCGCTTTCTGAGCAGGCCCATACAGTAGTCGGCACGATTATCGGCTCCAGCGCGCAGGGCACGTTGGCACTGGTCATCTCCCTGGCCATTTCGTTGTTTTCTGCGTCGGCGTATGTGCGGGCCTTCTCGCGCACGGCTAATACCGTGTACGGCCGGGTGGAGGGCCGGGGCATCATCCGCACGTGGGCGCTGATGTGGGGGTTGACAGCAGTCATTGTGGTGGGCGCGGTCATCGTGCTCTTTGCCAACTTGCTGCGTGATGCAGTTCTTAATGAGGGGCTGATTCCGCTTGCACGCAACGTAGGACTAGAAGATGCCGCCACGTACCTGGTGCGAATCTTCCTCCCAGTGTGGAACTGGCTGCGCTTCCCAGTCACCGTGGTTGTGGTGCTCACGCTCATCGCGGTGCTGTATCACTTCAGCCCCAACGTGCGGCCCGGGCGCTTTAGGTGGATTACCTCCGGTTCCGTGGTGGCGCTCGTGGGCACGGTTGTGTCCTGGGGATTGGTAGGCCTTTACCTGAAGTATCTTGCCGCGGCCAGCGCCTATGGTGCATTGAGTACCGTCATGGCGGTCTTCGTGGCCACGTGGCTGATGAACACGGTGCTCATCGTCGGCATCAAGATTGATGCCGAGGTGCTGCGCGCTAAGGAGCTGCAGCTGGGAATGCACTCCGAGCGCTTCATCCAAGCCCCGCCGCGTGCCGATAGCTCCTCCCAAGCCCAGGCCCGCGCCCAGGAGAGCTTGGAGCAGAGAGCGCGTGAGATTTCAGATAATGCGCGGCGGGAACAGCCTGAATAGTGAGAGCGCTACTTCAATAGTTAGGGGCCGGGCCCCGCCTATGCGTGATCGAAATGTTCCGTCGAGGAGCTCGTCAACGTGTTATCCCACGAGGACCCTACTCAAACAGCACAAACAAGCCGAAGGTAAGTGCGATCTGAATGATGAAGCCGAGGACCGCCCCGACCGCCGCGGTGCAGAGCGCGACGATGGGCCAGAAGTTCCTCTGGTCTTTCATGAACAAACCCGTAAAGCCCAAGATGATGGCGGAGACCATGACAAGTCCGTCGATGAGGAACGTGAAGGGTAGGCAGGTGAACACGAATCCGAGCAGCGCCAAGCTGAAGGCGATGATCCCCAGAACATCGGATTGTGGCTGCTGCGGTTGAGGCGGTTGCTGCGGAACACCGTACTGGTGCGGCCACTGTGGACCGGGGCTTGGGGGTGGAGCGTGCGGCGGATACGGAGGTTGGGTCATGAGTAGCTTCTTTCAAGAGAGCGTCCGATGAGTCCCGATAATAATCGCCGCATGGCTACTGGACCTGGGGAAAGCAGCTAGCCGGGGAACGCTCCTAGACGCCAAAACCTTGCCCCCGCGTTGCCGCGTGGATCGGCGCTAAGTTTGGCAGATAGGGCACCTGTGAAGTCGAGGGAGTGCGTACCTTCCACGTTGCGTGCCCGGCACGCTGTCACTGCGTAGATTCTTCAGTTACCCGGCGGTGGCCCGCAGCCTTGTCTTGCCCGCGCTTATTAATCAGTGCCGAGATAAGGAACCCAAACCCCATAACCGTTGTGGCCCTGGTTGACCACTCGTAATCAGCGAAGAGCCAGCCGGCAAGGGAAACGACGCTGAGCACGCCGACTGCTGTGATGAGGAACTTCTCAATATCCATGTTTCACCCCTGGTTCGTGGAAGTCTCGCAATTAGGTAAACGGTGCCTTATGGGAAAACTATCACGAAGTGATATATGCGCAGGCAGAAAGAAGCCGAGGAGGCCCGCTTCTGAGCGGACGTCCTAGGCTTGCTGCTAGGGCTTGTTGTTAGGGGGGTGAGCAGTAAAGAAAAGCGCAATGCCGGGGTACTATAAACTTCTTCCATCCCCTGTTCTCTCAAGGAGATTTCGCATGAAAAAGCGAGCACTCGTCGCTGCTCTATGCTGCCTCTCTACCGCCTCGGCAACAGCTGTTGCTGCCCCGGTCGCTACGGCTCAGACCGCCACCGCGAAGAAGACCATGGCTGACCAATTCCAGCCCGCCTTTCCCGAGTGGAGCAGAATGGACAAACTCACAGAAAGAATTTCCGTTAAAGGGGTACCCTACGGGACGAAATTGACTGCCCTTAATCCGGGCGTGTCTGGCGGGGGTAATGAGGAAGGTGAGCTCTCCGTCATAGTGTTTGAGAACGGGGAAGTCTGGCTCTGGCTATTCTCGGAATCTGATCGCTACGGAAAGACAGTGTCAACAACTGTTGATCTCGCTGTCGAATACCCTGATGGATCGACTGAGGTAGTAACGCATACTTTCACTGTTCATCCTGCGGAAAAGCTCCAGCACAATCCGACTATTGACAAAGGTGTTATTGAAGTCGGCATGACTACTACCGTAAAAGTTTTGGATATTCCTTCCACAGCTTCGGTGACCCTCTTGAAAGTGCCGCAAGATTGGAATGTAAAGCAGGAAGGAAATACGTTTACCGTTATTCCTCCGGTCGAGGGAAACGGGGAGTTTGTCTACAAGGTAGCTTTCTCAGACGGAACCTCTAAGGTCATCACCAATAGTGTCCAGGCTAGGAAGGTTGTGCCCAAACCAACCACTCCGAAGGAAACGGGAAATCCCCAACTACCTGGGGTAGATACCGGAACGGATGCAGCTGACGATAAGCAGTCTACCCCTGCTTTTAGTGGTGGTTCTTCCACCGCTGGGATTATTGCCGGTGTTATCGGCGTAGTACTCACTATTGCACTGTCCATTGGTGGCGCTGCCTTCGCGGGTCTTATCCCTGGCCTCAAACTCCCCTTCTAAAAAGAACAAATAAGGGCGCCCCACAGGTGGGAGCGCCCTTTCTCTTTATTCGGTGAACGTCGCCCAGACGGAGAAAGTGCAGGTAAAACCACACGCTAGCGAGACCTCACGAGCGCACAAAAGGCGATACACGGCTACACAGCTTTCCGATTGCAGTAGGAAATGGGTCTACGGGCTTAGTGTGGGAGTATTGCGAAACCTCCGCGCGCGCATTAGCCTAAAATACGACAGCACGGTTCGTCCCTGAATTGTGGCTGCACAATAAAAAGGGCCCCAACCGAGTACCAGTCGGTTGAGACCCTCGGGCCTTAAAGACCCACGTGAAGCATAACTGCAATGAGCTTCACTGTTACGGTCGCAAGTGTTATGACCTTGATTGCCACATCGAGCCGGATAAGCTTCGTGGCGTCAAGGTCTTTTCTTTTGCGACCGGGTGTATCCAATGAGTGCTTACCCATTGTCTACCTCCCTTTTGCGTCGTAGGGTTGTCCGCTCGCCTGAAAAGGGCGCGCGGGACAGCCCACGTCACGCGCGGGCCTTACCGCGCACCGACGAGGAAGTCACACCCACACCCCACCGTAAGTAGCGGGGCGTGATTGTGAACCGGAAATAACGTTAGCAGTTATCCCTAACGAGACCTGGGGGCGTGCCTTCGACACCCTTGTAAAAGCCGCCCACGAGGGGAAACGTGCGTAAGGCTACCTGTAGGCGTGCCTGGAACAGTCAATGTCCTGCCATGTGGCAAGCACCGTGGGGCGTATATTCACCCGCCCCCATCGCCGCATCTATGCGTTCTTCAACGCCCGGTACACCGTAGGGCGGGTGACTCCGAATTCCCGCGCTAGTGCTGCTTTCGACTCCCCTGCCGAAACGCGCCGCTTAATCTCCGCTACCTGGCCCGGGCTAAGAGCGGGTTTGCGCCCTTTGTATTTGCCGGCCTTTTTCGCCAGTGCAATCCCCTCCGCCTGGCGCTCACGAATAATGGCCCGCTCAAACTCCGCAAAGCTGCCGAGGATGCCGAGCATTAGATCCGCACGCGGGTCCGTGGTGTCTTTCGCAAACGTGAGGTGCTCGTGCAGGAAAGTAACAGTCACACCCTTTCCGGTGAGCTCATCAACGATACCGCGAAGGTCCGTAAGTGATCGGGCGAGGCGATCAATCGACGAGACGACGAGCTCGTCACCGTCACGCACATAGGTCATACACTCCCCAAGCCCAGGACGCTCAGTCTTCGTGCGGCCAGAAATCTTATCTTCAAAGAATCGGTCGATCCTGCCGGAAGCATTGAGTAGTTCTTTCTGGCGCTGACTATTCTGCTCCACCGTGGAAACGCGGATATAGCCCACCCGCTGCCCGCGTGAGCCGGGGTCATTGGCCATTAGTCTTCGCCCCGCAGGGGGTCAAAGGCAGCATTCTCCTGGGCGATGATCGCATCACGATACGACTCGATTGCATCCGAGAGGGCATAAAGCTGAATACCGTCGAGAGCGTCAGCGTCAGCAAGTAAGGATTGCACAATCCTGCCCAACGCCTGCTGCCCCGACGACAATCCACCATGCAGTTTTTCACCCGCGCTAACGCGGGCACTGCGTCAATATGGCTTTCAATATGGAAACCATCCGGCGACAACACCACACTCACCACCTTCTGTAAATCTAAGGCCTAGGTCCTGCTGTACATGTGTAAAACAATGTCTGAATCTACCCTATTTTACATGCAACTTGCGGGCATGGATGCTAGTAAAATTAGGGTGTACCCCAGGTGCCCCTACCAGCGCCCGCAGTTGAAGGCTTCACCTACCAAATGGTAAAGTTAGCTATATGCGAACCAGTCAGCGCTCCGAGATCCTGGAAGCTGCCCTCCGCGTCATGAACGCAGCGGAGGGTGGCGACATTACCCTTGACGCAGTGGCCCACGAGGCCGGGCTCACCAAACCGGGATTGCTATATCACTTCCGCAACCGCGACGTACTGCTCGCCGCGATCGTCGACCACGCTGCGGCCAACGTCGAGAACGACATGACTGCCACCCTTGGCAAGCCCCTCGAGAACGCCAACGCCACCGAGCGGCTCCTGAGCTACCTTCACGTCGCCGCCCACGGGGTCGCCAAGCGCGCCGAGTTCATCATCTGGGGCCAAGCGACGTACCGGCCCGAACTCACCGAACCGTGGACTACGCGGATGGGCCGCTGGCTCGAACTCCCGGACGATCTCGACGCCGCCACCCGAGCCAGGCTGACCACCGCCCGACTCGCCGCCGACGGACTCTGGGGCGCCCAGGCCACAGGTGTGTCCACCCTCCACGGCGCGGATCTCGAAGCCGTCGTCTCCAGCATTCGCTCCCTGATCGAAGGAACAACCCCATGAAGCAGTGGTTCCTGCTCGCTGGCGCCATCACTACCGAAGTGGCGGCGACGCTGTCTCTCAAGGCGGCGCTCAATCACCCATCCTGGTACATCGTGGTTGCTGCCGGATACATCGGCACTTTCGTCTTCCTCACCTTCTGCCTGCGCGAAGGAATGCAGATCGGCGTCGCCTATGGCATCTGGGGAGCCAGCGGGGTCGTGCTCGCCGCCGTGCTATCCGCCGCGATTTTCGGTGAACCTCTGACCGCTGTGATGGGTCTTGGAATGGTTGCGATCATCAGCGGTGTCCTCACCGTCGAACTCGGCTCCCAGAAAGCTCAGCAAACCGCAGCCCAGGAAGCAGGAGTCAACTCATGAGATGGATCTTCCTCGCAGGCGCCATCTTGTCCGAAGTCGTCGCGACCATGTCGCTACGAGCCTCCGACGGTGGCCGGGTGAAGAAATGGTTCATCGGCGTCATCGCGGGGTATCTCGTGGCGTTCGTCGCCTTAAGTCTCGCCTTGGCCGACGGCATGGCCCTTGGCGTCGCCTACGGCATCTGGGCAGCATCCGGCGTAGCTCTCACCGCGATCCTCGCCCGGGTCATCTTCCACGAACCCCTCACCCGAACCATGGCCCTCGGCATCCTCCTCATCGCCGTCGGAGTTCTCACCGTTGAACTCGGCGCCAACTTGGCGAACTGACGCATTTCCGCAGGTAAACCAGGCAGATTGGTGTGCTGCACCACGAGGCGCACAGACAAAGGCTCCCCAATGAGCGCCTGTGGGCCTAGCGTTGTGGATGTGATCACCTGTGTCGTCCACTACACCATCGACCCCGACCAGATCGCAGCCTTTGAACAGTTCGCCCGCGCTTGGATGCGGCATGTCGACGAACACGGCGGCACCCACCACGGGTACTACCTACCCGCGGAAGGTGTGAGTGACCGTGCGGAATCCCTGTTCAGCTTCCCCAGCCTGGCTGCCTACGAGCAGTACCGCACCTTGTTCGGCACCCACCCGGACTTCATCGCCGCTGACCGGATTCGAGACGAGTCCGGGTGCGTCCTGCGGTAAGAGCGCACCTTCATGCGGCCGCTCCTACCCCAGGGACACTGAAAGGGACTCCGGCAGCACGCTCGGCACAACCCACAACGCCGCAGGTCAGCGCGTACAGATGGGTGTACCCAATTTGGGCGTGAGCGTTATGGCTCTTCGTCTTCTTCCTTAGTGAAAGTCGCACCTAATTCTTGTAACCGTTCTTTCTGTTGCTGTGTTAGCCCTAGGTTGTCCTCTGGGAGAGTGGTCTCGCACAAAGTTGCAGTTTCAAGAATCGAAAGGTCTGTAGGAGTTCCCGATAGGTTCGCTCCGCTCAGATCTGCACCGCTCAAATCGGCATTCTCTAGTCGCGCTAACTGAAGCTGCGAGTGTTTTAGATTTGCGTTTCTTAGATTCGCGCCGCTTAGATTTGCGCCTATCAAATATGTGTTGCTTAAGTCTGCTCCTTCGAGGTTTGCTTCACTAAAGTTTGCGCAGTTAAGCCAAAGCCCGCTCAAGTTCTGCCCCTTTAGGTCAAAGTCTTTAAAAGGCAGTTCTGGAGTGAAATGGTCTTTATCGTCTGCGGAGGAATTCGTAGTTGTTGACTCGGGGGTGAGTATGAACTCGCCAGTTCTTAGACACTGGGGTGATAAATCAATTGGCGTCGTAACTTGAGATCGCTCGCGAACGTATCGCAGATTTTCGAGCCGCTCTGCCGTATTTGCTTGATTATTAGCGAGACAAAGCTGCGCCCCCGCAAACAGGGCGGTCACGAAGAGCGACACCCCAACATTGCGGAGCCATTGACTTTTAAGGATCGGTCCCCGAAAGCCGCTAAGACGTTTGAGGCGAGCAAACCAAGCGCCACTTGTACTCTGAGCGACCTCTTTTTCCTGTTCGGAATGATTCTCTATAGGGGATTTCCTATCTAGTGCATTGTGTTCTTTCGGGGAAGTGTCTTCTGGTGCGTTTTCTTCGTTAGGTGTATTTTTGTCGGACCCCATTCATAAAGAATATGTCTAATGTTGGGGTCTAGGCGCGCGTTGTCGTTGGTTGAAGGCAAAAAGGGGTGAAGAAACGGTGGCTGGCATTGTTCATGAGGCCTGAAGTGTCCCGAGTTTTGTTCCTAGGCATGGTTTGGCGGTCGCACATGGGTGGCATCTCGTTGTCGCGTCCTGCGCCGCCGTGGGTGTGTGCGATGTTGTAGGCGTGTTCGTAGGCATCGATAATTGCGGCATCGGTGAGGCGTTGGCCTTGTTGACGCAGTCGGTGTCCGGTTTTAAGCGCGTGCCTAAAGGCTGTTTCGTCGCGTGCTGCAGTTCCTGGGGTGCCTCATGCTTTCATTTTTGGAGAGGGCCGGGTCTGGAACGTGCTTAGTTTTCCGTGTATGGATTTCTCCAACGTTCGCAATACTTATCAAGCGCCTCTCTGTTGCGCTTCTCCCGCCTTGCCTCTTCCTGCTCGCGACGCTCCCGTTCTTTCCGGCGCGTGTGCAAGATATAGGTGAGTACGACAGCGGCCAAAATGAAAATTAATATTAAAATCGTCATGCCCATACAACGTTCCGTACGTGCATAAAGTTTCGCCCACACTTACTGGCTAGAGACAACAATCGTTTGACGTAGCCTTGGGGTCTGTGAGCCAAAGTAAAAATAGTCCCCTACGGGAAGACGGAAATAAGACAGTTCCCGGTGGACAAGAACAGTCTTCGCGAGCAGGTAGTTGGTGGGCCCTTGCGTTCATAATTCTGTGCACCATCACCACCATGCTCGACAGGCGAAAACCACCCCTCTTTGTGGACTCGACAGAAATACAAGGCAACCAGACCAAAAGGGAGCAGGTTGAACCAACTACTTCTGACGACAGGCAAAGACGAAATAAATGGAATCCACAGACTTTGGGAAACTTTTCTCTGGTGCTGATCCAAGGGTCACTATTCTCCATGTTTCAAATAGTTGCTAGCGGCGCGAGTTTGGAAGTGTGGACCATGTGCCTTTGTTTTCCGATAATGCTACTGGGCTTTATCATTTTCTTCTTGGCCAGGAGGGGAAGCGCAACTTGGGGCGTTTTAACGGGCGTAGCTCTACTACTTTTAACCGTAGGCGGAATTATTTCGAGCGTGGGAGGAGCACCAAACGCAGTGATTATTTTCTTCCAGATTTCTATCTTGGTAGTTGCATGGCGGGCCTCAGAAAGCCTCAAAGGGCCAAGCCAGAAGTGGCTTGAGTAAGTAGGGATAGAATGACTGACATCGTTCGTGAATCCCAGGGCGCGCACCTGTGCGCCTTGTTTATCAAAGCCCACGGGGATACTGGAGACTACGAGTACGCGCTAGACGCTGCCAACAGCGCCGCCAAACACCTACAGGTAATGCAGGCAGAACTGCCTACCACTTCCCCACTGGCCCGCGACACCGGAAGGCTCTCAACGCTTGTGCGCGCCGCACAGCGAAACCTGTCTCAACAGCGGCCCGCAGATAATTCAGTCGATCTTCTCGATCTAGCCACCAGCTTCAAAGAGCGGTTGGAGGCCGCACAATAAAGGAAACTCCCCAGGCCGCACTTACAAGGGGCTAGTGCCTTAGGCGGAGGGGTAGGTGCCGTCCTCGGTGAGGCGCGCGGAGTCGTCGAGAAGCATGGCAATCTCGGCGGCCTTGGCATCCTGGGCCGGGAGGCGGCGACCTTCGATGACCTCGAAGAGCGGAGCTCGGCCCAGCATGCCGGCCTCGAAGTGGGCGCGGCCAGCACGCAGGCGCTGCTCGGCGCGCTCACGCCACTGGGTGGCGGCGTCCGACCCGCGCTGCTGGGACACGGTCTGCTCGAACACACCGGGGTGGGCGTAGACGATGAGCGCGCTGACGTGGCCGAAGCCGAGCGAGGTCAGTGCCGCGGCCTTCACGCTGTGGCCCGCCGCAGCGAGGTCCAGCGGGGAGCGCAGCCACACC